>MGQF01000076.1:0-5510 GCA_001797745.1 Deltaproteobacteria bacterium RBG_13_52_11
GACTGTTGGGTTGTCTAGTCGTTGGTATCCGAGCCATTGTCTGACGTGGGTCCAGTTTTTTTGTTCTATGTGGGCGTTATCGTCTTTGTGATAGGCACGGCTTCTGGTGAACTGGATGGGGTGATTTCTGTGGGTGAAGTGCCGCAGGAGATGGTAGTTGAGGAACTCGGAGCCGTTATCGCAATCGAAGCCGAGCAGGGGGAAGGGGAGCGATTGTTCGATATCTTTGAGTTGTTCCAGGACGCCGGTTTCACCTTTGCCCCACACGGCTCGTTGTTCAGTCCAGCCGGTAGCGATATCCACGCAGTCGATGGTATAGGCGAACATACCGGATACGGATTCGCCGCAATGGGCGACGGTATCGGCTTCGAGGAATCCGGGGCGAGATTCGTCCCATTGGTTGGTTTTAATGGGGATCTGTTTTTTTAGGATGGTTCCTGGTTTGGTGGTGGTGCGGCCTCGTGTTTGATACTGGATTCTGGTAGGGGCAAGGAGTCTGTCGATAGTGGCAGGAGAGACGCGCAATAAGGCATTAAGGGTGTCTGGGGGAAGATCGCCGAAGAGTTGGGTGTAACCGGGCAGCCAGAGGGGCAGGATTACTTTGAGGCGTTTTGAGCAGGGGAGGTTTGCTGCGAGCCATATTCGTTTCAGGGGTGTAAGGATAATCTCAGGGTGATATGAAGGGGGGCGGCCTCGCCTCTTATGAGATGGGGGTTTTTGGAAACGTTTAAACCCCCTGAGCACGCGGATGGCGTGTTTACGATGATAGCCACAGGTGGCGCAGAATTCATCGAGGATGAGGGTTTTGGCTTTGGGAGAGGCATTCTTATACCGTACGAAGATCGCCTCGATGTATTCCCTTTTTGATCGTGGACTCATAAGCAACCCTCCTTTGAAGAGCTGGTATCCGGTAACACCCATTATGAGTCAACGATCCCCAGTTAAGCACTATCCGGGTAACATTTTTTATGAGGCAATTCGTATGAATGCACTATCCTTGACAAAGGAGAAAGGAGAAAGATATAGTATCACTTCACATGAAGAGGGGGATGTCGTTATGATGACAAAGAAGTGGCGGCGCAAATGGGAGGCCTTCGGGGGAAAACTCACCTTCATTATCGCTCCTCCTATCATCCTCCTGATCAAGCTCATCCCCTTATCCGGGGTCTACCTCTTGGGTACGGTTTTCGCACGCATCGCGGTCCTCTTTTCGGGAAGGCGGAAAAAAATCGCGCTCGCCAACCTGCGCTTGGTCTTCGGCAACCGCAAGGGTGCGGAAGAAATCGACGCCATCTATAGAGAATGTCTCACGAGGACCATCACGAGTTTCCTGGAGTCAATGAAGTTTTGCTTACTCCCTCCACCAGTGGCGAAGGGGCTTATCGAGATAGTGGGCAAAGAACACCTCGATGCAGCGCTCAAAAGAGGGAAAGGGATTATCATCGCGGGCCTCCATTTGGGCAACTTCCCCCTGCTCGCGGCCAAACTCGCCCTCGAAGGATATCCTATCGCGGTCATCATCAAGAAACCCAGGAACAAGTACATAGCACAGCTCTACACCAGCATGACAGATACCGTGGGGGTTGGATTTATCGACGGCGGTGAGCGGAGGTTGGCGGCACAACAATCCTTGCGGCAGTTGCGTGGAGGGGGGATTGTCTACATCATCATAGACCAAAACCCCCCGTATCCTGACATCATGGTGGATTTCTTCGGGTATCCTGTCCCGTCCTTCAAGGGGCCAGTAGTCCTCGCTATGCGGACAGGGGCCGCTATCCTCCCGGCCTTTATCGTGTATGAGAACGGGTGGCGGCATAAGCTCATCATCGAGAAACCTTTCACGCTGGAAAGCACTGAGGATCAGGAGCGTGATATTGTCCAAAACCTTTCATTCCTGATGAAGCTTGCCGAGGGATATATCGAAAGATACCCGGAGCAGTGGTGGTGGTGGCACCGGAGGTGGAAGAGGCACATCGATTATAAAAAACTCTAAGCCCCGACCTCTTCGACAATCGAAAAATCCTGCTCTATAACAGTCGGCTCATGAGATGAACCTCTTTGCCCAAAATCACAGGGCATGACCCTTCAAAGGGAAAACCCATCTTCTAATAACACGCCCTTCATAATCAGGAAGAGTGATCGTTTTACCTCGGCCTGGAATTCCGGTTTTCGCTCCATCATTGCCTTGGGGGGCAAGGGCTCCCTGAGGTCCGTTACCAGAAGCCCCTGTTTTCGGAGGGCACGAAAATAGTCTTCTAAGGTACGGCAGAAATAATAGGTCTCATGGGTGTCGCAAACAAACATGACATCGCGGGAAGCAAGTCGCAGGTGATAATTATCCGTCTTCCATCCGATTCTTTTTCCCTTACCTGAACTGTGGGCATCATCCATGATCCAATCTGAACCCGGGGTTAAGAAACAAGGGTGGAGTAATGAGAAGACAAAAATTCCCCGTGGTTTCAAGACACGAGCGACTTCGCGCAGAGCGTCCTCATATTGTTTAATAAACATGAGGGCCATGTTGCAGATCACAATGTCATACGCGTGGGATGGTATCTGATCCATGCGGCTCGCGTCCCCGACCTGAAACGTGATACAATTCGCAAAATCCTTGTTTCTCCGTTTGGCAATCTCGATCAGCGTCTCTGAGGCATCGACGCCGGTTATCTGAATGTTCCCCTTGACCATCTCAGCGAGCTTCCGCGAGAAGTGTCCTTCCCCGCATGCCATATCGAGGACAGCCTTACCTTCAACTGCGCCGAGTAAATCGATGATCGTCGGGTTGATCATATACTTGTGGAAGAATTCTTCGTGCTTCTCAAAGCGAGAGGCGAACTCCTCGGCAGCCTCATTCCAGCCCTGTATCGCTTCTTTCTGGCTGATGGCGTCAGCCGGCACCAGTATTTCTTTGCTCATCGCATGCTCCTTAATTTAAAAACCACTCAGCTCCATGAAGAGGAAGCTGTCCATGATCTCGTCTCGAAAGAGCTCCATCACCCGATTTCTCACCTCGAAGAACTGATCGCTCTCGGTCACCTTATAATCCCGAGGGCGGGGGAGCTTGGTCTCGATTACCTCCACCACCCGGGCCGGCCTCTTGCTGAAGACCACCACCTTGTCGGCCAGATAGACCGCCTCGTGAATATTGTGGGAGATGAAGAGGGTGGTCACCCCTGTCTTTTCCCAGACCTCCATGATCTTGTCGTGCATGTAGAGGGTGGTCTGGAAGTCGAGGGAGCTGAAGGGTTCATCCAAGAGGAGGATATCCGGCTCATAGATGAGTGCCCTGAGGATGCCGAGCATCTGCTGCTGCCCACCGCTCAGCTCATAGGGGTAGGCGTCCTCCCGCACGCTCATGTCGAGCCGCCAGAGGAACTCATCCACCTTCTTTTTTCGCTCCCGCCGTGGGACCCCGTCGAGCTCCAGCGGGACCATAAGGTTGCCGAGACAGGTGCGCCAGGGGTAGAGGGACTCACGGTAATTCTGAAAGACATAGCCGATTTTGGCCTCCTCGATGGTCTTGCCCCCGATGAGGATCTTTCCATAGTCCATATCCTCGAGGTCGGACAGCATGCGGAAGAAGGTGCTCTTGCCGCAGCCGTTGGGGCCCACGATGGTGACGAACTCCCCCTGCTTGGCTGTGAAGGAGATGTTATCGAGCACTCGCAGGCCCCCGCTCCCCAGCCGGGGGTCGGGGGCCGTGTCATAGTGTTTGCTGACGCCGCGAACGTAGAGGTATGGTCGTTCCTGTGCCATCTTATTCGTAGTAGAGTTTGGTCGTATCAACCTTCTTTTGATACGCGCCATCTTTGTAGAGGAGATCAAAATAGGCCTGGGGACCTTTCTTGTCGAGATCCTTGATCTTGATCCACTTCTCAAAGGGGATCTGGGCAGCCACCGGTGGAGGAAGCTGGGCGTATTTAACCAAGTACCCCCTGGCCTCCTGCTCATTGGTCTTGATAAAGTCCGCCCCTTTCTCGATGGCGGCCTTGACCTTTTTGGCCACCTCAGGTCTCTCCTGCACGAATTTGGTGGAGAAGGCGAAGCCCCCGCCTGCAATACCCCGCTTTAATCCGAGCAACGTGCAGGGGCTTTTCATGAGATACCTGCCGATGCCTTGAGAGACAGCGATCATCCCAAAGGGCTCAGGTGAGAAGTAGGCATCGATCTGACCGGCAGCCAGGGCAGGGATCAGGTTGGAAGGGGGAATCTCTGTGAAGATAACCTCTTTAGGATCTGTCTGCTTTTTGATGATCGCCCGAGCCAGGGACACAGAGGTGGCCCCGGGGAAGGTCCCCACCTTCTTCCCTTTCAGGCCCTTAAGATCCTTCAGGGGTGAGTCCTTCTTGACCACGACCACCATAGTGTTGTCCACCTTGGAATCTGCCGCGTAGACGAGAAAGATCTTGAACCGATCCGGCACCGTCTGCGCGGCAAACCAGAGCCCGGTGATGGCGCCCATGCAGTCGGCGTCGATCCTTCCTGCTATCAGGGCGTCAACGATATCAGTCCCTGACTGGAAGGGGACCAACTCCACCTCCAGCCCTTCCTGGGCAAAGAAGCCCTTTTCCATTGCCACATAGGTGGGAAGGCTCGGGACCACGGTGAGGTGCCCTATCGTTACCTTCTCCGCACACAATGCCTGCCCTGCTGTCACCACAAGGAAAACCGTCAGTACAACCGATACAAGTCTCTTCATTTTAACCTCCTTAATTTTTTTTTATAACTTTTATTCTTCGTAGTACAGCTTCGTGGTATCAACCCGCTCCTGATAAGCCCCTTCTCTATAAAGGAGATCAAAGTATTTCTGTGTCGATTCCTTGTTGAGCGCCTCGATCTTTATCCAGTCTTGGAGAGGTACCTCCATGGCTACCGGCTCGGTGACCCCTATGTATTTTACCAGCAGGGGCCGGTAGGTATTTTTGTCCTTCATTATAAGGTCGGCGGCCTTGTAGTATGCCGCCTTGATCTTCTTGGCAAGCTGAGGGCTCTCTTTTAAAAATTGGGCTGAGAAACCATGAGCTGCCCCGGCAAATCCCTCTTTAATGCCAAGGAGACCTAACGGCTCCTTGACCAGATCCCTCCCTACCCCCTGAGATCTGGCCTTCATCCCCTCAGGCTCGGGGGCGAAGAAGGCGTCGATCTGCCCGGCAGCCAAGGCGGAGATCAGATTAGGAGGAGGTAGCTCCGTGAAGATGACCTCCTTGGGGTCCATCTGCGTGTGGATGATCGCCTTGGCCAATGCCAGAGAGGAGGCGCCGGGGTACGTCCCAACCTTCTTGCCTTTGAGATCCTTTAAGTTTTTCAAGGGGGAGTCCTTCTTGACGATCGCCACAAAGGTCGGGTTCTTCAGCGACGGGGTCCCGTATGTCAAAAAGATCTTAAAGCGATCCGGCGCCGTCTGTGCGGCGAACCAGAACCCGGTGATGGCATTGGTGCCAATGACATCAATCCTCCCCGCTAGCAGGGCATCCATGATCGTCGTACCTGAATCGAAGGGAATCAGCTCC
>MGQF01000076.1:5524-13653 GCA_001797745.1 Deltaproteobacteria bacterium RBG_13_52_11
CTGGGCGAACAGGCCCTTGTCCTGCGCCACAAAGGTCGCCAGGCTCGTCGTGATGCGCAGATAGCCGATCTTCACTACCTTTTCTTCTGCCGCAAAGGCCCCTGCGGCGGCCCCAAACAGAAAAAACACCATGCCTATTGTTGCCAAGATCTTTTTCATTAATATTCTCCTCTCTTTTTACCGATTTTATCTCAGGTTTTCTGTCATTAGTCCTCATAGTACAGCTTGGTGGTATCGACCTTTTGCTGATAGGCCCCTTCTCTGTACATGAGATCGAAATAATCTTGCCCTGCCTTCTTGTCGAATTCATCGAGCTTTATCCACTCATCAAAGGGGATGGACATCGCAACCGCTTCGGGAAGGCCGGTGTACTTGACTAGATACGGCCGGGCCTCCTTCTCGTGCCCCCTGGTGTAAACAACGGCCTTGTCCAGGCAGGCCTTGAGCTTCTTGGCCTGTGCAGGCCTCTTCTGCAGGAAATTTGCCGAGAAGGCGAAGGCCGCCCCCGGGAGCCCCTTTTCTAACTTCAAAAGGGTGAGGGGACTTTTTAAGAGAAATCTCCCCACCCCTTGGGAAACCGCTATCATGCCGGAGGGCTCTGGAGCAAAGAAGGCATCAATCTGGCCAGCAGCTAGGGCGGAAATGAGGTTGGGAGGGGGTAGTTCCGTGAATATGACCTTCGTAGGGTCTATCTGTGTCCGGATGACCGCCCTAGCAAGGGCCACAGAGGTGGCACCGGGGTATGTACCTACCTTCTTGCCTTTCAGCCCCTTGAGGTTCTTGAGGGGTGAGTCCTTCTTGACCACCACCGAAAAGGAGTTGTCATCCTTTAAGGATGTGGTCCCGTATAAGAGAAAGATCTTAAACCGATCCGGCGCCGTCTGTGCGGCGAACCAGAACCCGGGGGTGCCGGTGCTGCCGATGCAATCGATCCTCCCCGCGAGCAAGGCATCCATGATTGCCGTACCTGAATCGAAGGGGATCAGCTCCATCTTCAGCCCCTCCTCGGCAAAGAAGCCCTTTTCCTGCGCCACAAAGGTTGGCAGGCTCATCACGATGCGCAGATAGCCGATCTTTACCACATCTTCTGCTGCAAAGGCCCCTGCAGCCGCGACCAACAGAAAAAACATCATACCTACTATCGCTACTATCTTCTTCATACCTGTTCCCTCCTTTTATTCATAGTACTAAATTTAATTATGAGGCCGCAAAAACTTTTTCGTTTCTCTTTCCTTGAAAGCTTATTTTCCCGCCCAGTGGATCACCTTGTCCTCTAACTTGACAAACCCCTGGTTGATAAAGTAACCGATGAGGCCGGCCAGCACGATGAAGGCGTACATATCGGCTATCTGGTAGGTCATGTGGGAATTGTAGATCAAATACCCCAACCCCCTCGTCGTCCCGATGAACATCTCCAGGACTACGACGATGATGAGGCTCAGCGAGAGGGCAAGCCGCAGCCCCGCGGCTATCTGGGGGAGGGCCTCAGGCAGGACGACCTTGGTCATGATATAGGCCTCCGATGCCTTCATGGTCTCTGCCACCATCTTGCGGGTGCGGCTGCCTCCATGGACCCCATAGGTGGTGTTGACCAGGATGAGCAGCACGCAGCCGAAGACCACCAAGGCGATCTTTGATGCATCCCCGAGGCCGAAGGCGAGCATAAAGAGGGGGAACATGGCAGTGGCGGGAAAGGAGCGGAAGAAGTCGATGATGAACTCCACCGAGTCATAGATCTTCTCCCAATAGCCGAGGATAATACCGAGGGGCACTCCCATGCCTGCTGCGATAGCATACCCTGACATCATGCGATAAAAGGTTTTAAAGATGTGTTCGTACGTCTCTGCCTTCGCCAGTAATATTCCCAGGTGTTTCCCGACGATCCACGGTGAAGGGAGAAAGAAGGGGTCCACCATCTTGGTAACGGTGACCAAAAACCAGATGGCGACGAGGACCACGGGCCCGATCCACTTCTTGTGGTCTCCCAGAAACTCCCAGTACTTTTTCAACCCCTCCTCGACGACCTTCAATTCCCGCTTGGCCACCTTCCCGGTGCGGGATCGAGGGAGGCTGTCGCGAAATTCGATGACCTTGGGGAGCTTGAAGCTGGCGAGCCGCTCACGGCAGAACCGCATCAACTCCCGTTTGGAAACCTCCTCACCAACTTTGGGGACGACCACCGCCTTTAAGGCCTGACCCCGCTCGGCATCCGCTATCCCCACCACGGCTACCTCAGCCACCTTGTCGTGGGCGATCAAGACATTTTCCAGTTCGGAAGGGTACACGTTCATTCCCCCGATGATGACCATGTCATCGGCCCGGCCCAGGATATAGATATAGCCGTCTTCGTCGAACCTCCCCAAATCGCCGGTGTAATACCACCCATCTTTGATCTTATCGGCGGTGGCCTTGGGGTTCTTGAAATACCCCTTCATGATTTGGGGGCCGCGGGCAATCACCTCCCCCACCTCCCCAATCGGCAGCTCCTTGCCGTCTTTATCCACGATCTTGATCTCGGCCCGGGGGGCAATGCGGCCGGCGCTCGCCATCTTGCGGGGGGCATCATCATAGTGAGTGAGGGTAAGCAGGGGAGAGGTCTCCGTGGCCCCATACCCCTGCAGGGCCCGGCAGTGGGGGTACTCCTTGACCCACTCCTCCATGAGTTCTTCAGGGACCACTGTCCCCATCATGGAGACGTAGGTTAGGCTGCTCAGGTCGTAGCGGTCCCGGCTCGGCAGGTTGAGGATCATCTGATAGATGGGGGGCACGGCGTGGAAGTAGTTGATCTTGTTCCGCTGTATCTCTTCAAGGATCTTTTTGGGCCTGATCTCGTCGATGATGGCTATGGTGTGACCCATGTCCACCAGGAAGTTAAGAACGATCGGCCCTGAGATATGGGACATGGGCAACACAGACCCCTGTACTTCCCCTTCTTTTAAGGGCTTCATGGCCTTCATAGTTTCGGGGAAATAGGTGAGGTGATCGTATGTCAGGATCACCCCTTTTGGCTTCCCTGTGGTACCCGATGTATAGAGGTAGAGGGCCTCATCCTCCTCCCGCAGGGAGACATCCGGCGCCTTGGCATCCCCCTTCTTCACGATCGTCTCATAGTGATAGATGCCTTTTTCCTTTTCTTTTACTCCTTCGTCCCCAAGAAAGACAAGAGAGCGGAGGTCCTTCTTTTCTCGCAGCATCCTCACGGCAAAGGTCTTCTGCTTGGCATGGGTGATGAGGATCTTGGCCTCTGTCTCATCGAAGATGGGGGCCATCTCAGAGGGACTCAGGCGAAAATCAAGGATCACCGCGATGACCCCGAGCTTCATGAGGGCGAAGTAGACCACCGCGAACTCAGCGCAGTTGGGGAGCAACATCACCGTCCGGTCACCTTTTTTCACCCCCTGGGCATGAAACCAATTGGCGAGCCTATTGGCCTTGAGGTTGATTTCAGCAAAGGTTAACTGCACCTCGTTACAGATAATGGCAACCTTATCGGGTTTCTGTTGAGCCTGCCGCTCCAGATATTTACCGACGATCATGGTCTTCTTTCACCTCAGCAAAAACGTGCGCTGCATCTAGTTTCCCCTGGGAAAATGCCTCGATCAAATCTTGAATGAACTGCATCTCAGCCTCGGTAAAGCGGATGCTATGGGTCGTGATGATATATTCCCGTCTTCGGGTCGCATCGGACACAAGTTCTTTCTTTTGCCTATGCAATAAATGCCTTAACTTACGAAATTCCCGCAACCGCCCCTTCAACGTCTTGACCACGTCGTGGGGGTCAAGAAAATTGAGAAAATAGAGTGAGATATCCAAATTAAATGAGGGGCGATGAATATAGGTGATGTTCTTGAGAAGGAGTTCCTTGATTTCCTCCTGACCTTTGGCAGTCAGGCTGTAGACATATTTCTGCGGCCTCCTGCCGGAGACGGTACTCCACTTGGTGACCACCCCCTCCTGCTCCAACTTCTTCAGCGTATAGTAGAGGGGGGTAGCGGAGATCGCAAGAAAAGGACTGAGCTCCCTCTCCAAGGTCTGTTTAAGGTCATAGCCATGCGCCGGTCCTTTCATCAAGAGCCCCATTATCATCAAACGCAGGTCCATCTGTTATTCCAATCTTCAATATTCAAATTTTATTATTTAAACATAAAATCTAAAAAAGTCAAAGGAAAAATTTGAGGCTGCGGATAAAAGATATAGACCTTCAACAAGGTGTTATCATCGTTAGGTCTGGCAAGGGCGACAAGGATCGCTGAACCGTGCTCCCGGGAGGTCTTCAAGGACTATCTTGTACGGCATATATCAGAGGTGAGATCGCTCTATGAGCAGAACAGGGGAAAGAATGTAAACGGTGTTTGGCTTCCAGGAGTTCTTGAGAAGAAATATCCAAATGCGGGGAAGGAATGGGGTTGGTTTTGGCTCTTTCCTCTAAAATCTCTTGCCGTGGATCCGCGAAACCTCATCGTGAGGAGGCATCATGTTCACCCCGCGTCGATTCAGAAGGCATTCGAAGTCCCCCTGGGGAAAGCAGGGGTTGCAAAGCAAGCTTCGGTGCATACCCTAAGGCATAGTTTCGCCACTCATCCCGGTGAGGGTCTGTCTTTACCCCTGGCGCAAAAGATAACACGGTCCATTGTTCGGCTTCGCGTTGAGGGGTTAACCCTTTCAAGTTCCCCGATTGATCTACAAGTAGCCTGTCCCGACGTTCTTTACGAAAACATGCCAGAATGCCCTGCCCGGCATGGGTAGGGATTCACTTCTCACGTAAGGCGAAAATACCATTGAGGGCCGAAACATCCTTGAGCTTATCTTTATCCCGTGATATCGTTCACCATAGTGATGAAGGCTGTTATTGGGATCGGCGCTCTGAACCTCGACCTCATGTACGAGGTCGACGCGTTGACCGCCCTGCGCAAGGAGGGGTGGTCCCTTCACGCGGGGAGGGAGACCTCCCTTCCTCCTGGAGAGTTCCAGAAGTTATTGAAGGAACTGGAGCGCTGGGGGACCTTGCGGTTTCGCAGCGGGGGGGGGTCTGCGGCCAATACCATGGTGGCCCTGGCGAGGATGGGGTTTCAGACGGGGTTTGTGGGGAGGGTGGGAGCCGACGAGGAGGGCGCTTTTATCCTCAGCGAGATGGAAGGGGTGGACCGGTCGCAGGTAAAACAAGGGGGTGCCAGCGGCATCTGTCTGGTGGTTTTAGATCGCCACCGAGATCGGGCCCTCGTGGTCCAGCCCAATGCCAACAACGCCTTGCGTTTTAAGGATCTGGATCTCTCTTATCTGTCAGCGGGGCAATACCTCCATCTGAGCGCCTTTGTAGGAGATGCCCCGTTGGATGCCCAGAAAAAGCTCATGGAGGTCCTCCCTGCCAAGGTAAAGATCAGCCTTGATCCTGGGGAGCTCTATGCCCAAAGGGGGATGAAAGAAATACTTCCCCTGGTTGAACGATCATCCATCCTCTTCGCGACGGACCATGAGATCTGCACCCTGATCGGCACGGACGATTATCAGGCTGGTTGCAAGGAGATCGCCTCCCTCGGGCCTCAGATGGTGGTCTGCAAGAGGGGGGAAGAGGGGGCATATCTGTTCTCCCCGGAGGGAGAGGCGCAGTTCCGCCCCGAGGAGGAGGCAGCGGTGGTCGACAACACGGGGGCAGGGGATGTCTACAATGCCGGGTTTTTGGCCGCCCTACTCCTGGGAAGGGAGCTGAATGGCTGCCTGGCCTTTGCCCATTCGGTAGCGGCCAAGAGCCTCGGCGGCTATGGGAGGCAGCAATACCCCGATGCCGAGGATCTAAAAGAGATTCAAGGGGGTTGACGATGCCCTTTCAATTCGGTTGGTTTTCCACAGGGAGGGACTTGGCAGCCAGGCAGCTGCTCCAGGCGGCCTGGGGGAAGATGAAAGAAGGCTTTATCCCCGGGGAGATAACCTTTGTCTTCTGCGACCGGGAAAGGGGGGAGACGGAACAGAGCGATCTCTTTCTGGACCTCACCGAGGAATTGGGTTTGAAAACAATCACTTTTTCCTCACGCCGCTTTCGACCAGAACTCAGACAGGCGGATCGGGATCAATGGCGCACGGAATACCATCAGGGGGTGATGGAGAAGATTGCCTCCTATAAAAATGCCCTGTTTGTACTTGCCGGCTACATGCTGATCGTGAGCCCCGAGATGTGCCAACGATACCCACTGATCAACCTCCACCCGGCCCTCCCAGGGGGCCCCACCGGGGCATGGGAGGAGGTGATCGAGGAGCTGATCAGGCAGCGGGCCGATTTCACAGGGGCGATGATGCACCTTGTTAGCCCGGAGCTGGACCGGGGGGCGGTAGTGTCCTATTACTCCTTTCCCATCCAGAGTGGTGCATTTGCCCCCCTCTGGGAGGAGGATCCTGTAAAGCGAGGCCCCCTCTTCTGGCTGATCCGTCAGGAGGGGGTGCGCCGTGAGATCCCCCTCATCTGCCTCACCCTGAAGGCCCTGGCCGAGGGGAGGATCCGGATCAAGGACGGGCGGGTCGTGGACAGTAAGGGGGAGGAGCTAAAGGGGCTCTCCCTTACACAAGAGGTGGAGGAATACCTAGAGGCCTGAGATGAGGATCTTTGTCACCGACTGCGAAGGCCCGATCTCCAAGAACGACAACGCCATGGAGCTGGCTGCCCATTTCGTCCCCCACGGGGAGGGGTTTTTCTCCCTGCTGAGCAAGTATGACGATTACCTGGCATATGTGGAGAAGCGGCCTGGGTATAAAGCCGGCGACACTCTGCGTCTGATCCTCCCCTTTCTCAAGGCCTTTGGCGCGACGGACAAGCGGATCGAGGAGTTCTCCCGCGCGAACATCCTCCTGATGCCCGGGGCTAAGGAGACCCTTCAAATCGTCAGGAAAAAGATGCCTGCCTTTATCATCAGCACCAGCTACGAGCCCTATATCAGGGCCCTCTGCGAGGTCATCGATTTCCCCTTCGAGGCTGCCTATTGCACCGAGCTCGAGCTCGATTGCTATCCCCTCCCTCAGGAGGAAGAGGGGTATCTGCGGGGGGTGGCAGGGGAGGTCGCCCGGATGCCCATGATCGAGTGGGGGGAAGAGGCCACGGGGCTGGTGGATCTCCCTAAAGCAGGGAGGCGGGTGGTGCAGCGGCTCAATCAGGTCTTCTGGGAGGAGATGGCCGGCATGCAGATCGGCAGGGTCTTAGCGGAGGTGGATCCCGTCGGGGGGGAGGGGAAGGCGGCGGCCGTGCGGGCAATCTTGCAGAAGACCGGCGCCGAGGTCTCCGAGGTCATGTACGTGGGGGACAGCATCACCGACCTCCAGGCCCTGGAGTTGGTCAAGGGGGGAGGGGGGCTGGCAGTCTCCTTCAACGGCAACGCCTATGCCATCCAAGGGGCGCACGTAGCCTGTCTGGGAAAGGATACGGGGATCATCTCCATCGTGGCCCAGCTCTTCGCCGCAGGGGGGGCAGATGGTGTGATGACGATGCTGCCCCAGTGGGGAGAGGAGGGACTCCGGTCTGCTGGGGTAGAGGAAGAGCAGTTGGCGCACCTGTTGGGTAGCGAGATCGGGGAGATCACCCCTGATAATCAGGGCCTGTGGACGCGGAGGAGCCAGCAGTTCCGCACAGAGGTGAGGGGGGTCCGCATTGGGTCCCTCGGATAGAGCATAAGCATGAAAAAAGAGTCCTTGTTTAACTTATTGTTTCTGGCACTGGTCATCATGGCCTTTTATCTCTTTTACCGCATCCTGTCCCCCTTTCTCTCGATTCTCACCTGGGCCGCCATCTTGGCCATCATCTTTTACCCCCTCTTTGCGGTGGCCAATAGGCTTTTCCGCGACCGACGGGGGTGGGCCGCCCTGACGACGACCATCGTCGTCATCATCGCCATCGTCATCCCCTCAGGCCTTCTGTTCAACCTCTTCGCCAAAGAGTTGCTGCATATATACCAGTACTGTGAGCAGTTCATCGCCGAGGGAAAACAGGTAACCCTGCTCGAGAATCTCAAACAGGTCCGGTTCTTTCAGGGTATCGGGGATATGCTCGATCAATTTTTTGATCTCTCCCAGATAGACCTCGGCACCGTCCTGCTCGATAATCTGAGAAAATTGAACATGTATGTGGCGGGCCAGGCCCCAAAATTCAT
>MGQF01000076.1:13672-24978 GCA_001797745.1 Deltaproteobacteria bacterium RBG_13_52_11
ATTCTCAAGTTCGCCCTGATAGCCGTCACCCTCTTCTTCCTGTTCAAAGACGGTAAGGAGCTCGTCACGAAGATAAAGGCCCTTGTCCCTCTTTCCACCAAGGAGCGGGAGCACGTCCTCAGAAAGATAGTCGAGATGATCCAGGCCACCATCTACGGCGGCATCGTGGTGGCCCTGTTGCAGGGGGGATTTGGGGCCTTGGGTTTTTTCATCGTGGGACTGCCCTCTCCTCTGTTCTGGGGGATCATAATGGCCCTGCTCTCCTTTATGCATATTGTGGGTCCCTTTATGGTATGGGTCCCCGCTACCATACTGCTCCTTATCCAAGGGGCCTACCTTAAGGCCGTGATCCTCGGCATCTGGGGCGCGACCCTGGTGAGCCTCTTGGACAACTTCCTGCGCCCCCTCATCATCAGCGGGCGGACGCAGGTGCATCCCCTGCTGATCTTTTTCAGCACCTTGGGAGGGCTCGCCTTCTTCGGCCTGGTGGGTTTTATCGCCGGGCCCCTCGTCATCACCATCTGTCTGGCCATCATAGATATCTATACCGCTCCCCCGGTCCGCCGGAAAAGAAGTTGAGAGAAGTCTCAGCTTTAGGGCGGGATAAAAGATCAAACGCTGTAGAATCGCTGGGCGGGGAGTTCTAGACAGGTGAGTTTCCCTCCGTAGATGGCGCCGGTGTCAATGCCGATCTTATTGGGTGCTATAAACACCTGCTGCAGGGGGGTGTGTCCGAAGATTACTATCTTGCCGTAGTTGTGGGGTGAGAGGATAAACTCATCCCTGATCCAGATGAGGTCGTGGGGGTCCTGTTCCTCCAGAGGGATGCCCCCTCTCAGCCCTGCGTGGACGAAGATGTATTCCTCCGTCTCATAGTACAAGAGCAGCGAGGTGAAGAAATCAAGGTGTTCTTGAGGGAGCTTGAACTCACCTTTCTGAGAATAATCCCTGATAGTGGCAGCACCACCGTTGTAGAGGTAGAGGTCATAGTTTCTCCCGTTGAGGACCCAGTCGAGGAACATCGCCTCGTGGTTCCCCTTGAGACAGACCACATGCGGGAGATCCTTTCGTAACTGAAGGATAAGGTCCACAACACCCTTGGAATTGGGCCCGCGGTCGATGTAGTCCCCCAAAAAAACCAGGGTATCCTTCTGCTGGTTCAGGGCGGGTTTGATCTCCTCCATCAACTGCTCGAGCTGTGACAAATTACCATGGATGTCACCGATGGCGAAGAACTTCTCTACTTCCCCTTCACCCACCAGTCCGCGGCCCCTTGTTACTTTCCCTTTATCCACCAGTCCGCGTCTTCCTCCTTAAACCACCATGCGGATAGATCGGTCTGCAGGATGGCTTCAGCCAGTCTCTTGGCCACTTCTGTCTGTAACCGCTTGGCGTTATTGCGAAGCCACTCATCGGCATAGCGGTTACCCAGGTCTTTGTGTTCTTTCAGTTGCAGGAGCAACGCCAGCTGGTCGGCATCGTGGGAGAGAAAGGCCTCGTGCGTCTTGTGGGCGTTAAACTCCGCGATTAGCCCCTTGACGTCATCGGCGAAGGGGAGCCCGGCAGCCAAATCCTCGGCTGCCCGCTCCTCATCCACCTGGACGTACTTTTTGTAGACGTAGTTCTGGTCCCCTGTCCGGGCCTCGGGGAGGTCGTGGAAGAGGCACATCTTGACTACCTTAAAGACGTCAACCCCCCCATCCAATTGGGCCAGGACATATCCGATGAAACCGGTGCTGAAAAGATGCTCGGCCACCGATTCCGCTCCGGTGCCCAGAAAACGGTAACCGGTTCGGGGGGTCCTCTTCAACATCCCTACCTCAAAGAGAAGATCAGCGATCCGCTTCAAATTCGCGTCAGGTCTCACCATTTAGCATCACCTTTTCCCAAGGCTTTCAGCATCTTATCTATCACGGTTTTATCTGTTTTGATCTTGAGCTCAAATTTTTTAGGTGCTTGTTAAAAGGCAGTATAATCCATACCGAAAGCTCTTCTATCTTTCTGATAAAGAAAATATTTTTCTTTCTCTGTTACGACGCGCGGTAATATGATAGACAGCGTTTTCAATAGAAAATCTCAAGGGTTCATTCATACCGGAAACTCTATTATACTGGTCGTCTAAAGTCAAATGGTGAAGACCTAATCTTCTCGATTCACCTTTCGGTTGTCTTTTCCCACGGGGTGTGGTATAAGGGCCTGGATTTTAATCAGGGGGATAAGCGGTGGGTGAGCGTGTTCTCGTAACCGGGGCCACAGGGTTTATTGGGAGCCATCTCGTGGATGAGCTTCTCTGGAAGGGGTACGAGGTGGCTGCCCTGATACGCGAGAGCAGTGATCTGCGCTGGCTCAGGGGCAAAGGGGTGGAGTTCATCCACGGAGACTTGCTCGGGAAGGGCAAACTCCCCTCTCTCAGAGGGTTCTCCCATATCTTCCATCTGGGGGGGGCGACCAAGGCCCTGCACAGGAGGGATTTTTACCGGACCAATAAGGAGGGAACAGAACGGCTGATAGAGGCAGCGCGGAAGATCCGGGGGATCAAGCGATTTGTCTACCTCTCGAGCCAGGCCGCTGCGGGTCCCTCTCCTGCGGAGAGGCCGCAGAAGGAGGAAGACCCGCCATGCCCTGTTTCCCCTTATGGGGAAAGCAAGGTGCATGGGGAGGAGGTAGTCCTCAGTTGCCGGGACAAATTCCCGGTGACGATCCTGCGTCCATGCGCCATCTACGGCCCCAGGGATGCATATATGCTTGAACTTTTCAAACGCATCTCCAGGGGTTACATCCCCCTGCTCGGCAGGGAGCCGATATTTCTGAGCTTCTGTTATGTAGAAGACCTTATTCAGGCCCTTGTCTTATCCATCCGGCGGGAGCACCCCTCGGGTGAGATCTTTTTCATAGCGGATGGAGAAAGGTACTCTTTGGATTTCTTCGCTGATGTGGTATCTTCTTCGCTGCACGTCAAACTGCGTAAGATCCATATCCCCCTCTGGATTGCCTGGTTCTATGCCGCGGCGGCAGATGGGTGGGGATTGGTGAGGAGAAGACCGGCATCTTTCCATCGAAGTAAATGTGCCGAGGCCAGTCAACGAAACTGGGTTTGTGATATAAGCAAGGCGAAGAAACAACTCGGATTCCGCCCCCGCTTTCGCCTGGAGGCGGGGGTGAGGGTTACTCTCCGATGGTATAAAGAAAAAGGATGGCTATGAGGGGGTGCGGTTAATGGATATTTTTGCTAAGTGTTATGAGTTCAAAGAGGCAGATGAGATCAAGGACGCTGGTTACTTTTTCTTTTTTCGCGAGGTAGAGTCAGCCCAGGATACCGAGGTGATCGTCGGTGGCCGAAAGCTCATCATGGCGGGTTCCAACAACTATTTGGGCCTCACCAACCATCCCAAGGTGAAAGAAGCGGCCATCAAGGCGGTGGAGAAATACGGCAGCGGCTGCGCGGGCTCCCGGTTCCTCAACGGAAACCTGGACATCCACGAGAGGCTGGAGGAAAAGTTGGCGGCCTTCTTCCACAAAGAGGCCGCGGTGGTCTTTGCCACTGGATACCAGACCAACCTCGGCACCATCTCTGCCCTCGTGGGGAGAAATGACGAGGTCGTCCTGGATAAATTCGATCACGCCAGCATCATCGATGGTTGTCGCCTCTCGTTCGGGAAGGTAAAGAAGTTCCGGCACAACGATATGGCTGATCTCGAGCGGGTGCTGAGCAGCTTGCCCGACAAGGGAGGAAAACTCATCGTCGTGGATGGGGTCTTCAGCATGGAGGGGGATATCACGCCCCTGCCTGGGGTCGTTGCCGCGGCCAAGAAGTATGGGGCACGGGTCATGGTGGACGACGCCCACGCCGTCGGGGTGTTGGGCGAGGGCGGAAGGGGGACCGCCGAACACTTCCACCTGGAGGATGAGGTGGACGTGATCATGGGAACCTACAGTAAGTCCTTGGCTGCCATTGGGGGATTCATTGTTGCCTCAAGAGAGGTAGCGAACTATGTCAAGTACCTCGCCCGCTCACTCATCTTCAGCGCCAGCCTCGCGCCCCCCCTGGTGGCAGCGGTGAGCGCTGCCCTCGATATCATCCAAAATGAGCCCGAGCGACGGGTGAGGCTCTGGCACAACACCCACAAGATGCTGAAGGGGTTCAAGGAGCTCGGTTTTGACACGGGGAGCAGCAATACGCCTATTATCCCCATCATTATCGGTGATCAGACAAAGACCTTTAAGATGTGCGGTCTTTTGCAGGAGTACGGGGTATTTGTGAACCCCACCGTTTCTCCCGCTGTCCCCCCGGGGAGGGAGTTGCTGCGCACCAGCTATATGGCCACCCATACTGAGGAGCAGCTGGACAGGATCTTGGATGCCTTTGGACGGGCCGGGCGGCAACTGGGCGTCATCTGACATGTCTGCCGGAAGCATTGTAATAAAAGAGGTCAAGACCAAGGATGATTTAAAGACCTTTCTCCATATGCCTTGGGAGATTTACAGGGGAGATCCCTACTGGGTCCCCCCCCTGCTCAAGGAATATGCCTTTCTCTTCTCCTCCCAGAACCCCTTTCTGCACCATGCCCAAATCGTCCCCTATGTGGCGACAAAAGATGGTTCTGTCGTGGGGCGCATGGCCGCCATCATCGACCAGAACTATATTGATTTTCACCGGGAGAAGACCGGGTTCTTCGGCTTTTTCGAATCCGTCAATGATCTCGAGGTACCCCGCGCCCTGTTAGATCAGGTCAAGGGCTTTTTGCGAGCGAGGGGTTTGAAGACGGTGATGGGGCCAGTGAACCCCTCCACTAACGATGAGTGCGGTCTCCTCATCGAAGGATTTGATACCTCTCCCTGTTTTATGATGCCCTATAATCCACCCTATTATAGGGAGTTGCTGGAGGGCTGCGGCCTGCAGAAGGCCAAGGACCTCTATGCCAACTTCATGGCCGACGATGGAGGCTTCCCCGAGCGCTTGCTGCGGATCAGCGAACGCGTCATCAAGAGGGTTCCAGGGCTTACCATTCGTCCTATCGACCTCAGAAAGCTCAACGAAGAGGTGATGCGGGTCAAAGAGGTCTACAATGGGGCCTGGCGAGATAACTGGGGGTTTGTCCCCCTGACCGATGAGGAGATGAATCTCATGGTCAAAAAGATGAAACCCCTTGTGGTACCTGACCTCGCCCTCTTTGCTGAAATCGGGGATGAAACGGTGGGTTTTGCCCTGGCGTTGCCCGACTACAACTTCGTTCTCAAGAGGCTCAACGGGAGGCTGGGCCCCTTGGGTCTGCTGAAATTCCTCTACTATGCCCGAAAGATTGAGGCCGTCAGGGTGTTGCTCCTGGGGGTCAAGGCGGAGTATCGGAAGCGAGGGATTGAAACCCTCCTGTATATGGACCTATTTCGGCGCGGACAGACCAGGGGGTATCACTGGGGGGAGATGTCCTGGATCTTAGAGGACAATCACCTCATGCAGAAGGGGATAGAGGCCTTGGGGGGGAGGAGATATAAGACCTACCGGATCTTTCAGTCACCCCTGTGACCCACCACGCCCAAAGCTTGAGGCCGAGCAACAGAGTTATACCAGCGAAGGTAAACCCGGCGGCAAGGTCAATTACGTAGTGGTATCTCAGATATACCGTGGAGAAGATGAGCGCTATACAGATGGGGAGGTAGATCCAGAAGAGGGGGCGTTTATATTTAAAGGCGAACCAGAGGGAGATCAAGACCATCTGGGTGTGTCCACTGGGGAAACAATCTCGCGGGTTTCCCTCGAGGGCATTGAGGGTATTAACCACGGAATTCAAGATAGCCCCTCCTTGGAGGGGGACCTGCTGCAAGGAGGCCAGGGTGAACCGGGGGCCGATGCTGGGCATCGTGATATACCCCACAAAGGAGAGATAATATCCTAGCACGAGGGTGCAGATGGTCAGGGAGAATTCCTCCTCTTTCCCCCAGAAGTAGAGGATGGTGATCAATACTACCGGGATGAGGTAGTATGAGGCATAGGCCAACGCGAGGATGTCAGCCAGCCAGGGTACGAAGAACCTTTCCAGCCAGACGGTGGGATGAACCCCGAAGAGGGCCAGGTCAATCCTGATGAGGAGGTCGTCGACATCAGGGCGCAGATAGGGGATGAACCCCCCCAGCAATTCGTAGATGACGATGACGAAGAAGATGGGGGAAAAATTGCATATAAAACGGACTGTCTTGATCTCCTCCCACCTCCACCTGGCCTCTGACACGAGCAATGCCAGCAAGACGAGGGGGATACATTGCACGAGCAGCAGCCATCCATGGGGAAAATGGGGGTACCAAAGGATAATCAGGAGGATGATGATCCCCAGAAACGTGACGGTGAGACCCTCCAGCGGGTTGAGACGGCGCATCCCTTCCTTTTCCTCCCCCAAGTCATCACCGTATATCACCACAGAGATGAAAAGTCAATATATAGCCCTTTTTACAATGTTATGCCTCCTTTGTGCACCCGGCGCCTGGGCACAGGCGGATGATGCCCCGAGCTATGGCGACACCATCATCGTTGGGTCGATAGGCGATGCCAGTAACCTCATCCCCATGCTTTCCTCAGACAGCGCCTCTCACGACATCAGCGGCCTCGTCTATAATGGATTGGTTAAATACGATAAGGACCTAAACCTGGTGGGGGATCTGGCCGAACGCTGGGAGGTTTCCCCTGATGGGCTGACCATCACCTTTCACCTGCGGCAGGGGGTCAGGTGGCATGACGGCGCTCCGTTCACGGCTGAAGACATCCTCTTTGGATTTCGCACCATCACCGATCCCAAAACCCCCACCGCCTACGCAGGTGACTACCTAGAGGTGAAGCGGGCCGAGGTCTTGGACAAGTACACCTTCCGCGTCACCTACCGCAAGCCCTTTGCCCCGGGTCTGACGAGCTGGGGGAGTCTGGTGGCCCTGCCCAAGCACCTACTGGCGGGGCAGGATATTACCAAGAGCAAGCTTACCCGCCACCCTATCGGGACAGGGCCCTATCGGTTTAAGGAATGGGTCACCGGAGAGAAGATCGTGCTCGAGTCAAACCACGACTACTTTGAGGGGAGGCCGTATATTGACGGCTATATCTACCGGATCATCCCCGATCCCGCCACCATGTTTCTCGAGCTCAAGGCGGGGGGGGTAGACTGGATGGGACTCACCCCCATCCAATATCGCCGTCAGACAAATGATCCCGCCTTTGAACGGGAGTTTCATAAGTACAAGTACCTCCCCTTCTCCTACACCTATCTAGGATATAATTTGTTGTCTTCCCTCTTTCAGGACAAGCGGGTGCGCCAGGCCATCAGCTATGCCATCGACAAGGAGGAGATCATTAAGGTGATCCTCCTGGGTTTGGGTGAGGCCAGCACTGGACCCTATAAACCTGGTACCTGGTATTACAACCCCCACGTAAAAAGGTATCCCTATGACCCGGAACAGGCGAGGAGGTTGTTGCAGGAAGCAGGCTGGCAGGACACCGATGGCGATGGCATCCTCGATAGAAATGGTAAACCCTTTGAGTTCACCATCTTGCTCAATTGGGGGAATCAGGAGCGTCTCAAGTCTGCGGAACTCATCCAGAGGCGCCTGGGGCAGATAGGGATCAGGGTGAAGCTGCGGGTCATGGAGTGGGCCTCTTTTATCAACGAATATATCGACAAGAAGAGGTTTGAGGCCGTCATCTTGGGGTGGTCCACGGGGGTGGACCCCGATCAATATGACATCTGGCACTCCAGCAAGACCGACTATAAGGAGTTGAACTTCATCTCCTATAAAAACAGAGAGGTGGATACACTCCTTGAAAAGGCAAGGAGGACTTTCAACAGGGAGGAGCGGAAAAGGTACTATTTTCGCTTCCAGGAGATCTTGGCTGATGAGCAGCCCTACACCTTCCTCTTCGTCCCTTATTCGCTGCCCGTCATCCATACCCGGTTCAGGGGGATACAACCCGCCCCGGCTGGGATCACCTACAACTTCATCCGCTGGTACGTCCCCACGAGGGAACAACGGGCCTTGCGGTGACCTCATTTGACACCGCCGATAGATTTTGATATCCTTGAAAAAATGTTCAGTTATCCTATCAGCTATCCCAATGGCACGATCAGAACCAAGAAAGATATCCCTCATCATCGGTTCTGCTCTTCTTCTCTTCATCCTTTCTTTCCTGTTTGGGCAAGAGGAAGAATCCACGATGGGATTTCCCCCTGTGGTGATCATCGGTGGGGAGTGGATACAGCATGTAGGTGACAAGCCCTTTCACACCGAAGAATCCCGCAAGGGGGTCAATCATTTCCCCAGCGCGCTGAAGGATCATTCCATTGTCGCTGAAGCCGGAGGAGTGGATGGTGAGCTATAGGAGAAGGAAAGCAAAAGAAGATAGGATATGGGTAATGGTGAAGAGGATTGTCCTCCTCGTTCTCCTTTTCTTTTTTCTCCGCTTGGTGGTGTTGTTGGTTGTGCCCGATCCACTCAAGCCGACGATGGATACCTCCATCGTGGTGAGTCTGATAGGTACCGTGGACCGTTACCTGCACCCCGTGCATAAGAGCAGGCCAGGGAGTAGTAGGGGAACTGACGTCTGGGAAGGTTCACTGGCGCAGAAGGTCAGGGATGAGTTAGTGCTCACGAGATTATCGGAGATGGCCTTGAGCGAGCAGCTCAAGCCGCCCCTGCCCAGCGTGAGCCTCTTTCCCCCAGGGAAGCTGGATGAGTACGAGCAGATGAGGATCTTGGAGCGCTCCCGGTTCTATCGTGAGCTGGAAGAGATTGTACGTAAGGGGGAGCAGGAGGGGATTTTCTCTGATGTCCCCGGGCCGAAGACCAGCGACGTCAAGGGGGGAACCATCCCACTGCCTGAGGATATTGAGACCGAGCGGATCATCGCCAGCCTGAGGGAGGCAGCTAAGGAGGAGGGTGAGGAGCAGAAATCCACCGAGGCTGCTACCGTGGGGATCAGGGGGCCGGCTGCCAACCGAAAGGTCAACTACACTCCTCATCCTCTGGAGGAGAAAGTCTCAGTAGAAGGTGATAGCCTTCTTAAATTTTGGATCCTCCCTGACGGCACGGTGGGCAAAGTTATCCTCCTCGTTAAGGGTGACGCTCAGGCAACCGAGGTGGTTATTAATCACCTTAAGAAGTATCGATTCAACCCTCTGCCTGCGGATGTCCCACAGGTGGAGATGTGGGGGACCATCCCCGTGAAGTCGGTGCTGAAATGAGCCGCATCTCTGAGATGAAAAGAAGGGGGCTTTCCATCTTCTTACTAGGACTCATCTTGCTCGTGTGGTATTTTTCCCTCTTCGGAGAGAAGGGGGTGGTCAAGATCATCCACTTGAGGAGGGAGCGTGACAGGATCCTTGCCGATGTAAACCGTATCCAAGATGAGAACAAGACGCTTCAAGATGAGATCAAACGCCTGCGTGAAGACTCCCGATACCTCGAGTCAGTGGCTAGGAGGGATCTGGGTCTGATCAAGGAGAATGAGGTCCTCTTTATCTTCGAGGAAGAAGGGGTTGCAAAAGAGAAGGAGAAAGATTAAATTTTTACATAGCATGTAAAAGTTCAGTTCAGAGGCAATGAAATACGAAGGGGCCATATATCGTCCTCCCAGCGAGGCGGACAGCTTGATTCTCCAGATCACCGTGGGGTGCTCCCACAATAGCTGCACCTTTTGCCCTTCCTATAAGGACAAGCGATTTCGCATCAAGACCTTTGAGGAAATCAAGGAGGACATCGACGAGGCCGCCCAGTCCGGCTGGACCACGGAGCGAGTCTTCCTGGCCGATGGTGACTCCCTTATCATCCCACAAGCCAGGTTGATGGAGATTATGGACTACCTCTTTGAAAAACTCCCCCGTTTGAGGAGGGTGGGAATCTACGCCAATGCCAAAGGGATCCTGAAGAAGACAGTAGAGGATCTCCGGGAACTGAAAGAGGCGGGACTGGGAATCATCTACCTGGGGGTGGAATCAGGGGATCAGGTCGTCCTGGATAGGGTGCGGAAGGGGACAACCTATGAGAAGTTGGTGCAGGTGGGCAGGAAAGTGAAGGAGTCGGGGATAAAGCTCTCGGTGACGGTCCTGCTGGGAATTGGGGGGCGGGAGCGCAGCAGGGAACACGCCATCGCCACAGGCCAGATCCTGACGGAGATGGACCCGGACTATGTGGGGGCCCTCTCGCTGATCGTCGTCCCCGGGACCCCCCTCTACGAGGAGATAGCTCAGGGGAGGTTCGTTCTCCCGACGCCCTTTGAATTGATCGAGGAGTTGAGGACCATGATAGCGCACACCGACATGCATGGCCTCTTCTTCTCCAACCACGCCTCCAATTACCTTCCTATCAAGGCGAGGATGCCCAAGGACAAAGAGGCTACCCTCAAACTCATCGATGAGGTATTGGCCAAGAGGGACCCCGCCTTGCTGCGCCCAGAGTACTTTCGAGCCCTCTAGAGAGAGGAGTTGAGTGAACAGACGAGGTCTGAGGGATGATGATTGCGTGGAGCTTGATCTGCGGGTTCGCTATGCGGAGACCGATCGTATGGGGGTGGTCTACTACGCCAATTACCTCATCTGGTTTGAGATGGGCCGATCGGAATATTGCCGCCAGCGGGGCTTCAATTACATCGAGCTTGAGGAGTTGGGCTACCACCTCGTGGTGGCCGAGGCTACGTGTAAGTATCGTAAGTCCGCCCGGTATGATGAGGTGGTCACGGTGAGAACCTCGCTGCACACCCTTCAGCGTCGCTCGATCTGCTTCAGATATCAGGTGTTGCGAAAGGGGCCGGGGGAAACCCTCGTAGAAGGTGAGACCAAACACCTCTGCGTCGACGCCGCAGGGAGGGTAAAGGGCATCCCTGACCCCTACTTTACCTATCTCGCCCGAGGGCTCCCGATTCACGATTCCTATGGGTAGAGTTATTCTCCTCTTACCACTCCTCTTGATAATGGCATGTGGTTCGCAGGAAACCCTCGTCGGCACGGGGATACGGGTGGGGCTTGATGGAAGCATCGCCACCTTGGACCCCCGCTTGGCGGTAGAGGCCAGGGCCATGCAGATCGCCCCCCTTATCTACAACTCCCTCCTGCAGCTGGACGAAAAGGGGCGCTTGATACCCGATCTTGCCCGTTCGTGGTCTCAACCGGATGCGCGGACCTATATCTTCAGATTGCACAGGGGTGTGCACTTCCACGATGGGAGGGAGGTTACGGCCGAGGATGTGCGTGCCACCTTCACCTCCATCATGGATCCCCTTCATCGCTCACCCAAGCGTGGTTCCTACGAAGCGGTGAGGACGATTGAGGTCATCG
>MGQF01000076.1:25029-28947 GCA_001797745.1 Deltaproteobacteria bacterium RBG_13_52_11
ATGCCCTCACGGTGGGGATTTGCCCCCGGGGGAGCCCCTGGGGGCTCAAGGACCCTCCTGTCGGATCAGGTCCTTTTCTTCTTAAGCGCTGGAGGCCAGGGGAGGAACTTGTGCTTGTCGCCAACCCCCACTACTTCGGGAGGAAGTCGCGGCTCGATTGGATCCGGTTCCGGATCCTGGCCAACACCACCACGCGTCTGCTGGAGATGAAAAAAGGAGAGGTGGATCTCCTGCAGAACTGCGTGCCTGCCTATGCGGTGAAATTCATGCAGATGATTCCGGGCGTACAGGTCGTCCAGGCGCAGGGGATTACCTATCAGTACCTGGGCTATAACCTGATTGACCCCATTCTGAGGCATAAAGAGGTGCGCCAGGCCATCTCCCATGCCATCGACCGGGAGGCCGTCATCGCCCACACCCTTAAGGGTCTGGCAATGAAGGCCGATGGGGTGGTCCTTTCCCCTTACAACTGGGCCTACGAAGGTGCAATCCATAGATACGCGTATGACCCCGAGCAAGCCAAGGAGTTGCTGGACGCCGCTGGGTTTCCCGATCCCGACGCGGATGGACCACGAATGCGGTTTTTCCTCTCCTATAAGACATCCACCGACATGGAGTCCATAGAGATCGCCCAGATTATCAAGGGGTACCTGAAAGAAGTGGGGATCGGTTTGGAGATGCGCAGCTTTGAGTGGGGGACCTTTTTCGACGATATTACGAAGGGGAACTTTCAGGTCTACTCCCTGCGCTGGATAGGGGTGGTGGACCCGGATATATTCTATTACCTCTTTCACTCGAGCAGCGTTCCACCCAACGGGGCCAATCGAGGTCGGTACCTCAACGCCGCGCTGGACAGACTGCTGGAGGCATCACGGCGCACCGTCGACCAGATACAGCGCAAGAGACTATACAGCCGCATCCAAAAGATCCTGGCAGAGGATGCGGTATATACCAGCCTCTGGTACCGGGACAACCTGGTAGTCATCAGTAAGGGGTTTTCCGGGTTCCAGATCTATGCAGGGGGGGAGTACAGATCCTTAAACGATGTCTTCCGGGAGGGGAGTTATGATGCGTCTGTCGAACATCCTTAAGGTGCTCCTTTGCCTCTGTCTCGCCATGAGCGGCTGCTTCATGCGCGAGGGGAGGGGGATATGGGTGGTGAGATACCAGTTGAACTCCCCCATTGTCTTGGATCAGATCGTGGATGATACCCGACAGGGGAGGTTCAATCTCCTCTTTGTGCAGGTCCACGGCCGCGGTGACGCCTACTATCACTCCCGGGTCGTGCCACGCTCCGAGGCCCTGGTCGAAACACCCCCTGAATATGATCCTCTAGGCTACGTCCTGCAGCAAGGACATGCTGCCGGAGTGCAGATTCACGCCTGGCTGAACGTCTTTTATGTGTGGCCCTATCCTCCCCCCTATCCCCTCTCCCCACAGCACGTAGTCAACAGCCATCCAGAGTGGCTGATCGTGGATGACGACGGGCGAAACCTCACCCAGTACAATCAAGCGGAGCGGGTTAGAGAATCCAGCGAAGGGCTTTACCTTGACCCGGCCAACCCCCTTGTCCGGAAGTACTTCCTGCAGGTTTGCAGGGAGGTGATCCAGAGATATGACGTGGATGGGATACACCTTGACTTTATCCGCTATCCGGGGTCCCGCTGGGGGTTCAATCAAGAGCCCCTGGAGGCATTCATCAAGCGCTGGGGGGTGGACCCCCGGTTGCTTTCTGTCTGGGTACAGAGCCCCATACCCGAGCGGTTTATAGAGAGAAAACTCCCCTTGCACCTGCGCTGGCACTACTATTACTACTCCCTCTGGGCTGAGCAAAAGAGCAGCTATGTTACCGAGCTCATAAAGGATCTCCACCATGAGGTAAAGTCCATCAGGTCCCAGGCACTCCTCTCTGCAGCGGTCTTCCCCGACCCCCAGGTAGCCTACTATTCCAAAGGACAGGATTGGCCCACCTGGATCGCCCAAGGGTACGTGGACCTCATCGTCCCCATGGCCTACCATGGTGATCAACACAGAGTTTTAGCCCAGATGGCTGAGGCCAAAAGGAGGGCGCAGGGTCGCGTTGTATTCGCCGGGCTGGGGGCATGGATCAAAGACCCAATACAGATACAGCAAGAGGTAGAGGGACTCAAGGAGATCGGGGTGAATGGGTTCTCTTATTTCTCCTATCAGGGGATGAAGGAATGCGATGCGGGGTATATCAAGCAGGTAAAGGGATACCTGCACCGCTCGCGCGCCTCCCTTCCCCAGGTGATATCAAGGCAACCCGGACAAGGCAACCCATCATCCTCCATCCTTGAGGCTGACGGTGCTCTTCTCCTCTGGCGTTCCCTAAAAAAACAGTTCTTCTCCCTGGATGCATACCAGGCCCTCCTCGGGCGTTTGGGGATGACGGAGGATGCCCTGCAAGAGCAATTGCGTGAAGAGACAGCGGCCTTTGAGCGCATGACAAAAGAGATCTATGCTCGCGCCATGCCCTCTCTTGATCAAAAGGTGCTGTTGCCCCGTAGCGTTGAGGTCCAGTCGATCTTCCGCTATTGCCACCCTAAAGATGGTCCGCAGACTCGGGAGGAGGCCTCCATCGCCATCCAGGAGGCCTATCAACGGCTCCAGATGGGGGATGCATTCGCCCAGGTGGCGGCGAAGTACTCTCAGAGGTCGGCGACCCCGGAGAGGTTTTACCTCCAGGACGGGTGGAATCTGGCTGAGATTGTATCCTCCTTGCGGGAAGGGGAGACCACACCGGTGATCGAGGTGCCAAACGGTTATCTTATCTATAAGGTATTGAAGTTTTATCAGCCGGAGGAACGGGTCTACGGCGAACTGCCTTTGTGGCTCAAGCGGGTGGCCTTTCAGGAACGGTTCGCCCGTATGGTGAAGGAGCAGGAGTGAGGGGCTTCTTTCTGCGCAGGTTGGCCATCTTAATCCCCACCGTCATCGGGGCTGTTACCCTCGTCTTTTTCTTCCTCCACATGATCCCAGGAGACCCGGTAGAGGTGATGCTGGGTGAGACTGCCCAGCAGGCGGATAAGGAGAGGCTGCGGGAGGAGTTGGGTCTGAACCTTCCTTTGTACGTTCAATATGGCAGGTTCATTGCGGGGATTGTGCAGGGTGATTTGGGGGGCTCTTACTTTTATCGGCGGCCTGTGGTGCAGGTGATTGCCGAACGGGTCCCCGCCACCGTTGAGTTGGCCCTGGCCGCCTTTCTGGTGGCGGGGTTGATTGCCATCCCCTTGGGTATTGTCGCCGCCTTACGGGAAGGCACGGCAGTAGACAACGCCTCCGTCCTTTTTTCGCTTTTGGGGGTTTCCATACCCAATTTCTGGCTGGGGCCATTGCTCATCATCCTTTTCTCCATCAAACTCGGGTGGTTCCCGGTCTCGGGCAGGGCAGGGGTGGCGAGCCTGGTATTACCGGCCATCACTTTAGGGGCCGCTTTGGCGGCCATTCTCTCCCGCATGACCCGTGCGAGCCTCCTCGAGCGGTTGGGGGAGGACTATCTCACGGTAGCGAGGGCAAAGGGCCTGCCTGAGTGGAAGGTGATCCTAAAACACGCCCTGCGCAATGCCCTCATACCCATCATTACGGTGATGGGGCTGCAAATTGGTGTCCTCTTGTCAGGGGCCATCATCACTGAAAATGTCTTCTCGTGGCCGGGGATAGGGACCCTCCTGATCAACGCCATCGAATCGAGGGACTACCCCTTGGTTCAGGGTTGCGTCCTCTTCATCACCCTCAGCTATGTACTCGTCAATCTCCTCATTGACCTCTTGTACGGGTGGGCGGATCCTCGGATCCGATTGAGGGGTTGAGAAGAGGTAGGTTGGCGGGTAGCGTACGATCTGAAAGGGAGGTACGGTGGGCCTACAAGGGCAGTTGAAACGATATGTCTCCTTTGAC
>MGQF01000077.1:0-131 GCA_001797745.1 Deltaproteobacteria bacterium RBG_13_52_11
TCGTGGGCTGAAGGCGTTCAATTCTTTTCCCCCAAGAAGGTGAGGGTAACAGGTAATCCCCTTCGAAGGGAGATCCTCCAGGGGAGGGGGGAGAAGAGAGAAGGGAAGGCATTCACCCTCCTCATCCTCGG
>MGQF01000077.1:155-10696 GCA_001797745.1 Deltaproteobacteria bacterium RBG_13_52_11
CAACAGGTCGATGATAGAGGCCTTGTCGTCTCTCGAAGAGATAAAAAAGGACTTGAGGATCATCCACCAAACCGGCGAAGGGGACTACCGTTGGGTGACGGGGGAATATGCAAGGAAGGGCTTTCAGGCCTCGGTCCAGTCCTTTATCGTTGAGATGGCCCCCTGTTATCAAGAGGCCCATCTGGTGATCTGTCGTGCCGGGGCCGCCACCATAACCGAGCTCTGTGCATGGGGGAGGGCCTCGATTCTGATACCCTATCCCTACGCTGCTGACGATCATCAGCGCAAAAACGCCCGGGTCTTGGTGAAACAGGGCGCGGGGAGGATGATCCCCAATGAAGAGCTCTCAGGAGAGGGGCTGGCACAGGAGATCCTTCTCCTCTATCACGACCGAAGGGCATTGAAAGAGATGGAGAAGGGGGCAGCTGCCCTGGGTCGTTCTGATGCTGCTGCCCGCATCGTCGATGAGTGCTACCAATTGCTGGACATAATGTAAACTATCCCGCCAAGGGCGGGACTTGAGGGGTCAAGGATGCGAGGATTCAAGGGTTCGAGTGAAAACCATTCTAACATGTTTGTAGAACCCCTGACCCCTTTCCCGCGAAACGCGGGATTGAATCCTTCTGGGACAAAAATCGAATTAAGGTCTTCGCCTGAGGACGAGGATTTTGCTCCCAGAATAGGACAATAAATAATAAGGAACAGGCGTGTACAGGAGAAAAAACGAGCAGATACACTTTGTCGGGATCGGGGGGATCGGCATGAGCGGCATAGCAGAGGTGCTGCTCAATCTCGGCTATCGCATTACGGGATCTGACGCGAAGGAGACGGAGATCACGAGACACCTGAGCCAATTGGGGTGCAGAATCACCTATGCCCATCAAAGGGAGAATGTGCAGGGGGCTGATGTGGTAGTGATCTCCTCGGCTATTAGAGGGCACAATCCGGAGGTCAAGGAGGCCAAGGCCCAGATGATCCCGGTGATCCCGCGTGCCGAGATGTTAGCGGAGTTGATGAGGATGAAATACGGCATCGCTATAGCCGGCACCCATGGAAAGACCACGACAACCTCCATGACCGCCACCGTCCTGGCCCATGCAGGGCTAGACCCCACTATGGTGATCGGGGGAAGGCTCAACAGCCTGGGGAGTAATGCCCGGCTCGGGGAGGGGGAATTTTTGGTGGCAGAGGCCGATGAGAGCGACGGCAGCTTCCTCACGTTGTCCCCCACCATCGCCATCGTCACCAATATAGATCCTGAACACCTGGACTACTATGATGACATCGAGCACCTCAAGAGGACCTTCGTGGAGTTCATCAACAAGGTACCTTTCTACGGAAGCTCCATCCTCTGCCTCGACCATGAAAACGTCCGGGCTATTATCCCCTCGGTGGAAAAGAGGTACATCACCTACGGCCTCGACCCTCAGGCAAACCTGAGGGGGGAGGCTATCACACCCAGGGGGTGGGGGATCGAGTTCCAGGTCTCCTGGCAGGGCCGATTGCTGGGAGGGGTGAGACTCGGGATACCAGGGATCCATAACGCATACAATGCCTTGGCCGCCATCGCCTGTGGCCTCAAGCTGGACATAGCGTTCCACCTCATCCAGGAGGCTTTAGAGGGCTTTACCGGGGTCCAGAGGAGGTTTCAGCTCAAGGGTGATTATGCCGGGGTAACAATCATCGACGACTATGCCCACCACCCGGTAGAGATTAAGGTCACCTTGGCAGCAGCCAAGGGGCTGGGTAAGGGGCGGATCATCGCCCTGTTCCAGCCCCACCGATACACCAGGACGAGAGACCTCTTCGACGACTTCCTCACCGCCTTCGCACAGGCCGATGCCCTCTTTATCACGGATATCTACCCGGCAGGGGAAGACCCTATCCCGGGTGTAACTGCCGAGGCCCTCGTTCAGGAGATCAAAAAGAGGGGCCATCCCGAGGTCCACTACGTGCCTGACAGGGAGAGATTGGTCGAGGAGGTCCTGCCGATGGTGAAGCCTGGGGACATCGTCATGACCTTGGGTGCGGGGAGCATCTCGGAGGTATCGGAGACCATCGTTGAGGCCTTGAGAAAGGGGTCCTCATGATCAACAACGGTCTGGAGCGGAGGATCAGAAAGGACGGTTTCAAGGGGAAAATCCGGCAAGGGGTCCCCATGAGCGAGATCACCTCCTTTAGAATCGGGGGGCCGGCTGACCTCATCCTCTATCCCCGCGACCTGCAAGACCTGCAAATCGTGACGGCCCGCTGCCGAGACCAGGGGGTGCCATACCTCCTGCTCGGCAACGGAACCAACCTCCTGGTCTCGGACAGGGGTGTACGAGAGCCCTTGATAAACCTCTCCCACGGGTTCGAAGAGATAAGAAAGGAGGGGCAAAAGCTCATGGTGGGGGCCGGGACCGGGCTCCCCCAGCTGCTTCGCTTTTGCGCGCAGAATGCCCTCATGGGTCTGGAATTGCTGGCCGGCATCCCAGGTACGGTGGGGGGAGGGATCCGGATGAATGCCGGGAGTTGGGGCGCGGAGATAGGAGATCTGATCTCCTCTCTGATGGTCATGGACCGTGCAGGAGGGATCAGGCTGGTGAAACAAGAGGAGGTGGGCTTTGGCTACCGGGGGACCAACCTCCACCCCGAAGAGATCATCCTCCAAGGGGAATTCTCCTTGCGCAAGGGAGAGGGGCCAGAGATCACAAAGCGGATGGAGGCATTCCTACGGAAAAGGAAGGAAACGCAACCCCTCTTGCTCCCCAGCGCCGGTTCGATCTTCAAAAATCCCCAGGGAATACCGGCAGGGCAATTGATCGAAGAGGTGGGGTTAAAGGGAATGCGCAGGGGAGATGCCATGGTTTCACCCCTGCACGCGAACTTCATCGTCAACGAGGGGGCAGCCCGGACCAGGGACGTCCTCGGCCTGATCGATATGATCCAAGAGCGGGTCTATCAAGAGAAGGGGATTGGGCTTGAGCTGGAGGTGCTCATTATTGGTGAACCAGAGCGGGCTGCATAAACGCATCGGCGTGGTGATGGGCGGGATCTCCCATGAACGGGAGGTATCCTTGAAGACCGGCAGCGCCATACTCAAGGCCCTGCAGGAGGGGGGGTACCAAGCAAAGGGTATTGAGGTATCCGCCGATATCTGCCAACGCCTCCTGGATGAGCAGATAGATGTGGCCTTTATCGCCCTGCACGGGCGGTGGGGCGAGGATGGAACGGTTCAGGGGCTCCTTGAGCTCCTGCGGATCCCCTACACCGGTTCCGGGGTATTGGCCAGTGCCCTGGCCATGAACAAGATCAAGGCCAAAGAGATATTTCTCTATCACGGCATCCCCACGCCGGAGTTTATCATCCCTCAGGAGGAAGCGCTGGAGGAACCACCCTTCCCTCCCCCCTGGGTAATCAAACCGGCCTCAGAGGGATCGACCGTAGGGATAGGTATCGTCATGGATTACAAGGGATTGGAGGAGGCCATAAGGCACGCGAGGGGCTACGACCGGCAGGTCCTCGTCGAGCGCTTCATCGAGGGGAAAGAGCTCACCGTGGGGATCCTCAAAGGGGAGCCCTTACCGGTTATCGAGATCGCCCCCAAAGGGGGATTTTACGACTACCAGGCAAAGTATACACCGGGGCAGACGGAATACCTCTGCCCCGCGAGGATCAGCGACCAAATGCAGGATGAGGTACAGAGATTAGCCCTCAAGGCCTATCATGCCCTGGGGTGTAGCGGCTGTGCCAGGGTGGATCTCCTTATGAACGGGAAAGGGGAGGCCTTTGTCACCGAGGTAAATACCGTGCCCGGGATGACGGAGACAAGTCTCGTACCCAAGGCGGCAGCCCAGGTGGGGATCTCCTTCCTCCAGCTCGTGCAGATCATCGTGGAGGAGGCTTCCTTGAAGATCGAGGAGGGAGCAGGATGAAAAAAAGGAGGAAATTATTCTTCGTGGGAATGGCAGTGGCCCTCATCGCCTTCATCTGGGGTCTTGAAAGGGGTACCCATCTCTTGCTCGCCGCCCACCTCCAGTTGGATAAGATCGAGGTACAGGGATGCAGCCGTCTGGACCCCCGGCAGATCATAGAAGCCGCCTCCGTCCCCCCCGAAACACCAATGCTCAACCTCGATCTCAGGGAGATCTCCCGGAGGGTGGAGGTCCTGCCATGGGTCAGATCGTGCGTGGTGCGCAGGGTATTGCCGGACAAGCTCGCCTTGCAGGTAATTGAGAGAAACCCAATAGCCATGATCCGTCTGGATAAGCTCTACTACGTAGATGAAGACGGCACCCCCTTTAAGGAGCCCTCCCCTGGCGAGGCCCTCGACTACCCCATCGTGACCGGATGGGAAGACCAGGAGTGGAAGGAGGGGGAGAGAAAAGACCTCATCGGAGAGGCCCTGTGGTTCATCAGGGAGGTGCACAACTACCCTCACCTCTCCAAAGAGGGGGTCTCCGAGATACACTTCAATGAGATCGGCGACGTGACCATATTTACGGCGAAGGGAGGAACGATGATTTATATGCGCAGAGGAGATATGGAGCTCAAGATAAGGCGCTTGGAGGAGGTCTGGAAAAGAATTACGGAGAAGCCTGTCCCTGTGCAGTATATCTTGTATGAAAGTCCCGACCGCATCGTGGTTGGGCTTTAGGAAAGGGGGTGAGAAGATGGGCAAGAAGGAAGAGTTCATCGTGGGGCTGGACATCGGGACGACCAAGATCTGCGCCATTGTCGGCGTCCCCACTGCCAAGGGGTTGGATATCATCGGAATCGGCACCCATCCATCGCATGGCCTCAGAAAAGGCGTGGTGGTCAATATCGAGAGCACGGTGCAATCGATCAAGCGGGCGGTGGAAGAAGCGGAGCTGATGGCAGGGTGCGAGATCACGTCGGTCTACACCGGGATAGCAGGTGGACATATCAAGGGGTTTAACAGCCACGGGATCGTCGGGGTAAAGAGCCACGAGGTGTCCGAAGCGGACATGAGGAGGGTCATCGACGCCGCCAGTGCCATCGCCATCCCCATGGACCGGGAGGTCATCCACATCTTGCCCCAGGAGTTCATCGTCGATGGCCAAAATGGGATCAAGGACCCCCAGGGGATGAGCGGGGTCAGGCTCGAGGTCAAGGTCCATATCGTTACCGGGGCAGTCACCTCGGCACAGAACATCATCAAGTGTGCCAATAGGGCTGGATTGCAGGTCAACGACATCATCTTACAGCAACTGGCCTCCAGTGAAGCAGCCCTCACCCCCGAAGAAAAGGAGTTGGGGGTGGCGCTCATCGACATCGGCGGTGGAACTACTGACATCGCCATCTTCCATCAAGGGAGCATAAAACATACCTCCGTCATCTCTCTGGCCGGCGACCACGTTACCGGCGACATCGCCATCGGCTTGAGAACCCCCATTGAAGAGGCGGAGAAGATAAAAAAGAAACACGGTTGTGCCCTGACTGCACTCGTGGGAAAGGACGAGAGGGTGGAGGTCCCCGCTGTGGGGGAGCGGGGGGGAAAGGTCATCTCAAAATATACCCTGGCGGAGATCATAGAATCCCGCATGGAGGAGATCCTGTCCCTGGCGCATCGGGAGATCATTAACTCCGGATACGAAAGCGCCATCGCCTCAGGGATCGTCCTCACCGGCGGATCGGCCCTCCTACAAGGCGTTGCGGATCTGGCCGAACAGATCTTCAGCCTCCCCGTACGCACGGGGTATCCCCGGGAAATTGGGGGGCTGACGGACATCGTCAAGAACCCCATGTACACCACCGCCGTAGGGCTCGTCCTCTATGGTACAAAAGGTAGCATCCGCGAAGGGTTTGCCCCTGACGAGAACAATATCTTCGACAAGGTCACCCGGAGGATGAAGGGTTGGTTTAAGGAGTTCTTCTAGGCAGGCACAATGGGAGCTGATTGAACCGAAAAAATGGCTGCTATCCTCGTGAAAAGAGGATGGGAAAGGAGGAGTAAGAGATGTTTGAGCTTGATGAAAATTATGACATTGGGGCACGGATAAAGGTAATAGGCGTAGGAGGAGGCGGCTGCAATGCGTTAAACACCATGATCGACCTCAAGCTGGAGGGGGTCGGTTTCATCGCCGCCAACACCGATGCCCAGGTCTTAAAGATCTCCCAGAGCACCGTGAAGATTCAACTGGGAGAGAGGATCACGGGGGGCAGGGGCGCAGGCGCCGACCCCGAGATCGGCAGAAAGGCAACCCTGGAGAGTGCGGACCTGATCAGAGAGGCCCTGGACGGGGCGGATATGGTCTTCATCACCGCAGGGCTGGGAGGGGGGACAGGGACCGGCGGCGCCCCCATCGTGGCCAACATCGCCAAGGAAGTAGGCGCCCTGAGTGTGGCCATCGTCACCAAGCCCTTCAATTTTGAGGGGCGCAAGAGACACCTCCAAGCGGAGCAGGGGTGGCAAGAGCTCAATAGATATACAGACACCCTCATCACCATCCCCAATCAGCGGCTCCTCACCGTCAGCGGCAAGGAAATGCCGTTGCTCGAGGCCTTCAGGAAGGCGGACGAGATCCTCTATCAAGCGGCCAAGGGGATATCAGACCTCATCCTGGTCCCCGGATTGATCAACCTCGACTTCGCGGATGTCAAGACCGTCATGTCGGAGATGGGCATGGCCATGATGGGCATGGGTATCGCGTCAGGGGAGAACCGTGCCGTGGAGGCAGCGCAGAAGGCCATATCGAGTCCCCTGCTGGAGGATATCTCCATTCATGGGGCCAAGGGGATCTTGCTCAACATCACGGGAGGACCGGACCTGACCCTCCATGAGATAAACGAGGCCTCCACCCTTATCCAGAAAGAGACCTGTGAAGAGGCGAATATCATCTTCGGGGCGGTCATCGACAAGCGGATGAACGGCCAAATGAGGGTAACGGTGATCGCCACCGGCCTCGGCCAAGAGGAAGAAAAACAGGAGCGGCTCCGCCGTCTGCGGGTGATCCCCGATGAGTCGGAAGAAAACATGGATATCCCCACCTTCTTGAGGAGGGGGAAGAGCATCGATCAATTCTCTGACTTCCGTTTTCACAAGGCCGCGGAACCCTTTCCCGAGGTAGAGGAGAGATACGACGTCCCAACCTTTATGCGGAAACAGCCGGATTAAGAGATCCACAAGCTCCCCTTGCCGTGGTACGATGACCCGGTGACGCAGAGAATCGCCCTCAGCCATAGGGACTTCCTCGCGCAGGAACAGGGGACCATCTTCAAACAATGGGGGGGGAAGACCCCCATCTGCCTGGTCTTCCCCAATACCTACCATGTGGGGATGTCCAATCTCGGGTTTCAGCTCCTCTATCGCATCCTCAACTCCCTGCCGGATGTGGTCTGCGAGCGGGCCTTTCTTCCTGAACAAAGGGAGTGGCAAGAGTATGTCAGGAGCAGCACCCCTCTTCTCTCTTTAGAATCCAATAAACCGCTTTCTCAATTCCAGATCATCGCCTTTTCCATCCCCTTTGAGAACGACTTCCCCCATGTCTTATCCATCCTGCAACTGGCCAAGATCCCGTACAAGGCCCTGGAAAGAGATCCAAGGGCCCCCCTTATCGTGGTTGGGGGTGCAGCATGCACGCTCAACCCCGAGCCCCTGGCCCCCTTTGTAGACCTCTTCTTTATCGGCGAGGGTGAGGAGGGCGTGATCGATTTCTTGGAGGCCTTTCAGGACGCTTGCCAGGAGAGCAAGGAGGACTTTCTGGAAGCGGCAAGCCGGATCGAGGGGATATATTGCCCGGCCCTCTATGAGCCGAGCTATGGTGAGGGAGGTTTCATCAAGGAATTTGCACCCCTCGTTGGCGCGGCACCGCAGAGGGTGCGCAGGAGATGGGTCAAAGACCCGGGCCTGATCCCCTCGGGCTCAGCCATCCTGACCCCCTTGACGGAATTCAAGGAGATGTTCCTCATGGAGGTGAACAGGGGGTGCCCTCGCAGATGCCGGTTCTGCGCAGTCAGGGCCATCTACCTCCCCTTTCGCAACAGGGGCATAGATACCCTTATCCAGGAAGCCGATCTGGGCCTGCAACGAGGGCGAAGGATCGGGCTGGTGGGATCTGCCCTGGGTGATCATCCAGGATTCAACGAGCTGTGCGCGCATATCGTCGGATGCAAGGGTGAGATTGCCATCTCCTCCATCAGGGCCGATGCCGTAACCGAGGAGCGCGCCGAGCTCCTGGCCGCAAGCCGCCATCGCACCGTGACCATGGCACCTGAGGCAGGCACCGAGCGGCTGCGGGAGGTCGTTGCCAAAGGGCTGAGAGACGAGGAGATCTTCTGCGCTGTTGAGGCCCTTGCCGCTCATGGCATCAGGGACCTCAAGCTCTACTTCATCATCGGCCTCCCCACCGAGACCTGGGATGATATCGAGGGGATAGCCACCCTCGTCAAGCGGATCAGGCACCACATGGGAAAGGGGGGAAGGAGCTTAGGAGCAATCACCCTGAGTATTGCCCCCTTTATCCCCAAGGCGTGGACCCCGTTCCAGTGGCACCCTTTTGAAAACGTCAAAATCCTCAAGAAGAAGATCCTTGCTATCAAAAAGGGGGCGGCAAGAATCCCCCGCTGCCGCGTGCTCCATGAGCTCCCCAAGTGGGGGTATGTCCAGACCCTCCTCTCCATGGGTGATCGGAGGGTGGCAGAGATCCTTTTGCGGGTCCATGAGGCCAACGGTGACTGGGGCTCAGCCTTGAAGAATTCCTACATCAACCCCGACTTCTGGGTATACAGAGAAAAAAGAGCGGATGAGGTCTTCCCCTGGGCATTCATCGACCACGGTATCAAAAAAGAAGATCTGTGGAAGGAGTATAAGGAGGCAGTAGGGTAAATAAAATAAGGGAATGTTCGTGCAGGACATGCTTGATAACCGAAGAATCAGGGCAGGCATTGACTCTCGCCGGATGCGGAGCGTCGCCTGGGCACGCGAAGTGTCAACGACCCGTAGCCGGCATCCGACGTGGTGAGGCTGTTTTGTTGGCCGGTCTCTCCGCCTCTGCCCAACCCCATACCTCTTGCATGGGCCGCGGGTCATAAAAGGGCTGTAACCATTTAATCTTCCCGTCTACAATGTGGAAATAATCAAGGAAGGCCACGGTCTCTCCCGTCGGAAGGATCATATCAAACATGGAGCATGCGTGCTCTCCGTCTATGACATGCCTTCGAACAACAAGCTTGATGTTCCGGAAGCTTTGGGATACCCGGACGAGTAGTGCCCTTACAACAGGTTCTCCTTTGAGCGGCCCTCCCATCGGGCCGGTCAACGTCACATCAGCAGCTAAAGGAATCTTCTCAATCTCTCCCTTTTGCAAAGCCGCAAAGTAGGCATCCAAAAACGCGACAGTTTCTTCCCGATTCATAATTGATCCTCCTTCACTAGATCCTCTCTCCTCGATATAATTGTTTCCCCACTGGTCCATGGCGTCCAGTATGGGCTTCAGACTTCTTCCGAGGTCGGTCAGGCAATACTCAACCCTGGACGGCACTTCAGGGTACACGGTGCGCACTACGATGCCATCCTCCTCCATCTGTCTCAGTTGCTGGGTCAGCATCTTCTGACTGATACCGGCAAGACCCTCGGATCTGAAGAGCGCACCGAATCTCTTCGTGCCCTTAAAAAGCTCTCTCATGATGAGCACCTTCCATTTATTGCCAATGAGGTTGATTGTTGCTTCAACAGGACAAGTAGTTTTCTTGATTACCATCGCGATCCTTAACGCTACATTGCATGATCAAAGAACTTACCTTTAAGTAACTACCAAACAAGAAAGTGCCTAATTGACTCGGCGAGGGCATTACCATAGTTTTTTTATAACATTTTCTTCGACCTGTAAAGGGAAAAATCCTTGGTTATTCTCACAGAAAAAACACATACATAAATAACAGGCAATGAAGGGGTCGATTATCAGCTATCGTCTCATCCAGAGGGGATTGTCTCTGTAAAAAGACCGGGGCCGGAAAGGAGGTGATAGCGTAAGGTATTATAAAACAGTTAAGGGGGCGCGGTTTCTTTGATTATCATGGGATGTTGGAAGCCGCCTCCCCCTGGTTTATCCCCCCTAACTGATGGTGTTCTTTTCACATCTACTATGTCTTGAGAGAAAGGAGGTTTTACGATGAAGCTCACGAAGATATTACGCGTGACAAGCGTTTTTCTCGGCTTATTGTGCCTGATGACGCTCCTCAATCCGATAAGCGTCCAGGCAGCCGCATCGATTCCTGCGGCGGTGGGCCCCATTCCTGCGACCACCACCTCATATCCTTTCGGCGCAGCGATCCGGACGAACGCACCCCAGGATCTCTCCCAGTTCGGATACGTTGAGGAAGAGTACCTGGTAAGCGGATTCGCAAACGTATACGACTTCGACGCCGATGGCAACGTTGTTGTGAAGACGGCGCATGCGCCGTACACAACCCGGATTCTGGTGCGTCGACCTGCGTCGCCACAAAAATTCAGCGGCACCGTCGTCGTCGAGCTCTTGAATCCAACCGCGATGCACGATCTCGATTTTCAGTGGCAGTTTTCCCGTGACTACTTTATC
>MGQF01000077.1:10725-11002 GCA_001797745.1 Deltaproteobacteria bacterium RBG_13_52_11
GAGCAAGCCGGTGGCGGCAAAGGCCCTGAGGACCTTCGACCCCAGGCGGTATGCTGCTGTGTCGTGGTCAAACCCGCTCCCCGCCGACCGGACGTGTCCCAATCCTGTCTCAATGCTTCCCGATTCAACGCCTGCAACGGAGAATGGATTGATCTGGGACATTGCGAGTCAGGTGGGCGTCCTGTTGAAATCCAAAGCGGAACATAATCCGCTCAAAGGGTTCCAGGTTAAGATGGCCTTTCTGACAGGATATTCCCAGACAGGCGGATATGTCGTT
>MGQF01000077.1:11031-11377 GCA_001797745.1 Deltaproteobacteria bacterium RBG_13_52_11
GGACGCTTGCGGATCCAACGGCAAGCCGGTTTATGACGGATACCTGATAGGCGATGGTGACGGCCTATTGATCCCCCTCAATCAATGCTCCGCACCGCTGAAGCCGGGTGACCCGCGTTTTATCATCAAGCCTCGACCTGAGCCGGTTATTAGCGTGGTGTCACAGGTTTTGTGGACGGGCATGGGAGCGGACCGGGCCGACAGTAACTCTGCGAAGGATCGCTATCGCCGTTACGAGATTGCCGGTGCAAGCCATATAAATATGAGGGCAGTCAGCTTATGGCCCAAGCCTGAAGACATGATCAAGGCCGGCATTACGGCACCGCCGCCGAACTGTACCGAGTTC
>MGQF01000077.1:11402-12733 GCA_001797745.1 Deltaproteobacteria bacterium RBG_13_52_11
CCTTGGAATACTTTATGAGCGGGGCCTTTGCCAACCTCGATGCCTGGGTACGATCGAACATAGCCTCGCCGAAGGTCAGGCAGCGGATCAAAGTGGAGCCAGTCCGAGAAGGCTCGAAGCCTACCTGGCCGCCCTCTGTAACCGTTAAGGTGGATAAGTACGGTAACGCCAGAGGAGGCGTCAGGTCACCGTACCTCGACGTGCCCACCGGGACCTACTACGCGCACAGCACACCCGCAAACCCTAAAGACCCTGCCTCCGGTCTGTTCTGTTCCCTGGTGGGCTATAAGGTGCCATTCAAAAAAGACCTCCTTACCAAGCTTTATCCGACCCATGAAAAGTACGTAAAGAAGGTAAACAAAAAAGTCGACAAACTAGTAAAGGCCCGCTTGATCACGGCATCCGATGGCCAAAGGATCAAGAACGAAGCCGCACGGGCCGCAATACCTTAGAACATCGCGCGTAGACCGCTGCCCCCCTTCTGCCCATCGGTAGAAAGGGGGCAGCCTTGACAAAGGATTACTGAACTTAAAGAGAGCACTCTCCTCAGAAGATAGGGGGAAGCGGGAGGTTGCCGACCACCTGGGGTTGCATTCTTCATCTGAGACCAGGATTATAAGACAAAAAGCATGATGCAAAGAAAATAGACCTGTTTCCCGACTCCCCGTTCTTGCACTTTATCGTCTTTTCCGATATACTTATTTCACTAAACAGATAATTTAAATGCTACGAGGGAAATATCAAGCAAAATTTTCCATCTATTACTGCTGTTGAGCAGAATGAGGAAAGATGGAATGTATAAGACATGACACTCTTAAACAAGGATGTCTGTGGGTAAACATGGAAAAAGGTAGCCTCACACCGATGAACCGCAGGAAATTTCTGAAAATATCCGGTATTGTTTGTGCCTCACTCTTTGCAGGCACGCCGCGTATCACAGCGGCAGAACCGACGGCTGATCTTGTCCTCGTCAACGGTACGGTTATCACCGTAGACCCGCTGGATTCCGTCGCCCAGGCCATAGCTGTAAAGAACAGGCGCATCCTGGACGTGGGCAGCGATGCACAGATCCGCCGCTATATCGGCCCCGGCACAAAAGTCATCGACCTTGCAGGGGATACGGTGACGCCGGGGCTCATCGACGCGCACGCCCATCTCCCCTTCTTCGGGCTCAGGGAAAACGGCACCTGGGTGAATCTCCAACAGTGCGAAACAAAAGATGAAGTGCTCTCGAAACTGGCAGAGCGGACTAAAAAGCTACCTAAGGGTACCTGGGTGTACGCGTGGGGCATCGCCGACAACACGCTCAACTTCCTTAATCGAGAGGATCT
>MGQF01000078.1:0-8676 GCA_001797745.1 Deltaproteobacteria bacterium RBG_13_52_11
AAGATCTCGTACCTCCTTAATTAGAAAAGGACCACGGTGGCCTCGTTCCGAGGACCAGAGGGTTCATGGATTATTAACAGCATGGGGAAGGATACACTCCGGGGGGAAGCAGTAGACGTCTTCTTCAAACCTCTTCTCCTCCCTCTCGTGCAGGGCAAAAAAATATCACCGGTTGCACGCAGAACGCCTCTGCCGTGGCCGGTGAGGGGGCCTCTACCCTATCCCTTCTTCTGCTCCCCCTTCTCGAGGTGCTTGTATTTACGGGTAAACTTCTCGATTCTGCCCGCCGTATCCAAGAGCTTCTCTTTGCCCGTAAAGAAGGGGTGGCAGTGAGAACAGATATCCACCGAATAGTCCTTGCGGGTGGACGTAGTCTTAAAGGTAGCGCCACAGGCGCAGGTAATAGTAATATCGTGTATCTCTGGGTGAATCTCTTTTTTCATCCGTTTACTCCCCATTGTTTTGAGATAAGACTAGCATATTTCCCCGTGATGTTCAATCCCCGCTCACTGGTTCATGGTATCCAAAAACTCCCTGTTGGTGGTGGTTTTGCGCAACTTGTCCAAGAGAAATTCCATACTGTCCACGGTGTTCATGGGGGTGAGCACCTTGCGCAAGAGCCAGATACGCTCCAGGTCATTGGGGGCCAGCAAGAGTTCTTCCTTCCTCGTCCCTGAGCGGTTGATGTCGATAGCCGGAAAGACCCTGCGATCTACCAGGCGTCGATCCAACATCAACTCCATGTTACCCGTCCCTTTAAACTCCTCAAAGATCACCTCATCCATCCTGCTCCCTGTGTCGATGAGTGCGGTGGCAATGATGGTGAGGCTCCCACCTTCCTCGATGTTTCTTGCTGCGCCGAAGAAGCGCTTGGGCCGCTGGAGGGCGTTGGAGTCAATACCACCCGAAAGCACCTTGCCGCTGGGTGGCACCACGGAGTTGTAGGCCCGGGCCAGCCTCGTAATGCTGTCCAAGAGGATGACCACATCCCGCTGGTGCTCCACCAGACGCTTGGCCTTTTCGATGACCATCTCAGCCACCTGCACGTGCCGTTGAGGCGGCTCATCAAAGGTGGAGCTTATCACCTCCCCCCTTACCGAACGCTCCATATCAGTCACCTCTTCGGGGCGCTCATCGATGAGGAGCACGATCAGGATTATATCCTTGTGATTGGCCATAATGCTGTGGGCGATGGACTGCAGGAGCATGGTCTTCCCTGTCCTGGGGGGTGCGACGATCAAACCCCGCTGCCCTTTACCGATAGGGGTGAGGAGCTCCATCACCCTGGTGGAGTAGTCGTCAGAATTGTGCTCCAGGTTGACCTTCTCCCGCGGGTAGAAGGGGGTGAGGTTATCGAAGAGGATCTTGTCTTTGGCTGCCTCGGGGTCTTCGAAGTTGAAGGTCTCCACCTTGAGGAGTGCGAAATAGCGCTCTGACTCCTTGGGGGGCCTGATCTGCCCGGCAATAGTATCCCCTGTCCGCAGGTTGAACCGCCTGATCTGCGAGGGTGAGACATAGATGTCATCGGGGCCCGGCAGGTAGTTGTAATCCGGTGAACGGAGAAAGCCGAATCCGTCCGGCAGGATCTCCAAGACCCCCTCCCCATAGATGAACCCGTTCTTCTCCGCCTGGGCCTGCAGGATGCTAAAGATCAACTCCTGCCTGCGCATGTTGGCCGCCCCTTCCACGTTCAGCTCCTTGGCCAGGGCCGCCAGGTCCGCGATCTTCTTCTGCTTTAAATCCCTTAAATTGATAATTTCATTCATGGCGCTTCTTTCCCCCTTACTACCTGATAAAATCTGAACACCTGTTCCTCTGTTTCCTCCACGGAACCATTGTTGTTAATTATGTAGTTGGCATACGAGACCTTCTCCTCTAACGGGAGCTGGGTATCTATCCTGTTGATGGCCTCTTCCCTGGATATTCCTTCCCTGCTCATGAGGCGCTGCATCTGGCGTTCTCGGGTGGCATAGACTACCACCACCAGATCCACTCGTTCGTGCCCCCCTTGCTCGATCAAAAGGGGAACCTCCAGGACCACGTCATCCCCCCCCTCCTGAGCCCTCTTCCACAGCCGCGCACCAATAGGGGGGTGCAGGATCCGCTCCAGGGCCTTCCTGCGCTCCGGGTCTCGGAAGACAATTCCCCCGAGCTTTCCCCTGTCGATAGCCCCTCCCACGGTGAGCACTTCCGTACCAAAGACCTTCACTACCTCCTGCTTGACGGCATCATCCTTTGCCAGGATCTCATGACTGATTTCGTCCGCATCGATCACCGTCATCCCCAATCCCTTCAGGATCTGGGAGACCCCGCTCTTGCCGCTGGCGACCCCCCCTGTCAGGCCTATTACTCGAGGCATCAAATGTCCAGATTCTCCACCTGGAGGGCATGTTGCTCGATGAACCGCCTGCGCTCTTCCACTTGATCCCCCATGAGGATGGTAAAGATCTCATCCGCCACCACGGCATCCTCTACCCGCACCTGCAGGAGGCTCCGGCTTGTAGGGTTCATGGTGGTATCCCAGAGTTGCTCGGGGTTCATCTCCCCAAGTCCCTTATATCTCTGAAAAGAGAGCCCTTCCTTGCCGATGGTGGTGATATAACTCAACAACTCCCCCTTGGATTCTAACTGCTCCTGCCCTCCCTTGTGGTAGACAGTAAAGGGGGGGGTTTCGAAACCGGCGATGGACTGAAAAAGGCCCACGATGCCCCGATATTCGACGGTCTCCACCAGCTCTTTGTTGATCCGCCTCGACACCTTTCTCCCGTTTATCCTCCCCTCGAGAGGGAACTCAAAGAGGTTATGCTCTTCATCGGCGGAGATCGCTCCAGTCTCCATCCCCGCCGCCTGCAGGGCCTTGAGCAGGGATTTGATCCGCCGCTGGTCACCGAAATCCTCGGCGCGAGCAACTCCCTGCCGCACGAGGGTCTTGACGGCCTCTCGGGGGTAGCCCCTTCGCTCGAGCCTCCTCAGAAAGTAATCATATCGGGAGAGCTTGTTCAGCAACTCCAGGAGCTTCTTTCCCCCCAATCGGGTCTGAGACTCCTTCAGCTCCAGTTCCACCTGTTCCATGGCCCGTTCCATAAGAAACCGATCCATCTCCTCCTCGTCCTTGAGGTACCGACCCTCTTTGCCCAACCGCACCCGATAGAGTGGGGGTTGGGCTATGTAGAGATACCCCCGTTCAATCACCTCGACCATCTGCCGGTAGAAGAAGGTGAGCAGGAGGGTCCTGATGTGTGAGCCGTCGACGTCGGCATCGGTCATGATGATGATCCGGTGATACCTGAGCTTCTCCAGGGTTGCCTCTTCTTTGTTGATGCCCACCCCTAAGGCGGTGATGATCGTCTTTATCTCTTCATTGGACAACATCTTGTCAAATCTGGCCTTTTCTACGTTGAGGATCTTCCCCTTGAGAGGAAGGATAGCCTGATACTTCCGGTCCCTCCCCTGCTTGGCTGAACCACCAGCCGAGTCCCCCTCCACGATGTAGAGTTCACTGTGGGCCGGGTCGCGCTCCTGACAGTCCGCCAACTTGCCGGGGAGGAGGGTGGTATCCATCCCCCCTTTCTTCCTGGCCAGCTCCCGCGCCTTGCGGGCCGCCAGCCGGGCGCGCGCGGCATCGATCACCTTGGCCAATATCTTCCGGGCCACCGTGGGATGCTCTTCAAAGTAACTGCTGAGCCGCTCATTGGTCAGGGTTTCTACGTACCCCTTTACCTCGCTGTTGCCCAGCTTCGTCTTCGTCTGTCCCTCAAACTGGGGGTCGGGGAGCCTTGCACTGATCACGCCAACCAGCCCCTCGCGGACGTCATCACCACTCAACCCTTCCTTGAGGTCCTTGAGGAGGTTGTGGTTGGAGGCATACGTGTTAATAGTCCTGGTCAAGGCAGATTTGAGACCAACCAGGTGGGTTCCCCCCTCATGGGTATTGATGCTGTTGGCAAAGCTGAATATGGTCTCCTTGTAGGTGTCATTATACTGGAGGGCGATCTCGATATAGGTGTCGTTTTTCGTTCCTTCAAAGTAGATGGGCTTGGGATGGGTGCAGTTCTTGGCGTGATTGAGATACTCGACGAAGGAGATGATGCCCCCTTTATAAAAAAACTGATTGCTCTTCTCGCTCCTTTCATCTTCAATGGTTATGGTAATCCCTTTGTTGAGAAAGGCGTGCTCTCGCAGGCGTTGAGAGAGGAGATCATAGCTAAATTCCAGGTCGCTAAAGATCTCGGGGTCAGGCTTAAAGGTAATTTTGGTCCCGGTCTTTTTTGTCTTGCCCACTACCTGCAAGGGGGTCATCTTCTTGCCGCGCTCATATCGCTGTGAATAGACACTCCCCCCCCTTTTTATCTCCAACTCCAGATATACGGAGAGGGCGTTTACCACCGAGAGCCCCACTCCATGAAGGCCCCCTGACACCCTGTAGCTCTTTTTGTCGAATTTTCCCCCCGAATGAAGCTTTGTTAGAACAACCTCTACGGCAGGTTTTTTTTCTTGTTGGTGCATGTCTACGGGGATGCCCCTCCCGTTATCCTTAACCGTGACATTGTTATCGAGATGGATTACTACATCTATCTTCGTGCAGTAGCCAGCGAGGGCTTCATCGATGCTGTTGTCCACCAACTCTTCGGCTAGGTGATGGAGCCCTTCAACTCCGGTGTTGCCAATGTACATGGAAGGTCTCTTTCGGACGGCAACCAATCCTTCCAATACCTTAATATGCCTGGCATCATAACCTTCTTCTATCAAGGGCTCTTGCGATTCTTCCAATTTTCTCTCTCCTGACAAAGCTTTATTGGGTGAAATGATGATAAGGATTTGAGAAAAGGTGAGGAGGGAGTATCATCGTCCTTTTAAAGACGCATGGGCATAATAACATAGAGATAAGCTTCTCCGTCCACGGGCCTTATAAGCCCAGAACTCAATTCCTCCTTTAATTCCATCTGTACCTTCTCTGTATCCATAATGTTCAAGACGTCCAAGAGGTATCGGGCATTAAAATTGACCTCTATTGGGTCCCCTTGATACTCGATCTTTATCTCCTCTTGTACGTTGCCCACATCGGGCCCCCCTGTTCTGATCTCCATTGATTCTTTACGAATAGAAAACTTTACTCCCTCGCCCTTTTCACTGGCAATTACCTGTGCGCGCCGTAAGGCACCAATGAATTCCTTCCGTTCTATTACGATGTGCTTGTCGTTTGCCTTGGGAATTACCTGTTGATAGTCTGGATATTCCCCCTCTAAGAGACGGACAACGACTATCGTCCGTTCGGTTTTAAATATGCAATTATTGTCTTTGAGAGAGATGGCCACCTCTGTTTCGCCGTCCCCCAATACCCTCCTTAATTCCGTTAATCCCCTTCTCGATATAATAATTCCTTTCTCGAGGGTTGATTTCAGTTCTTTATCGATCATGGAGAGTCTGTGCCCATCAGTTGCCACCATGCGAAAATAATCTCTCTTTTCTTTGTTTACCTTCTCCATTAAAATTCCATTGAGGTTGAACCTGGATTCTTCTGCTGAGGCCGCAAAGACTGTCTTTTCTATCATGTCCAAAAGAGCCGAAGCCGCCACGTTGAAATAAGCAGTCCCTTCAATTAATGGAAAGTTAGGAAACTCTTGTGGGTCTACTCCGGGAAGGTTAAAAACGCTCTTTCCCGCCTTGATAGAAACCCAGAAGTTCTCTCCTTGTTGTACCTCCACCTGTTCTTCTGAAAGCTCTCTTACAATATCGTAGAGTTTCCGCGCAGGAACACAGATAGCCCCTTTTTCCACGTTGTCCGCCTCTGTAATCTCCATCACTCCTATTTCGAGGTCCGTTGCCACGATATTTATATTATTTTTTTCACCAGATATTAATATATTGGAAAGGATAGGAATGGTACTTCTGCGTTCTGCAATCCCTTGGATTTTTCCCAGACTTGTCTGAAAAGGGCCTTTTTCTATTATAAATTTCATATATGTCTCCCTCATAAAGAATTAATAGTAGTAATAAGCACTGTGGATACGTTCATATCATCTATAATGTCTTGATAATAAAGAGATTATAAGTGTTTATAACTTTCACCTGGTGGAGTTTATATCTGTGCAATTCTATTCAGAGATCGTTTTTATAAGGTCGGCAACAACGCCCTTTGTATATGGGTCGTTATTGAGCTTTTCCTCAATTTTTTTTATTGAGTGGATGACAGTAGAATGGTCTTTTCCTCCGAACTTTTCGCCAATCTCTATAAGGGAAGAGTGGGTGAGCTTTCTGGCGAGATACATTCCTATTTGTCGGGGCACAACAATCTGTTTAAGACGTCTTTTGGATCTCAAGTCTTTGGGTTTGAGGTCAAAATAAGAGGAGACCCTTTTCTGTATACTATCGATGGTGATAGTCGCCTCTTCGGATTTAATAAAATTCTTCAATACCTCTTTAGCCATCTCTAAGTTTATCTCTTGTTTGGTAAGAGAGGCAAAGGCCCCCAGTCTGATGAGACAGCCCTCCAAGATGCGGACGTTTGAGTTGATGTGAGACGCGAGGAAAAAGGCCACTTCATTGGCGATATAGATATTTTCTAAATCCGCTTTTTTCTTGAGAATGGCCACCTTCGTCTCAATATCGGGGGGCTGGATATCAGCAATGAGGCCCCATTCAAATCTCGATTTCAATCGCTCCTCAAAGTCCGGAATTTCACGGGGAAGCTTATCGCTTGTGAGGACAATCTGTTTTTTGTTCTCGTATAAGGAGTTGAAAGTATGGAAGAATTCTATCTGTGTCCTCTCCTTGCCAGAGATAAATTGGATATCGTCTATAAGAAGAACTTCTATACTTCTAAACTTCTTCCTAAACCCATCCATGCGCTCGAATCGTATAGAGTTGACTAGTTCGTTGGTAAACTCTTCGGATGAGATGTAACACACCTTGGTCGGATCAGAGACCGTCCTGTTCTTTATTATTCTATGACCGACGGCATTGAGGAGATGGGTCTTACCCAAACCCACACCCCCGTAGACGAAAAGGGGGTTGTACCTCCTCCCTGGGGAGTCGGCTACTGCCTGGGATGCCGCATGGGCAAATTGATTTCCCGCCCCGATCACAAAGTTTTCAAAGGTATAACGGGGGTTGAACATACGGCTGGCCAAATCTTCATCCCCCCCTCCATCATCTGCTGTTGGAGCTTCCTTGAGATGAGGGGGTCTCACCCGTTTTACCTGAAGGGATACCGAGTAATCCTCCCCCGTGAGATCATAGAGGGCCCCCTTGATGGTTTGTACATAGTGTTCAGCGACCCAGTCTCGGAAGAAGTTATTGGGCACCTCGAGGACGGCCTTTTTCTCTTCGAGAGAGCTGCAGTGGATAGGCTTAATCCACGTCTCGAAACTGTTGATATTTATTTGTCCCTTGATGGTCTCTAAGACCTGGAGCCAAAAATCTTCCATGGTTACAGAATTATATATGCGCGGGGTTTTTACACTGAGGTGCGCTCTCAAATTAATGGAATTTCAACATTTATTCCACAAATTGTGGATATCTTTTTGTGATAGGAAAAAGGAAGAGTTCTTGAAAGTCTTCTATTAATCCTCTTTCTCGGTACATTCCACGAGACCGGAGTTGAGCCTTTACTGACCGGAATGTACGATATACCCTCTTTATCAGAAAAGAGAGATTAGGTCAAGTCCTTTTTCTCCTTTTCCTCCCTTTCCGCGACGCGCGCCAGACCCACCACCTTTTCACCGTCTTCCAAGCCGATAAGCCTGACCCCGATAGTGTTTCTCCCCCGCAGGGGGATATCCTTTATCTCGAGCCGCAAGACCCTGCCTCGGTCCGTGATAAAGATCACCTCGTCCTCCGCTCCCACCTGGAGGATACCCACCACCGGCCCATTTTTCTCGGAGATCAAGGTGTTAATGACCCCCTTCCCCCCGCGGTTTTGCGTGCGGTACTCCTTCAGGGCGGTCCGCTTTCCGTAGCCTCTCTCGGTAACACTCAGGATAGAAGCGCCTTCTTGGATGATCTCCAGGTCAACTAACTGGTCATGGGCATCGAGGGTGATCCCCCTGACCCCGCTGGCCGACCTCCCCATCTCGCGGAGCTGCCCCGCCTTGAACCGAGTCGCCTTGCCCAATCGCGTCCCCACAAAGATCTCTTTCTTTTCCTCCGTGAGCTTGGCATCCACCAAGGCATCCCCTTGCCTCAGCCGCAGGGCGAGGATACCGGCCGCGCGCGGATTGCTAAAGGCCTGCAATGCGGTCTTCTTTAACAGCCCCTGCTTGGTCGCCATGATGACGGATTGTTCCGGGGTGAACTCTTTGACCGGGAGGATGGCGGTGATCCGCTCCTGCGGTGAGAGGTCAATGAGGTTCACCACGGCCTTCCCCTTGGCCGAGGGGGCAGCAGGGGGTACTTGGTGCACCTTCAGCCAATAGACCTTCCCCTGATCAGTAAAGAACAGGAGGTAGTGATGGGTGGAGGCGACGAAGATGTGTTCCACAAAGTCCTCGTCCTTGACGGTAATGCCGAGCCGCCCCTTCCCGCCGCGCCGCTGGCTGCGATACAAGCCGGCCGGTGTCCGCTTGACGTAGCCGGTGTGCGTTATGGTGACTACCATATCCTCTTCCTGGATGAGGTCTTCGAGGCGCACATCGCCTTCATCCTCGATGATCTGAGTGCGGCGGGGGTCGCCGAAAT
>MGQF01000078.1:8773-8988 GCA_001797745.1 Deltaproteobacteria bacterium RBG_13_52_11
TTCGAATTCCTCGGTGAGCTTCGCCCGCTCCATGCCGGTGAGTCGCTGCAGTCGCATGTCCAAGATGGCCTGGGCCTGGGCCTCGGAAAAGGAGAACTCCTTTTCCAACCCCGCCTTGGCCTCGGCCGGTGTCTTTGATCTCTTGATCAAGGCGATGATGGCGTCGATGCGTTCCAGGGCCTTCAGAAGCCCCTGGAGGATATGGGCGCGGGCCT
>MGQF01000078.1:9003-9717 GCA_001797745.1 Deltaproteobacteria bacterium RBG_13_52_11
CGTGACGGGAACGACGGGTAACCACCACCCGGCGGTGTTCGATAAAATGGCCGATGAGTTCCTTTAAATTCAAGACAACGGGCCTGTTATCCACCAAGGCCAGGAGGATGATCCCGAAGGAGCCCTGTAGTTGGGTGAGCTTATAGAGCTGGTTGAGGATGACCTCGGGCACCTCGTCCTTTTTCAGATCGAGCACCATCCGCATCCCCTCGCGATCGGACTCATCTCGCACCTCGGCGATTCCTTCGATGCGCTTCTCCTGCATCAACTGGGCGATCTTCTCCACGAGCCGGGCCTTGTTCACCTGATAGGGCAGCTCGGTGATGACGATTCTATTCCGGCCCCCCTTCTGCTCTTCCACGAGGGCCCGTGCCCGGAGCTGGATGACCCCCCTGCCGGTCTGATAGGCTGCCCTGATCCCCTCCCTCCCACAGATGAAGGCGCCGGTGGGGAAGTCGGGTCCAGGGATGAACTCCAGCAACTCCTCTATGGGGATTGCCGGATTCTCTACCTGGGCGCAAATGGCGTCGATCACCTCGATGATGTTATGGGGCGGGATATTGGTGGCCATCCCCACGGCGATACCGGCGGAGCCGTTGACCAAGAGGTTGGGAAAACTGGCGGGAAGCAGCAGCGGTTCTTCTAGGGAGTCATCATAGTTGGGGCCGAAGTCCACCGTGTCCTTCTCGATGTCCGCCAGCAGTTCGTTGGCCA
>MGQF01000079.1:0-5841 GCA_001797745.1 Deltaproteobacteria bacterium RBG_13_52_11
AATGGCATTGTCGATGCTAACTACCTCTCACATGCCCATTTGTCTCATATGTAGTGAACGAGTACATCGGGTTGACAACGGAGAGGTCTTGAGATATACTGGATTTGTGATATTTTTAACAAATTAAGGCCTACCGATGGCATATAAACTTAAGGAGGTTGGTGATGGGAAAGTTCGACAAGATATATGACGACTATATGAAGCGACGCAAGACCATTCTGGCAATGGGGGGGGAAAAGGCCCTGGCAGGACGTCGGGAAAAGGGGCAAACGAATGCGAGGGAGAGGATCGATATGCTCATCGATCCTGGCACCTTCACAGAGGTCGGCACCTTTATGAGGCACCGTCAATACGAATTTGGCATGGCCGATAAACTCATACCAGCAGAGGGTGTCGTTGCCGGATATGGCAAGGTGGACGGCAGATATGTCGTGGTGGTCTCGGAGGATTTCACGGCCATGGCCGGCACCTTTGGCGAATACCACGGAAAAAAGTTCGTGTGGGCCTGTGATTTTGCCAAGGAGAAGGGATGGCCCTTTGTCGGGATCAACGACTCGGGCGGCGCCCGTCTCCAGGAGGGGATGGATACCTTGGAGGCCTACGGATGGACCTTCCGCGCACAGATCCTCGCCTCGGGGATCGTGCCCCAGATCGCTGTGCTCCTCGGCCCCTGCCTCGGGGGACAGGCCTATCATCCTATTATGAACGACTTTCTTATCCAGAGCAAGACAACCGGCTTCCTGGGGATCGCCGGGCCTGCCTTTGTCAAGACCCAGACCGGTGAGGACATCACCCTTGAGAAACTGGCTGGCTGGGAGGCCCATGCGATGAAGTCAGGGGGTACCCACGTCGTAGGAGAAGATGACAAAGATTCTATCGAGTTGGCGAAAAAAATGCTCTCATACCTCCCCTCCAACAACAAGGAAAAGCCGCCGAGGGTTGAGACTGGCGACGATCCGAACAGGGAGATCCCCGAACTCGATGAGTTCCTTCCCGACGCAGCCCTTCGCGTCCCCTATAATATGTATCCCCTCATCGACAAGGTGGTGGATAAGGGGAGTTTCTATGAAATACACAAGTACTTTGCCCGCAACCTCATCGTCGGATTCGCGCGCTTCAACGGCAGGGTGGCGGGGATCGTGGCGAATCAGCCCATGGTGCTGATGGGAGGACTGGACTGCGACGCCGCTGACAAGCTGGCGCGGTTTGTCCGCTTCTGCGATCTGTTCAATATCCCGCTCGTGACCTTTGTAGACTGCCCGGCCTTCTGGATCGGCTCTCCGCATGAGTGGAAAGGGATCTTACGCCACGGGGCCAAGACCCTCTTTGCCTGGGCGGACGCCACCGTCCCCCTCGTCGCCGTGATCATCGGCAAGTCATATGCGGGCGCCCACTATGCCATGCTCGACAAGAGCATCGGGGCCGATCTGGTCTTCTCCTGGCCGACGGCCAAGGTAAACATCGTGGGGGCCGAGACCGCAGCGAGCGTCATCTTCGCCAAGGAGATCAAGGAGTCTGCTAACCCGAAGGAGACCTCGCGACAGCGGATCGAGGAATATCGGACCAAGTACGAGCACGCCTATCAGCCAGCCGAGCGGGGATATACGGACGACGTCATCATGCCCCACGATACGAGGAAATACGTCTGCCGCGCCCTCGAGATGCTGGAAAACAAGCAGGTAGCCAGACCCTGGAGGAAGTACTCCAATATCAACCTATAGTTTCTCCTGACGACATCACAAGGAATTTTCAGGGTGCAGGGGAGCACTCCCCTGCACCCTCCCCAATAACCCCTTAAAAGATCCTTCACGATAATTAATGCCATCTGACCGAGGAAGTGAAAAACTCAAAGCTGACTGCTGATCGTTGAACCTGTACAATGTTAATATCACAATCTTTATTGACAAACAGTGTTAATGCATTTATTCTCAATTTCAATGTCTTCTTGAAGTAATAGGTACGGCATAAAGGCGACATAATGAGGATTAGTCTTCACGAGAGCCTTTATCGTGAACTTTAAACAGGAGATGGATCATTTATGGAGAAACCAAGTCTAAACGTGAGCCTGGTCTCTATCATTATCATTCTTGCCATCTTCGTCATCGGTGTAGTTACGTATGTTTCTATACTCGGGGAAAATCATAAGATAGACAGAGTGATAGTGGCGTATTTCAATAATTTAAAAGATGGAATGTATCTTGAGGCGTGCGAGGGCTTTTCGTCAAACTTTCAAGAGGGACAGCTTTCAAGTGACGAGCTACGTGTGAATTTTAACTTCCTGCTAGAATTGTCTCTGTTAAAGCACTATAACCTGATCGATAACTATGACTATAAGGTGGAATTAAAGAGAAGTCATTTTTGGATCCCTTTTATCAGTGGCGACTCGGTACGGGTAAGTGTTGTGCTCAGAAAAAAAGGAGACAAAGGAGTCCCTGATACCCTATCAAGTGGTCACGACAGTGATCTAACTCGCAATCTCATCGTAGTGGAACGGGAGAAAAGATCATGGAAAATAAAGCAATTCACCGTTGCAGATTCTTCTATCTCGGACACATATAATGATTTACGCCAAAACATTGATCTGAATAAGTATATAAAAAGGACTCCCAAGGGGTTTCTATTAAAGAATACCGAAGTTAATTTCACGACCTTAACACCACTAGATAAACGATTACTGAGGTTCAGCCTCTATAACATACAGAAATCAATGGGTAAAGATGTTATCCCCATAGTCAAGACAAAAAATAAGGTAATGTAAGTGCGGAGAGGAACCTCATCTAGTATTTAGGACTAATTATACTAATAAACGCCGGCATCTGGAGACAAGGGTCAAGATGAGTCGGACAGCCCCTCTCCTGCTCAACACCCTACCTCCCTCATCAACCGCCCCCCTTTACCTACCACCCTCTCCCCCTCCCTGGTAACCAAGTCTATACCCATGTAACAAGGGGAGGGGTTTTCTTCTTGACTTCGTCCCCTTAAAAGTGTAAAAAGAAGCTGTAACTTTTGCGTAAAATCAGGTGCATTGGAGGAAAAGCAGTGCGCTTTGCCACCATGATGGGGATTTTGCTTGTCTCAGCAATGGTCAATACACCTGCCCTGGCCGACATCTTTCTCTACATCGACAAGGAAGGGGTGATGCACTTCTCCAACGCACCTACTCATACCCGTTACCGCGTCTACATGAAAGAGAATTCCAGCGCGCCCGCACGAGTAGAAAGAAACTATAAGCCTAACGCTGACAAATACGATCACCTCATCGCTGAATCCTGCCGGCTGCACGGAGTTGATTTTGCCCTGGTAAAGGCGGTCATCAGGGCCGAATCGTGCTTTGATCCCTACGCCATCTCGTCCAAGGGGGCGGAGGGCCTGATGCAACTCTTGCCGGAGACCTCTAAGAGGCTCAATGTTGCCAACCCCTTCGATCCCCATGAGAATATTAAAGGCGGGGTGCAGTACCTGAAGTACCTCTTGGATCGCTTCAATTACGATCTGAGGCTTTCCCTGGCCGCCTATAATGCCGGAGAGACCACCGTCGCTCAGGTCAACGGAGTCCCCAACTACAGAGAGACGAAGAACTACGTCGCTGAGGTCTTGCACTATTACCAGGAATATAAAAAGAAATCGCCACCGAGTAAAATGGCAACACGATGACAGCCCATACGGGAGGCTTCTGGAACCTATCCAACAAACTCACCCTCTTCCGCATAGGGGCTATACCCCTTGTCGCCATCTTACTTCTCTTCTTTCCCGACAGATGGACGAGCTTTGCCGCCGCTTTCATCTTTCTGCTGGGCGCCATCAGCGATGGGTTTGATGGCTATCTAGCACGCCGGAGGAACACGGTCAGCAATGTGGGCAAGCTCCTCGACCCCCTGGCTGACAAGCTGTTGGTCTGCACCGCCCTCATTATGCTGATCCCTCTGGGGCGGGTAAGCGCTTGGATAGTGGCCCTGATCATCGGCAGGGAGATGGCGGTGACCACCCTCCGGGGGGTGGCTGGGTCAGAAGGGGTAGTCATCGCAGCCAACCGCCTCGGCAAGATGAAAACCTTTGCACAACTATCCGCCACCAACATCCTCATCCTTCACTATTCCTATTTCTCCCTTGACATCCATCTGCTCGGGACGATCCTGATCTGGATCGCCCTCGTGCTGACCATCTGGTCTGGATTCGATTACTTCATCAGCTACCTTAAGAGGGCCTAGGGCTCGATCTTGGGATCCAAGGCGTCCCGCAATCCCTCACCCAAGAGGTTATATCCGAGTACAGTAATCAAGATGGCCAATCCAGGGTAGAGTGAGAGCCAGTAGGCGATCTCGATGTTGTCCTTGCCGGCGGTGAGGATATTCCCCCAACTGGGGGTCGGCGGCTGCACACCGATCCCCAAAAAACTGAGGGCCGACTCCGTCAATATAGCCGCCCCGATCCCCAAGATGGCCGCAACAAAGACCGGGGCCATGGCATTGGGGAGGATATGGCTGAAGATGATCCTCAGATCTATCGCCCCTTGCGCTCGGGCGGCCACGACAAACTCGCGCCCCTTCAGGGAGAGAAATTCCGCCCGTACCAGCCTGGCAACCCCCATCCAGCTGGTGAGACCGATCACGACCATGATATTCAAGATGCTCGGCTCCAAGAGGGCAATGACTGCCAAGATGAGGAAAAAGGTGGGGAAACAGAGCATGATGTCCACAAACCGCATGATAATGCCATCCACCCCCCTCCCGTAGTAACCAGCCAAAGCCCCCAGGATCACCCCGATGAGGGTGGTGATACCCACAGCCACAAAACCGACGAGGAGGGAAATCCTCCCCCCCCAGATGATCCGGCTCAATACGTCCCTGCCCAGTTGGTCAGTACCGAGGAGGTGCGCACGGCTCGGGGGGGTGAGGACCTGTTCGGCGTCGATAAACGAGGGATCATAGGGGGCGATGAGGGGGGCAAGGAGGGCGGATATAAAAAGGAAAGAAACCACGATGGCCCCCCCTACGGCTAGGTAGTTACGGGTGAATTTGAACCAAAAAAGTCCTCCTAACGATCGCCGCCCCTTCATCTCCCCTCCCTGATCCGCGGATCGGCCAGGGCATAGGCCACATCAGCCAACAGATTGCCCACGAGGGTAAGGATCGCAACGATAACCAACATCCCCATAATCACCGGGTAGTCCCTGGCCATAACGCTGTAGAAGAAGAGTTGCCCAACCCCGGGGATGGAGAAGATGGTCTCGAAGATAACACTCCCCCCGATGAGGCCGGGCACGGACAGACCCATGAGGGTGATAAAGGGCAGCAGGGCGTTCCGCAGGGCATGTCGGTAGATCACCTTCCTCTCCGAAAGGCCCTTGGCCCTGGCCGTGGTGATGTAGTCCTGGCGGATTACCTCCAACATAGAAGAGCGCATGTACCGCGAAAGCCCGGCCAAACCGCCGAAGGCTGAAACCAGCACGGGCAACAAGAGGTGTTCCGCCCGATCTAGGAACTTCCCCCAAAGGGAAAGGGCGTCATACCCCACCAAGGACCTGAGCCCGGATATGGGCAATAGGTCCAGCTCCACCCCAAAGAGGATCATCAAGAGGAGGGCGAGCCAAAAGGTGGGGGTGGCATATCCGATGAAGACGAAGATGGTACTCACCTGATCACCCCACGAGCCCTGCCGGGTGGCCGAATAGACCCCCAGGGGGACGGCCACCACCAAGATGAGCAGAAGGGAAAGGAGGTTGATGAAGAGGGTGATGGGTATCCTCTCGAAGATTTTGTCCGCCACGGGTCTGCCATCGGGGGAGAAGGAATTGCCCAGGTCCAAGCTGACGATCTTTCCGAGCCACAACGCGTATTGGAT
>MGQF01000079.1:5928-15862 GCA_001797745.1 Deltaproteobacteria bacterium RBG_13_52_11
GATGGGCTCCCCGGGGGTTATATGGATCACCACGAAGGAGATCATGGTTATCCCCAACAGGAGAGGTATCATCGTAAGAAGACGTTTTATGAGATATCGCAACATGGCCACGCTCCCAGGGGACCTCATATTGTGACGTGGTTCCCCCATCACGTCAAGTACCTCCTTTTTTTCTTGACACAATGGATCACTTAAAATATAATAAAATGTTTATAAAATTGGGGCCCATAGCTCAGTTGGCAGAGCCACCGGCTCATAACCGGCAGGTCCCTGGTTCGATTCCAGGTGGGCCCACTAGGGTATACCGTGTGGATCTGCATCTTAACTAAAAGGCCGAAAGGAAAAGGAAAGGGAGTGTTCGACGATACACGAGTGCACCTTTCATGGTGCACTTTTTTTGGGCCTTCTCAGGGAAGTAGATGGTGAAGAACCAGCTCCAACTGCTCTGGAAGCTTCAGACGCTAGAACGGCAGATAGAGGAGGCCCTGAAGGAGAAGGGGTCTTTACCCCTTGTGCTGGAAAGGCTAGCGGGTTTGCTCAAGGCACAGGAGGAAAAACAGGAGGAAGAAAAGAGGGGGATCGAGGAGCTCGAGAGGGAGCGGATAAAAATGGAGGGGGAACTGGAAATGGAGGGCGAAAGGATCAAACGTTCCCAACTCAAACTCCTAGAGATCAAGACCAATAAGGAATATCAGGCGCTCCTGCTAGAGATCGAGGGGGGCAAGGAGCGCAACAGCCAGCGGGAGGAAGAAATTATCAAACTATTAGAGAACATCGACCAGCTCAAGGCCGACTATGCAAGCACCGTGGAGAGGGCGCAGAAGGAAAGGGTAGCAATAGAGGATGAGCAGGCCAAGGTAAAGGATCAAATGGTCAAAGTGGAGCGCGATATAGTCCACTGGCATCAAATCAGAGAGGAGGTCTTGCAGGAACTAGCCCCTGAGCATTTGAAACGATATAATACGTTGAAGGTAAAGAGGAATGGGATAGCCGTCGTCTTGGTGAAAAATGAAGGTTGTCAGGGATGCTACGTCAACATCCCCCCCCAACTGTACAATGAGGTTCAAAAGTACAAAGAGATCATCCTGTGCCCCAATTGTAATCGAATCCTCTATTGGGAGAACAAGGGCGCCGATTAAAGGAAAGAGATGGCAACGCCGTCCATATCAGATCCCCCCAGTAAGGGATGGCAGAAGGTATTCATCTATGTGGATGGATCATGCAGCGGGAACCCTGGTGAAGGAGGGGCGGGCGTGGTCATCAAGGATGAGCAGGGGAGGCTCGTATCGCGAATCAAGAAGTATTTGGGGTCAGTAACCAATAACAGGGCGGAGTATCAAGCGCTGATCGTGGGGCTCCAGGAGGCCCAGAGGTTGGGGACGAGGGAGGTTGAAGTCTATCTTGATTCAGAACTGGTTGTAAACCAAGTCAACGGCTTGTACCGTGTGCGAGATACCACGCTCAAGACCTTAGAAGGGGAGGTGAAAAAACGATTAGGGCACTTCTCCCGCTGGCTAATCAGGTACATACCCAGGGAAGAAAATTGGGAGGCGGATCGTCTGGCCAGGGAAGCGGTGAGAGATAAGGTAGACGCGGTGGTCGCTGGTCCGGAAGGATAGGATCAGAGGAAAGTCCGAGCTCCAGAGGGCAGGATGGTCGCTAACGGCGACTACCCCTCGCGAGGGGTCAGGAAAGTGCCACAGAAAACAGACCGTCCCGTGAAATAGGCGTAGCCGCCATCTCACGGGATAAGGGTGAAACGGTGAGGTAAGAGCTCACCAGTATCCCGAGTGATCGGGATAGCTTGGCAAACCCCATCCGGAGCAAGACCAAATAGGAGGGGAAAGGGGTGGCCCGCTCCATACCCTCGGGTTGGTCGCTTGAGATAGGCGGCAACGTCTATCCTAGATAAATGACCACCACTCCCATTGGGAGGACAGAACTCGGCTTATGATCTACCTGAGGTCTCTACTGCACTTCCCTGGCCCCCTTCGATGGGGGAAGAAGGGGCAATGGTGTCAAGGCTATCAGTGGTAGGAATCTCGATAATCCTCTTTGCCGTTGTCTTCCCCCTGTACGTGGCCCAGGGGGAAGAGGCCCTCATTGAGGGTCTGCATATAGAGCAGGGGAAGGGGACCTTCGTGGTCAGTTTTTCCGTCAAAAATTGCTTTAGCACAAAGATGGAGGAAGCCATCAAGGCGGGGGTCCCTACCACCTTTAACTTTTTCATAAGACTATATAAAAGACGCCCCGTTATCTGGGACAAAAAGATCGCTTCGTACAAAATTCGACACAGAATCACTTTTGATAACCTCAAGGAAGATTTTCGCATCTGGCTCCAGGAGAAGGAAAAGGAGATACGGGTCGCCGATCTGGAGGAAGCCAAGCGCTCAATGCAGCAGGTGGAGGGGTTTTCCATGGTCAGGGGACGGGAGTTGGAGAGGGGTGATTATGAGCTTGCCATCAAGGCGGAGCTCGACCCGGTGAAGCTCCCCCTCAGGTTGGAATGCATCCTGTTCTTCGTCTCGCTGTGGGATTTTGAGACCGATTGGTGTTATCGGACCGTGAGGGTAGAACCATGAACACAGGTATAGATGCCGAACGGCGAAAGAGAAAAAGGGAATTAGTCATCATCATAGGGCTCGCCCTCCTCGTCTTTGGGATTACCTATCTGATGCTCCATCTCCCCCAACTGAGCAACCAGGTCCCCGTCGGAAGTAATATCCTCCTCTTTAGCATCATCAACATCAATCTCATCCTCCTCGTGCTCCTGAGCTTCCTGGTGATCAGAAACCTGGTCAAGCTCCTCTTTGAGCGCAAGAGGAGGGTCTTGGGGACGCGGTTGCGGACAAAGCTGGTGGCGGCCTTCGTCTCCCTCTCCCTGGTCCCCACCCTGCTCTTATTTCTTACGGCAGTCATCTTCATCACCCGGAGCGTGGAGAACTGGTTTAACGTCCAAGTGGAAAGCTCCCTGCAGGGCTCCTTAGAGGTGGCGCAGACCTACTACCGGGATCTCGCCAAGAACACCATTCACTACAGCCAAGAGGTGAGCAGACTCGCCTCGTGGAGGATGGACAGGAGGGCTTTAGAGGCGCTCCTGGAGAAGAAGAGGACTGAATACAACCTGGCATGGGTGGGCATCCTCTCTCTTGGGGGAAAAGTGGTGGTCGAATCAACAGATCCCTCCCTTACCTATCTGATGGGTGGGCTTCCCAAAGACTCGGTACAGGAAGTATTGAAGGGAAAGGAGATGTCAAAGATCTCCCCCTATCTGGGTGGGGGGGAGATCATCTGGGGAGGAAGCCCGTTCTATAATAAGAAGACGGTTGTAGGGGTGGTGGTGGCAGGCTACTATGTCCCCCAGAACCTGGTGGCCAAGATGGAGGATATATCCCAGGCTTTCGTCGATTACCGGCACTCAAAGATCTTGAAAAAGCCCCTGACCACCAATTACATCATCATCTTCCTGTTGATCACCCTCGTGATCATCTTCTCCGCCACCTGGTTTGGCTTCCGTCTCGCCAAGGAGTTGACCGTCCCCCTCATGGAACTGGCCGAGGGGACCCGGCGGGTGGCCAGCGGCAACCTCGATTTCCGCATCGGTGTGGAGGCCGAGGATGAAATCGGCACCTTAGTAAGTGCCTTTAATAAGATGACCCACGACCTCAAGACCAGCAAGGTCAAGATCGAGGAGAGTACCGATGCACTACAACTCACCAATCTGGAGCTGGAGCAACGGCGCAAGTACATGGAGATCGTCCTGGAGAACGTGGCGGCAGGGGTGATTTCCTTCGACAAGAAGGGGACAATTACCACGATCAACAAGCCCGCCGAGAGGATGCTGGATCTCAAGGCCGAGGACGTCCTGGGTGAAAACTACCGCAAGATCCTGCAACCCGAGTACCGAAAGATCGTCCGGGAGTTGATCAAGGAGATAAACACAACCCGCAGTGAGAACATCCAGAAGCAGATGGAGATCACCCTGCAGGACAAGGTCCTCACCGTCCTGGCCAGTGTGAACATCCTGCGAGACGAGCGAGGTGAATACCTGGGGATGGTGGCGGTCTTCGACGACCTCACCCATCTTATCAAGGTGCAACGACTGTCTGCCTGGAGAGACGTGGCGAGGCGAATAGCCCATGAGATAAAGAATCCGCTGACCCCCATTCAACTCTCCGCCCAGAGGATCTATAAGAAATATCGAAATAAAATAGAGGATGATGCCGGGATCTTCGAGGAATGCACAAACACCATCATCCACCAGGTAACCGAGCTGAAAAACCTGGTCAACGAGTTCTCCAACTTCGCCCGGATGCCCGCGGTGACCCCAACACCCAACGACCTCAACGAAATCATCAACTCTAGCCTCATCCTCTTTAAGGAGGCCCACCGCGACATCCGCTTTGACTTTTTTCCCGACCCTCAACTCCCTATCTTCAAGGTGGACCGCGACCAGATGAAACGGGTATTCATCAACATATTGGACAACGCCGTGGCTGCGGTGGACGGCGGCGGGGTGATAGAGATCGAGATCAAGTACGATCCCTCTCTCCAAATGGTCACCCTCGAGGTGCGGGATAACGGCTGCGGGGTCCCTGATGAGGACAAGCCCAAGCTCTTCGAGCCCTACTTTTCCACTAAAAAGTCGGGTACCGGATTGGGCTTGGCCATCGTCAACGCCATCATCTCCGACCACAACGGGTATATCAGGGTGCGGGATAACCATCCCAAGGGGACGAAATTTATCATTGATCTGCCTTTACGACAGTAAGGGCAATCGTGTAGTGTCCTTATTTGAAAATTAGCACAAGATGGAGAAGTAGGACCTTGGTAGGCACAACAAAAAGCTGAGCCGGAGTAGCCCCGTGGGCTGCGATCGGCTCTTTTCTCCAAACTGCCCCATTTATTTATGAAAAACTAAATTTTCGAGTCCAGCCCTACTCTTCTCTTCTTCAATATTTCTCATTGGTGTCGTAGTATCTTTTTCAACTTACCTTCCGGTAAAGACCAGACAAATATTTGTCCGTCAAATGCAGCTGTAATAGCCACATCATCTACAATTTGGATTGCGCTAATAACGTCCTGGTGTCCGTAAAGTCGGCATATCTGTTTTCCTGTCGCAATATCCCAAACGACCGCCCTCTTGTCATCCCCGCCGGAAATGAGGTAGTTTTGGCTTACAGCCATGACACAGCAACTGGCAGTTTCCGTTTCCCGGATTTTTTTATCTGCCTGTCGGCTAAACTGGATGATTGCTCCCGGCTTATCAATGCCCGTATGTAGTGCAAAATAAGCATATTGTCCATCCGGCGACAATAAAGCGTGATCGTTCAGTTCATAAGAATAAGGACTCAAATTGACCTCCTGGAGTGCACGCTCGGCGGCGTTGTAAACGGCTATTTCGTAATTATTGTTGTTCACTTTGTTTGCAACGATATAGTCCTTCGCTGACTGCGCAATTACCTCTCCCAATGGAATATTACAGTCTGAATTATCCGTCACCTCTTTCCCATCACTCATTTTAAATATTTTTTTGACACGTGGTTTTTCGCTGATGATATATTTGCCATCCGGAGAAACAAATACGGAATGGATACCAGGTGTAAAATTGGGAAGTGCCTGAATCTCGTGAATTATTCTGCCCGACTGGAGATCCATGACCACAATTGTGCCATCGGATGATCCCAGCACTACGGACTTGTCGTCCGGGGATATGCGGGCGGTGTGATAATCATGACGGGTAGGGATAGACATTTTGAGCTTGAACGAAGGAATACTCCATATATCCACAATACGATTATCCCAACCTGCGGAAACCATAACTGTTTTACTTTTAGAAATTGCGAGTGTAGAAACTGATCCAGCCCTCTGCTTTGGCTGCATCAAAGTCATCTTTCCAGTTTTAATATCTTCGACCCAGAAGCTACGATACTTCGCTAGGATCAATGAATTGCCTTGAAGAGCGACTAACGGAAAGCTGCCGAGTTTTCCGAGCTTGTGGATCCGGGCTCCGGTTTTGAGATCCCACACCTCAATAACACCGGCACCATCTTCACCGTTCCAATTGTTTGTTCCGCCAGATGTAATTATGGTGGTATCATCCCCAGTAACAATGAGAGAATACATATTGCTGTTGCTACGGGTTTCGATTGTTCGTACAAGTTTCGGAGGATCGCGACTTATATCGTATACGTAAACTAGTCCACGTTGAGTACCTGCCAGAAGATATCTTCCATCATGCGTAAAAGCGACTTGATTAATGCGGTCATCCTTCTTTTTCTCTTGTCTTATAGTTTTTATTTTCTGAATTTCTGCTTTTGTGCCCCATGTTCCTTGAGAGCATTTCCACAAGTGGACAATAAGCTCTTTTCCTTCGTTCAATGCCGTTGCAAGAACTTCCTTATCAGGGCTTAATACAGCATTGTTCAAATACTGAGAAGTGTCAGCAACCTTCATAGACCACATGGCCTCGTCTCTGGTGGTAACTGAATATCGCTTCCCAATTTCGAATGGCATAGCCATTATTTCCGAAGTGTTTGCAATAAGCAGCAATGTTCCTTTTTTATTGAAAATGATTTTTTGGTCTAAGCCACCAAGTCTATACGTATGTGCAAGCCGTCCGGAAGGTAATTCCCAAACATTTATGTCATCGTCAGAGTTGGAATAAGAAACTATGTATCTGTCATCAGGACTTACTATTACCTGTGACGTCCGGAACTGATGCCCCGGTATGGCTAAGAGCATACTCAGATCATCTTTCTTCCATATCTTTATGCTGCCATTTTCATCACCTGTAATAATGCAGGTGCCATCTGAAGTCACAGCGAGCGAAGTAACCCGTGTTTCGGTGATATCTCTGCTTGCTATCTTCTTGAATTTACGGTTCGCTAACAAGGCATCTGTGGTCATCCAGGTGCTTTTCGCAGAAAGCTGCCCGATACGCTGGGTATAGGCGGACTTGAGGCAAGAAGGGTCAGAGCAGCGGTCTCGAGTGTCACGCAACCAACGACGTTGTTGTTCTTTTAGTTGGGATGGCTCATTAGTATGCATCAGCGCTTGCTCGTAGGCGTCTGACATCCTGCTATCGAGTTCCGAAAGCTCTGTGTCTTGGCAAATTAGCTTCTCTACTCTTGTGCCTGCTTTACTGCAATCAAACCCTGCACTATGTGATGTAATGCTGAAACTGTTATCAACATCTTTTTGCCTAGATTTCTTTTCAGATTCCTTTAATCTATTTTCCCCACCATGCTTATATTCCCAGATATAGTCGTTATCCCCGAATCGACAATATCCCCAAACATCATATTCAATTACCTTTGAATAGATAGGCTGACATTTTTTTTCACATTCTGCACGAGTCATTTTCCCTGGAAACTGAGATCCACCGCCATGCCCGTCTGGAAGACTGTCAGTCTGTGCGACACAATAATCTTTAATTATGTCACCTTTGTAACTGAGGGCGCTGCTGTTCGTTGCTAAAATAATAACAGCTGTTAACAACAAAGTGAGTTTTTTTCTTATATTTACCATTTTCTCTCCGATGCTCGATAAATAATATTTTTCATATGTTTACATTTCTTCTATTCATTTATCTAACGCTCCGACTGAGCTGCGGGCGTTTAGCGAGAAAGATGCGAGCCGTCAGCGCCGGTTGGTAGTTAGACGGCATAAAGAATATAAAATAATTATTGCTTTAATCCTTCAATTAAATTAACACCGTATCTATCATGCGCAAATATATGCCCTCCCAATAATTTATTAAAAAGAAATCCACGGAAAGACAATTTTCCATCAACATAAATTCTCAAATAAACCGCCGGGTTTCGAGGCTCGTTTGATGTGGTTGTAAAAGATAACCTGGGCGTTTTACGAGTTTCCCCTGCTTTTGTATCAGAATGCTCTGTTGCCATAAGCGTTGGTAAAAAATCCCCAACATGAATTATTAAGTCTGTCCCTGGAACTATAAATTTTGAATTGATTGGAATTATATATCGTTTTTTAGTCCTGCTTTGCTTTAATTCAACCTCAATAATCACTGACTTCCATGTATCTTTGACGTATTTTGGCACAATAACGTCCTCATCACTGTCATACACCATTTTCTTAGGTTTTACGTATCTTTTGTTCTCTAATATATTTACCACATTATTACTTCCTAATTCGCACTCACGGTCTTCTAAACGGTTGAATGTTGTAGCAGCACCGCAGATGCCGCTCGCTTGCTTGCAATAAGACTCAAAAAATGACTTCATTCGAGGATCCCTTGTAAATTTCCACATCTTATTTGCCTCTGTTCCATGGCCACCTGTTTGTGTACAAGTCCGCAAGCCAGCAGCATCATCCTTCAGTATCCCTCTAAGATTGGCTTCAAGACGTACAGCCGATTCTCTGACAACCCTTTCAACTGCTTCTTGATATCCTTCCAAAGATGGTGCTTGATCAACTGTTAGCACCTTACCAATTGCTTTCCCATTTCGGTTATATTTCATTGCATATTCAAATAGGAATTTTGACAGCAGCTCGTAGTCATATTTAAGGAAGATATCTATATCACCTTGACGTGTAACTACGGCGTACGGGACAAGGTAGCCTACATCATTACGTATGTCGTCCCTAACGGGGATCTCATCTGTTCTGGGAGACCCATTTTGGTTAAAGATACGCATCCGTATTCCCTTCGAAAACAAATGCCAAAGCACCACGAATCCACCATCGGGCAGGCCTTGAACACTTGCTCCATTGTTTTGTCCTAGTGACGTGGAAACGTTAAAAACAGAACTTGCAGGCAAACCTGAAGATTGGAAAATCTTTCCTCTCACTGTTATTTGATCCTTTCCCTTCTTCACGTGATATAATGTTTTCCACGTCACAACAAACCTTCCATCGGCTAAACTTGCGACGTCGGCCTCCCATTGGACTTCATCTTTTTCAGTAATTCGAAAATCCTTGATCACCGGTTTGAGTTGGCGATTGAATATTATTCCATATAAAAAAGACTGACACCGACCACATGATCTATTTTCCCAAATTGCCACAATATTGCCATCGCATAGAGATGCCATACTATATAATGATCCCTCAATTTCCATTGAAATTTGTATATTATCTTGATAACCAAAAATAGAACGAGCTGGTTGTATAGATGTACCCCCGTCTGCCAAGTATATATCAAAAGGAATTGGAGACATAATAATATCCTTAAAACATTCTGGTCCGCCTGTAGATGAGTTTGCCATCTTCCACTTACCAGTGGAAATATCGAAGCACCACTCTTCGTCTGTGTTGTCTTGAGCGCTGATCTTGTAATTGATGATTACACACCCTTTATTCTTGGATGCTTCAATGTTACCTCTACCCGAGAGAGTTTTGCTCCGAACGAAGTGCTGCAGCTTGGGTATGTACATGAAAACATCTGCGGAAGTAGATGGTCCTGCACCGTAACCTGCGTGATCGTCATACAATAGAAGGTCTTGGTAGCCGTCACCATTTACATCCATCATGTAAAAAGAAGGAGAATCAATAAAAATATCTACTGGCAACCGTTGAAGCACCTCTGAATTGCCTTTTTTGAAAATCAGGATTTCCGCAGAGACCCCATCCCAGCTTTCAAATTCAGCAGTACCGATTTTGTGGAGTTCAAATCTATATTCTCCTACCCCGTTTCCAATGTCAGCGGTCTCCGTTACTGGTTTTGGGGTAGCAAATACAAAGGTAGCCGAAATTAAAATTATTGCTACGAGATATAATTTAGTTTGCAAAAGCTTTGATAATGTCATCATAGGAAAATACCTCCTTTGCCGAACGAAAAAATCAGCCGGAGCGTAGCGATCGGCTGGATTGCCTTGTTAGATATATGTTTGGTATGATCCGGGTACATAGGTTACACTTTATTCCAGGTACATGGGTGACACTTTTCTCCTCGTCCGTGGATTGC
>MGQF01000080.1:0-20243 GCA_001797745.1 Deltaproteobacteria bacterium RBG_13_52_11
CAACTCCCCCCTTCTCCCTTAGAGTTAAATTGAATAACTAATAAGGAGCGATAACGGTGATACCGCGGTACACGAGAGAAAAGATGGGAGCGCTCTGGAGTGACGAGCACAAATATCAGACCTGGCTCCGGGTGGAAATCTTGGCCTGCGAGGCATGGGCCGAGCTGGGCGAGATACCCCGCGATGCCGTGCAGCACATCAAAGAACGGGCGCGCATTGACCCCAAACGCATCGAGGCGATCGAGCGTGAGACCAAGCACGACGTGGCCGCCTTCGTCAGCCAACTGGAAGAGACCGTAGGTGAGGCGGGGAGGTATATTCATTTCGGGCTCACCTCCTATGATATCGTCGACACCGCCCTCTCGCTGCGACTTCGGGAGGCAGCCCAGATCATCATCGAAGACATCGATGACCTCATGGAGGCGATCAGGGAAAAGGCCTTTGAACATAAAGAGACGATCATGATCGGCCGGACCCATGGGGTGCATGCCGAACCCATCACCTTCGGCCTGAAGATGGCCCTCTGGTACGAGGAGATGCGCAGGCACCGAGGGCGAATGGAACGGGCCATAGACACTATCAGCGTGGGCAAGCTATCAGGGGCCGTGGGCACCTTCGCCAACGCCCCCCCTGCGGTGGAAGAATATGTCTGCAAGAAACTGGGGCTCAAACCCGCTCCTGTCTCCTCGCAGATCATCCAGCGGGACAGGCATGCCGAGTTCTTCACAGCCCTGGCACTGCTTGCTTCTTCCATAGAAAAGTTCGCTGTGGAGATCCGCCACTTGCAACGCACTGAGGTCTTGGAGGCCGAGGAACCCTTTGCCGAAGGTCAAAAAGGCTCTTCGGCCATGCCCCACAAGAGAAACCCCATCGGGACTGAGAATCTCTCGGGGCTGGCCCGGCTCGTGAGGAGCAACTCATTAGCCGCTATGGAGGACATCCCCCTTTGGCACGAAAGGGACATCAGCCACTCTTCGGTGGAGAGGATCATCGCCCCGGACAGCACCATCCTCACGGATTATATGCTGACACGGTTCGCCCACATCATCAGGGGGCTGGTGGTATATCCCGAGCGGATGAGGAAAAACCTCGATCTGACCAAGGGACTCATTACCTCTCAGCAGCTCCTGTCGGCCCTCATCAGAAAGGGTGTTGCACGAGGGGATGCCTACCACTGGGTACAGCGGAATGCCATGAGGGCGTGGAGGGATGAGGAGGATTTTCGTCGATTAGTCCGGGAAGACGGAGATATTACCACTATCCTAAGCGAGAAAGAGATCCAGGGTATCTTCGACTTGAACATCCACCTCAAGTATGTTAATGATATATATAAGAGGGTATTCACCTCAAGCAAAGGGAAAAAAGGTCAATAGCGAGATGTATCACCCTCATAGTCCTTGGTATCGTTATCCCCATCCACGTATTTTCGATATCCAGTTGGTGGAGATGAAGGTCCTCTTTTGTGAGACACAGGTACCCAAGGTCTTGATTACCCTGAGGTCTTTTCTGTCGGGGATCATCCTGAAATTCACCATCGCCACTATAGATCAATTCAACAAAGAGAGAAAAAGAAGGGGGGTGAAAGAAATATGGCGGCAGGCTTCGCATTGTTTATCTCTATCATCGCTTTGATCTTTGCCTTCTTAGCCTATCAAAAGGTAGGTGGGCTCGGGGATTTGAAGAAACAAAGCGAAGTCCTCACCCAAATCGGTGATGCCCTTATCAAGGCAACCAACTCCCTGCGGGGAAAGACAGCAGACGTCCTGGACAAACTCGAGACGAGCGTGAGGGCAAAAGAGACAAGGCCCACGCCTGGAAAAGAAACTGAGGGAGAGGAAGAGAACCAATCATAGCCTGAAGGTGTGAAGGACAACCGAGATCGGAGATAGAGGGGGCCTGTTCGCGCAAGAAGGAATAGGCCTTTTTCTGTCCTTTGTGGAACAAGGGGGTGTAGAATGAAAGATGTCTTGGAGAGTATCGTCCAGAGGGTAAAAAAGGAACCTTTCGCACGGCTGTTGGGAATGGAGTTAAAGGACATCGGCCCGGGATACTCTATCGTCGAAATGGCCTTTCGCCCGGAGATGGAGAACATCCACAGCATGGCTCATGGTGGGGCGATATTCGCCCTCATCGATGAGGCCTTTGAGACGGCCTCCAACTCCCATGGGACCGTGGCAGTCGCCTTGAACATGAACGTCACCTACATCACTTCTCCCCCCGTGGGGTCCCTCTTGCGGGCCGAGGCGCGAGAGGTAAGCCTCACCCGCCGCACCGCCTCTTATCTCATAAACGTAATTGACGCAAAAGGACACCTGGTGGCTACCTGCCAGGCCCTCGTGTACCGCAAAGATGAAAAACTCCCCTTTATCCAAAGGGAAATGGAAGAGAGCGCCACATGAAGGAACGCAGCAGGGAGATAAAAAAAACAAAGATAGTCTGTACCATCGGGCCGTCCAGCAGCGAACCTACCATTATGGAGGAGATGATCAGGGAGGGGATGGATGTGGCCCGGCTCAACTTCTCCCATGGGGATCATGAGGGGCATGCGGAAAAGATCACCCAGGTGAAGCGGCTGAGCGCGAAGACGGGCAGACCAGTAGCCATCCTTCAAGACCTCGGCGGGGGAAAGGTACGGGTGGGGGAGATCGAAGGAGGAACAGTATCTTTGGATACCGGCGCAACCATCACCCTGACCACCAAACTGACCAAGGGGAATGCGGAGAAGATATCCGTCACCTACCCTGGACTGACAAACGATGTCAAGGAAGGGGATACTATTCTGCTGGCTGATGGGACCCTCGAACTCAAGGTAGTTGCGGTTAACCCCCCGGAGATCATATGCCACGTGGTGGTGGGAGGCGAACTCAGCTCTCATAAAGGGGTCAATATACCCAGCGGGCAATTACGGGCCAAGGCCCTCACTGATAAGGACAGGGAGGATCTCCTGTTCGGCGCGCGCGCGGAGGTAGATTTCATCGCCCTCTCCTACGTCAGGGGGAGGGAGGACATCCAGGAAGCCAAGGAGCTCTTAAGATCGCAGGATGTCGATATCCCCGTCATCGCAAAGATCGAGCGGCATGAGGCCTTAGGGCATATTGAAGAAATCATGAATGAGGCCGACGGCATCATGGTGGCCAGGGGTGATTTGGGCGTGGAGATACCGTTGGAGGAGGTCCCCCTGGTGCAAAAGGCCTTGATCAAGAGGGCCAACGCCCTCGGGAAACCGGTCATCACCGCCACCCAGATGTTGAGGTCGATGGTGGAAAATCCCCGACCCACCAGGGCAGAGGCATCCGATGTGGCCAACGCCATCCTCGACGGCACCGATGCCATCATGCTGTCGGAAGAGACCGCAATAGGGAGGTATCCTGTCGAGGCGGTAAAATTCATGGTGACAATAGCCCAGGCGACGGAGAAGAGCTTTCCCCATGAGGCCTTCCTCCCCCCTGATCCGTATCAGAAGGGTGAGATCGCCGATTCCATGAGCCATGCCGCCTGTCAATTAGCAGAAGACCTGGGAGTGGCTGCCATCATCACACCAACCCGTACGGGAAGGACGGCTCGATTGGTCTCCCGATATCGACCCCGCTATCCCATCCTCGCCTTTAGCCCCAAATCCACCACCGTCAGGCGACTCATCCTCTCCTGGGGTGTGCACCCCATCCTGGTGCCCGAATTCACCAACGTCGATGAAATCGTAGGCAAGGGGATCACCGCCGCCCTCCAGCGGGGATGGGTGACCAAAGGACAGCGGGTGGTGGTCACTGCGGGGACCCCAATCGATCTTCCAGGGACCACCAATCTGATTACCGTGGAGGAGCTCTAAAGACCAGGTGGTAGCAGATTCAACAACAGCGGCCTTCAGGACAAAAGGGGCGGTGATAGCGGCCTTGACGGCCAATATCGTTATCGCCCTCATGAAGTTCACCGCCGCCATCTTCGTCAACAGTTCCGCCCTGTTGGCCGAGGGCTTTCACTCCCTGGCTGACACGGGCAATCAGGCCTTTCTCCTGCTGGGGATAAAGTTGAGCGCCAAACCCCCTGACCGAAGCCACCCCTTTGGCTATGCACGGAGCGGTACTTCTGGGCCTTTGTCGTCTCCCTCTCCATCTTCATCATCGGGGCCGTCTTCTCCGTACATGAGGGAATCACCAAGGTCCTCCATCCCGAGCCCCTGAGGCACCCCTGCTGGGGCTGGGGATATCTGGTACTTGCCCTTTCCTTCATTTTCGATAGTTATTCCTGGCGCATCGCCTTCCACGAACTGAGGGGGACGATTAAAAGACGGGGGCTCTTCAGGACCATTCATGAGTCTAAGGCACCGGCCATCTTCATCATCTTTCTGGAGGACTCCGCTGCCATATTCGGACTCTCCATCGCCTTTGGGGGCATCCTCCTCACGTGCCTCACTGAAAATCCCGTATTCGATGGCGCGGCCTCCATCATCATCGGGATAATCCTGGCCTTGGTGGCCGTGGTGCTCTTCTATGAGACCAAGAGCCTACTGATTGGAGAGGGGGTATCGGAGGCCGACTTGAGAAAAATCAAGGCGGCCATCGCCACCGTCCCCGAGGTAAAGGAGGCGGTGAATATACTGACCATGCACCTCGGACCTGAGGATATTCTGGTCAACATCGACATCAACTTTGCAAACGGCCTCAGCACGGATCAGGTGAAGGAGGCCATCGATAAGGTGGAGCGAAGAATCCAGAAACAACTACCCGCGGTGAAGAAGATCTTCGTGGAGGCCGAGTCCCTCAAGAAGACCCCGAAGGGGCGAATGATGAGAGCGAAACGGCGGCTCTGAGGGGCTTATCAGCAAAAAAGCCTCCCAAGAGGGTTCGATCCCGCCCCTTAATTTAGATTGTATTGGCTGCGGGATCCCGCAAAGCGGGAGGATTCAAGGAACCTATTTTTTAGCTCGAACCCATGACCGCTGGAACCCCCTATTTTGTAATGTACTTGAAACAACGGTTGAGGTGATCCCTGGACATCTTCCGCGTCTTACGGCTTACCCAAATGCAGAGGGCAAAGGAGGTGGGGAGGGCGATGACGATAGGGTCTACATACTGCAACTGCCATTGCCAGGAGGTGGGCTGGGAGCCAGCCACCACGTTCACCTGGTCGAAGAGTACCTCGCAGACCCCCAGCGCCGCAGATTCTTGATAATGGAAGAAGAGCATCCAGATAAAGCTCATCCCAGCTCCCCCCAGCATGCTCGCCGTAGCCCCTGTCCTGGTGACCCCCTTCCAATAGAGACCCAAGAGATATGGCGGCAAAAAAGATGACGCACACACCCCAAAGAAAAAGGCAGTGGCAAACATGATGCTGCCGGCCGGCAGTACGATCCCCCACAGGACAGTAGCAATGATGGTCAGAACCATTCCCACCTGGGTGGTGAAGATCTGCCCTTCACTACGAAAGCTCATAATCTTGCCGTAGAAATCCTGCCCAAAAGAGGAAGCGCCGCTATAAAACTGCGAACGTAAAGCAACCGTAGCGGCCGCGAGCACCCCCACCAGAAACAGAGCCCCAAACCACCAGGGCATTACCGTCATAACATAGAGAGGAATAATCTTATCCATATTCCCCTTGGCCACCGCTATGGCAATTTGGTCAAACTGCTGCATAAAAATAACATTGGTCAACGGACCGACGATGAGCGGGACACCGACCATGACGAGGGAGAAAATCCCTGCCACGAGCACACTTCGGTTCAGCTCACGATCCGAGGAAGCTGTCAGAAACCGCGTCACGAGCTGCGGCTGGACAAGGGCGCCGATCCCCACCCCGTACATGATGCTGGAACATACGATCCACCAGAAGGGACTCCCCGCCCGTAACCCTTCGGTCCACCCCTGGTGCCCCAGGGCGGCCCATCGCTCAGGCACGACGGGGGCGATTTCAGCCAAGGCCTGATGGGCAGGGACAACGCCCCCGAGCAGCCAGTAGGTCCAGTAGCAAAAGACCGCCATGATGACGACCATAAAAACGCCGTGCCAGGCATCGATATACCGCACCCCGCTGCCTCTGCCGAGGATGAGGTACACGGCCACGAACGCGGAGAAGGCAAGCAGCGCGACCACATACGGGATATGGAGAGCGACCTCGATAAGCCGCGCGACCCCGATGAGGATCGCGGCCGCGTAGATCGGGATCACGGCGAAGATTAAGAGTGCGGCAAAACCCATGATGAAGCGGGACTGATACCGCTCACCGAGCCATTCCGGGAGGGTATGGGCGTTGAGGGCCATCCCCATACGGCGTGCCCTCTTGCCGCACAAGACAAACGCGCTAAATACCCCGACGATGACACAGAGGAAACACAACCATAACAGGGAAAACCCAAAGAACGCTCCTCCCCCACCGAATCCGATGACGGCCGTCGCACCGAGCGGGATCGCGCCATGCGATAAGGCCATGACACCGGAGTCCGGCCGTATCTGATGCAAGGGTGTGCGCGTCCTCCCCCGCCCTTTGTAGACGAGGTAGCATACGCCAATCAGATACCCCATGACGACAATGCTATTAATTATCGTGAAAACCATTTCTTTTGTGTTCCCCGAGGCACTAGCGAACTCGCCGATTGCGCTGCCCCCTGCCTTTTTGCGCCCGCCTGCCCCTCCTCGCGCCGCGCACCCGCGGCCGACCCCTAAACCTTAAACTCCAGGCACGATGGGCCCGTCGCCCTTGATTCCACCGGATCAAACCATAGATGAAGCAGAGCAGAAAGGCGAGGAGCGATCCGATATAGGCGAAGGCTATCCCCATACTGGCAAAACCCAACAGGACTCCGCTTCTTTGAAGGGCTTCTGTGAGCTCATTCACCATCTATCTTCTATCCTATTTTTTGATAGGCGTCTCTTTACGGTAATTATGTAAGAACCTGCCAGATCAGACCCAAGAGACCGGCCAGGAAGAAATTTCCTTCGACCACGGCCTCAAAACGCCTGCCAGGATGAAGCCGCTTCCTCTCATATGCCAAGAGGCAGAGGGTCGATGAGAGGATACTGAGAATCAGGAGATATGAAAATGGCCCACTTGCGCCAGAGAGGGGGGCCGCGATGAGGAATATCCCTGCAAAGATGGCGACACCCTTCAGAAGCAGGAGGGTCCTCTCCTCTCCCAGGGTAATGGGGAGTGTCTCTAACCCAACGATGAGGTCGCCCTGCTCCTGGAAGATATCGAAGAGGGCCGATCGGATATACGTAATGGAAAATACGAAGATAAATGCCGCCATGGAAGCCAGTAACTCCACGTTTTTGCTCCCCAACAACGGGAGGAGCGCAATAACCACACCCCATGCCAGGGCCTCTGAGAGAGTCTTGGATCCAGGGATATCCTTAATTCTGGAATATCCCCACAGATGTCTGATCCCCTCAGGCACCAGAGGAATGCTGTACATGATCCCCAAGAGGCTTAGGCCTGCCATGGCTAAAAAGACCCCAAGGCCCAGATAATAAGAGAGGGCAAGGACCGTTATAATGGAAGCGATCCCCGATAAGATTAAAAAGGTCCGGTATTTTCTATAAAAGTGAGCAACCTCTGGGTCGTTGTAAGCGCTGGCGCCTTTATCGAGAAACCGATTCAGGACGTGCATGGCGTAAATGTAGAAAAATGCCAGCGAAGGATAGATAATATCGGCACTTCTCCCGGAGAGGATGGCGGCAGCATAGGCTAGGGCAAAGGCCCCCGCTGCCACGACGCAATTGCTCAGCAGCAAGAACCGAGCAGCACCTATGATCCAACGACCCAGGAAGGTCTCTTTGCGGCTCTGTATCCCTTCTATCTCCCTAACCACACTCTTGATCATCCAATTGGGGGTAGAGGCGCCTGCCGTGACACCCACCACCTCCATAGCTGCCAGCTTTTCTTTGTCAAGCTCTTTTTCAGTCTCGATATGGAAGGTCGGCATACCTGCCGCTTGCGAGATCTGAACCAGCCGCTGGGTATTCCCACTGTTATAGCCACCCACCACTACAACGCCATCCACATTGTCTGAGAATGCCCGTACCTCCCTTTGACGGTTATGGGTAGCGTCACAGATCGTATCAAAAATGAGAGTTTCGGGGAATCGATCTTGTACGGCCTCCACCACCTCCCTAAAGTTCTGTCCTGCCTGGGTGGTCTGGGCGACCACGACAACTTTTTTCATACGAGGCAGATGAACCACCTCCTGCGCACTGCTGACAGCGTGGGCTCTGCCATGAGCATACCCCATCAAGCCCATGACCTCCGGATGATCCTTATCGCCCACGATAATGGCATGATATCCCTGCTTGGTATGAGAGTTGATTATACCCTGCACCCGGGCCACACGGGGGCAGGTGGCATCCTTTATCCTTAATCCTGAGGATCTGATGGCACGGCGCTCTGACGGGGGGATGCCGTGCGCCCGAATGACGATGGTCCCTTTATGGAGGCCTTCGATATGATCAACTGCCTTGACACCTTTGGTTTCGAGCAGCGCTAATACCTGCCTGTTATGGATAAGGGGACCGTACGTATAGAGGGGTTGGGTCCCCTTATTGTTCTCCGCCAGCACTATCTCCATGGCGCGGCGAACACCCATACAGAAACCAGCTGTCTTTGCCAGCTTAACCTTCAACCCTTTCCCTCCGCTTGAGGGCGTTCAATAATAGAATCACATTGTATTGAAGATCTGAGTTAATTACAACTGTCTTGACATACCGCCTTTTGCGATGGTCAAGATCAGATGGTGTTTTTTATTGACAAACTATATAGAATGCTGTCATATTTTTGTTTGCGTTTCAACCACATCCTTGAACGATTAAAAATGGATCTGTCTTAAACCTATGGTCCGTGTATGGAAAAATCATTAAAGGCAATATTGCTCCCCTATCAGGAGAGGATTGATAGAGAATTACGCCAATTCGCTCCTTTTCCAAGGCTTGCATTTTTGAGAGATCCGATCTCCTATTTTTTCACCTTACCGGGAAAACGCTTTCGTCCGTTAATCACCTTAATTACGGCGGAAAACTTTTGCAATGATTACGAAGACGCCATCCCTGCTGCCGTGGCCATCGAGGTCTTGCACGATTTTACCCTCGTCCATGATGATATCATGGATGATGATCATTTCAGAAGGGGGTGTGAAACAGTCCATACCAAATGGGATGTAGGCACCGCCATATTATCTGGTGACGCCATGGTTGCCCTGGCCTACCAGAAGCTGTTAACTGCCAAATCACCCCATCTCATTACAATGATCGAGGCCTTTACCGATGGCATGTATGTAGTGTGTGAAGGTCAGGCGAGGGATAAAGAATTTGAGACCAGAGATGACGTATCCCTGAATGATTATCTCCCCATGATCTCCCAAAAAACGGCGCGGCTTATCGCACTGGCCTTTGAATTGGGGTATCTCTCCTCCTCAACTGCTACTGATTTATTAGCGGCCCTCAAGGAGATGGGCGAACACATCGGGTTGGCCTTTCAGGTACAAGATGACCTCTTGGATTTTGTGGCGGATGAAAAGACCCTCGGCAAAGATGTCGGGAGCGATTGGCGCAGGAAAAAGAAGACCTACGTCACCATCGGGTATCAACAAAAGGTAAAAATTAATCCTCAACTCCCGCAAGATCTCTTTGCTCTTCCGGAATTTTCAGCGGCACGAGACGCCGTAGTACAGGCAGGCATTGTGGATGAAGCACAACAATTTATTCAGGAGAGATTACATAAGGCCGAGAACATCGCCGCTTCCATCAACTTTTCCCACCCTGTCTTACATCATTTAATAAAGTTCCTGGCCGAGAGGAATTATTGATCTCGAATTTCTTCTCATGAGGAAACAACCAAACGAAATAAACATGAAGGCGATGTTCTTTACTATTATGGATTGGTTCCGGCTTTGAGGCAATAACAAAATCATTAAAGTCAGAAGGAAGCAGTCGCTTTACTGTCTCTTAATCATCTTTTGTGATAGTGATGACATGAGCAGAAAGAAGATGAAAAAAAAGAACCCAATATCTCAGAATCCACTATCTCGGAGTTGGAAGGTAATTGGGATCTTGACCCAGCAGAGGGTTGCAACTTTTCCCTTCTTGGCAGGAATAAACCTCCATTTTTTCACCGTGGCGAGAGCAGATCGATCGAGTACCTCGTAGCCGGAAGACTTTTCTATCTCAACCCCCCCTACCCGGCCATTCGGAAGAACCTCCACCTTCAACAGGACTTTCCCATGGTATCCGTTCTGCCGGGCCTCCAGCGAATATTCAGGTTCTGGATTTTCAATATAGCGGGGGGGAGAAACACCAGACCTGCCAAAACCTCTCAAACCGAGAAATCCCCTGCCACTTCCCGTTCCATCTCCCTGACCTCCCGATCCAGACCCTTCTTGTCCTGTCTCAGTCTCGTCTCGTGGACTTGATTCCGGAGCCGAAGCCATCAATGCAGGAGTTGGCTGCTTTTGCTTTTCCCTTGATCTATCTCCCTCTTTTTGAATATGAGTCTTTGAAAAAACGGCTTGTGAAGTAGGGAGCTCTCGGAGGGAAGAGGGATTGGAGTTGCTCTGAGAAGAAAGCGGATGGATGGTCACTCGATAAACGGAAGAGCCACCTCCGCCACCATTTGAACCTCCTACCCTCAGATAAAAAATAAGGAAGATAATCACGACAATGTGGAGAAGAAACGAGATACCTCCCGCCTGCAGTAGTACCCTTGTATCAGATTGAGCTCTGTCCATAAAAAGACGAGGTTGTTTCCCCGTACTGTGTAATCTTTTCATCTCCTGAGCTCTATTCCTAACCCCGGATGCCTCACGCCAGACTGTTTCAAGACATCCATCACCTGCATAACAGAATCATATCTGACATTTTTATCCCCATTGACAATAACGGAGATATCGGGTTCATTCCTTACCATTAATGCAAGTCTATTTCTCAATGTATCTAAGTCAAGCTTTGTATCGTCCAGATAGACATCTCCCTGAGCGTTAATGGTGATAATGATATCTTTGTTCATTTCATCACTTGTTGAACCACGTGGCAGATTTACTTTCATGCTCGATTGATAAATAAAAGGGGTAGCGATCATGAAGATGATCAAAAGAACCAAGACAACATCGGTAAAAGGGGTGATATTAATTTCTGACATTAATTTTGATCTTCTCATTCTTCTCTTCATGTTATTTCCCGCGCATCAGGTCCATTAATTCTGAAGCACATAGATCCATATCATCCATAAAGTGCCCCACCCTTCTGGTGAAATAATTGAATACAATTACTGCAGGGATAGCCACAAAAAGTCCTGCTGCAGTACAAACCAATGCCTCCGCAACACCGCCGATGACAATGCTCATCCCACCAGATTCGGCTACGGCAATATCATGGAATGCCCTGATAATTCCCAGAACCGTCCCAAAGAGCCCAATATAGACAGCCGTATTCCCAATAGTTGCGACAATACTTATATATCGTTCCAATTGTGCAGTCTCGATGGTGATCTCTCGCTCCATGGCATTGGATATTTCTCTTTCTTGGCGGCCATGGAGCTGGAGGCCAGAATAGACCACAGTGGAGAAAGGGGCAAAAGTCTCTTTGCAAATATCCATCGCCTTTTTGATATTGCCATTTTTTAAGGCTCTTGCTATCCGCGCCATGAATTCAGCTCTTTTAGTCTGAGATCGTTTTCTGTAATAGATTATCCTTTCCAGAAAGATGGTGACGGATAACAGAGAACAGAATATTAAAACATACATGGTGAAACCGCCGATTTGAAGTATATCCCATAGTGTTTTCTCTGCAAACATTGAAGCTTCCTCCTCTGGGCTTTCTGATTTATAAGGAATGAGAGCGGGTTTCAGCCACAACCTTAAGACCCGCCATAATCTTGTTCTTTCTCTCTCTGCAATTTTTTTATTTTAATCCAAATATAGAAGAAAGGTAATCCAGACATAGTGATGATGAGACCTACGATCGAAGTCAACGGTTTGGCAGAGGCTATTTGAGCAGCAATCAAGATATAAAAACAAATAAATAAGAGCGGAACAACAGGATATCCCCAGGTGCGGTAAGGTCTTGGAACCTCTTGTTTTTTGATGCGCAATATAAAATGAGCCAACCCTGTTGCGATGGAAGACAAGAGCATGACGAACACTACATAACTTAAAAGCTGGCCAAAGGTCCCTAAAAATAGTAAGAGACAGGCTAGGATCATCTGGCTTGCAATAGAGAGGTGTGGAGTGTTGTATGTGGGGTGAAGCCTCTTAAAAAGAGACCAGAAAATGTTATCCTCAGCCATTGCATAATAGATGCGCGCCCCCGCGAGGATCGTTGCGTTGATACTGGCAATAATTGCCAAGATAATAGATATGGAAAGAATCTGAGAGAATGCCGAATTAAAAAGGGCGCCTGCTGCTTGTTGCGCCACATTGATAATCCCGTTGATTCGTGAAAGAGGAAGGGCGTACAGGTAGGTGATATTGATAAGCGTGTATACGATGGTTACGATCAGTGCCCCCAGCAAAAGGGAGAGCGGGAGGTTCCGTTCTGGTTTTTTGACTTCACCACCAACATAAGCAGAGACAAACCAACCGCTGTACGTAAAGATAACTGCGATCATCGCAGGTCCAAAAAGTTTGAAAAAAGGCACAGAAGCTGAAGCGGCGAAGGTAAAGTGTTGCCAGCTACCACTCCCAAACACCAAACCGCTGACGATTAAGGTAAGAACAATAAGCAAATTCCCCAGGGTGAAGATGTCCTGTACCGTTCCGCTCAAGCGCACACCCAGGTAGTTAATAAAGGAGAGGAAGGAGATAATAGCTACTGCTAATACCTTTTCTGAAAAGGGATTGCTCAAGGGGAAAAATTCTTTGACATAACCAACCATCGCGATAGAGAGTGCTGCGATTGAACCGGGGGTAATCACCCAAAAACTGACCCACCCCAGGAGAAAACCCGCCACTGGTCCATAGGCAGCCTTTAAAAATTGGTAATCTCCCCCCGAACGAGGATACATGCTTGCCATCTCGGCATAGGTAAGGGCACCACATATCGTAAGAAGTCCCCCGATGACCCAGATGGCGATAAAAAGGAGTGGGTGGGGCAGTTCACCGGCTAAAAAGCCGCTCGTGGTGAAGATACCTGCCCCAACCACATTCCCTATGACGAGCAGGGTGGCATCAAAAAGGGTAAGTCTTCGATTCAGTTGCACGCTCTGATTCTAATCCAGACAAGGACCGATATAAATCAATCCTAGATGCTGTTCCTTTTCTTTTTCTGCCACTTCTACGACCTCTTTGAGAGACGCCTTAATAATATGCTCGCTGTCTGAATAACCTGCCCTGTATACGAGGTGGACAGGTGTGTTGTTTGCGTAGTACTTTTGCAAAAGGGGCCTGAGGCCTTTTAACTCCCGCAGTCCGATGAAGATAACAAGCGTATCCCCATTTCCAGCTACTGCCTTGAGCATGGCCTCATTAGCCTGCAGGCCCTGCGGGACGGTAATGACGATAGAGCCCTTGCAACCAATATGTTTTCCAATCATGGCATTGGCGGCATTAAAGGCGCTGATGCCAGAGATGACCTGGGTTTTATCTTTAAACTCATCGAGCCAAAACATCCACCCCCCATAGACGGTGGGGTCCCCGTATTCTAACAGGGCGACGCTTTTACCGGCTGTGAGGGCATCACGTATCCTCTGAATATCCTCCGTGCGCTGTACCTCTAGTAATCGTTTAATTTCCTCCGGTGGTACAGTGGGATGTTCCTTTTTAAACATGTACTCCGTGTTTCTCAGGGGATCAAAGAGGACGGGTTTATTCCCCATATATTTTGAAAACCGCTTCTGTATATCCTCCGGGCAGACGAAGACATCCGCCTTCCCCATATACGAGATGGCCTCCAACATGACCAAGCTGGTATCCGCACAACCCACCCCGATAATGTACAAACGGGGTTTCTGCATAAAGGTCACGACTTCGATGTTGCTCACGGCCTTGATCGTCCTGTCAGCGGCGAGATCATCGGGCAGGATCAGTTTAAATTTCCCGCCCTTCGTAAGCGGTTGATTAGCCATCTTATCGGCAACCATGATAGTCTTCCCCCGTGAAGACAGGTACACCTCTCCACAGGAAAGAAGTGTACGGTATCCATCAGGCGCTGAGACGATGATGCCTTTATTGACATCGGGAGAGACGCCCGCCTTCTTGAGGAGCTCTGAAAGGAGGACCCCGCCATACGACTCCAGGCCGTGATAACCGGCTCCGTCCCCTATCATTTTGGCGAGGGCATCGACGCGCTGATAAGAATGGAGGTTAACGATGTTTAATTTTCTCTTGACGTCTCCTGTTACGGTGAAGCCGGGCGAGAAGAGATCTTCTATCTTTTTGTTTTCCATTTTAAGATGGAGGTCAACCACTTCGATATTTGTCACGTTCTCAAGGGAACGGTCTGTATAAAAGTCATTGGTAATTACCAGCTTCGGATACCCTACCGTTCGTGAAAGCACGTTCAGCCATTTCTTGTACACCTCAGGCCCATGGCATCTATTGCAGTCGGTGTGCGGGATAATAGGCGCAGAGGAAAAGGCAAGGACCACCTCCGAGGGGTTGCTGTAAAAGACTTCCCCCCATGAGAGGACGACCTGCTTGCCGTCTTTATTGCGCACCAGAATGGCAAGGTCGATCTGTTTTGAAAAACCTGCCTCTTCTTTCTGGACAGAGGCGAGTTCTAACAAGGTCTTTAACTGGACACCACGGAAATAAAATGCGCCGTTATACTGGCGCTCCATAGTCACTTCATTCAAGCGCACGGTGACGGTTTCAAATCTTTGCAGGTCTTCCAGGCCTAGGTTTAAAGGCTGCCTGACCGCGCCTGTGATGCTGATGGCAGGTGACGACCCTCCCCATCCGTTGACTGCAAAAAAGAATGAGAAGCAGGCGATCAGAAGAACATGTAGCCATAGAAATTTTTTCCGCATAGAATCCTCCGTTAACAATTAATATTTTGCCGAAATGCCAAAATAAAAGTTTCTTCCCGGAGCGGGATAGCCGTATTCCGACTCATAATTCCTGTCGAAGAGATTGTTGATCGCCGCATAGGCCTCAAAATACTTGAAAAAGGTCTTCGAGATCCTCAGGTTCATCGTGAAGTAGTCATCGAGCTTAATTCTTGGATCGGTTGGGCGTGAAGGGGTAGGGAGCTGGCTGTAGATCTCCCCCATATAGACGCCGATTACATCAAGGCCGGTCTCGATGTATGGGATCGTGAGGTGGATCCCCATGTCGACCTTATGCGCGGGGACATTGCGCACCTTCTCGGTTACCCGGCCTACGCTTTTATCCGTGGCATTATTATAGGTGTAACTGGCCCACAGCTTCAGGTCTTCCCACAGGGAGAAGTCTTTCAGCGGATAAAATTCCCCTGTAAGCTCAACGCCTGTCATCCCGATCTTAGCGAAGTTTTCATAAGGGCTGACGGTATCCGGGCGGTCGATGAAGTCCGCGAGGTCATGATAGAACCATGCCAGCTCCGCCCATACATATTTGGAAAAGAAGCGCGATGCGCCCAGGGTATAGTTGATTGCCGTTTCCGCCTTCAGGTCTAAATTGCCGGTAGACCCGTAGAGTTGAGACAGCCTCGGGAAGCGGACCTTGCGGGCAACCGAGCCGAAGAGCTTGGTGGTGTCGGAAAAGGTATAGGTGGCGCCGATCATGGGGCACCACCCGTCCATGATATCCGGCTTACCTGGATCATATTGATTAATTAGGGCCCCTGTTCCAGAGTTGACGTTATTCGCCTTGGCCTTTGTCACATCGAACCAGTCGTAGCTCACGCCAAGGACCAGAGATAAATTCTTTATTAAGTTAAACTCATTCTCCAGGCCAAATGAACCGGTGGTGGAAAAGTAGTCTTCAAAGGGGAGATAGTCGTCCGCGCGCTCTTTGTGGGAGTCACCCTTGTAGTGGAAGGCAAACCTAATAGCATCCCATTCCACAGGCCGATAATCACCGATCAGGTACCCGCCGATGATATAATCTTTGTAATTACTTAGCGCAATTTCCGTGTTATAACTCAGGTCTGAATAGGACGTGTAGTCGTCGGCGTGATTGTGATAGAAGACCTTCCCCTTGAGTGTCAGGTTGTCAAAGATCTTTTGCTGTCCGCTGAGGTCTATGCCCCAATCCTCATATTTGGTGATGCGGTCAAAAACCTGTGAAAAGGCAGGAAGGAAGCCGGGGCCCCAGAAATGGCTTCCACCGTATATCGAAGGGGGATCTCCTTTCTCTTTGGTTATATAATGGGCATTCACGTAGTATTCTGAGCCCGGGCTTGGATCGATACCCACTTTGGCCCACACGCTGTGCTGGTTATAATCCGAATTATTGCGGAGGCCACCCCCTTCCAAATATGTTGAAACGAATCCGCCTGGTCTATATCTTATTCTTCCTACCTGAGGGTTAAAGTCATCCGACATCCTCCATCCGTCTGTTTGTTGATGGCTGTAGTTCAACCAGTAATTGAGCATGCCGACCTTCCAGCCGTGTGAGACGGATTCCCGATTGGTGTAATTAGGCCCTCCTTCCACCGTTGCCTGGGCAGAAGGTTTTTCAGTGCCCTTCTTCGTGATGATGTTGACAACCCCCATTAAGGCATTCGGTCCATAGAGGACCGAGGGCGCACCCTTGGTGACCTCGATCTTTGCGATGTTATCGACGGGGATCTGGTTCATATCGAGTTTTCCGTATTTGGTCTCGTAATAGGGGACCCCGTCGATGAGGACCAGAATCTTTTCCTGAGGCATGCCGTGGATTTGAATGGCCGGTTCGTTTTTGCGGCCGGTTGAAACCCGAATCCCGGGGACATACGCCAAAGCCTCGGCAACGGTATGGCTGTTCGTCGCCTTGATATCCTCCTCGGTCACTTCATTGGTGATAGCCATGTCTCGAACTGCCGGTGGTTTTTCAGAAGTCACATAGATCTCCCCCAGGTCAAATACCTGGTAGTCTTTCGTGCCTTTGCCTTGAGCAGGCTCTTCTCCCCAGGCAACACCGAAGAAAAAGAGAACAAAAAAACACATCGCTATCAAAAAACCCCTTTCCTTGTTCATAATGTCACCCTCCTTCTGATGTTGTCAGCCATGGGAATTTGTTCACAAATAAATATACGTGAGGAAATGGAGTTGTCAAGATAAAAAATTTCAAAAATAAACAAATTATTACATATTTAAACCAATAATTACATTTAAGAACTAATTACTATAGGCTAAATATCCTCAAAAATGGGAGATTATAAACAGACTGTTCAGAAAATCCTTTTTTGCTAGTTTCTTGTTTTACTTTCCATCAAAAATGCCCTTTAGGGAGATTATTATTACTATTTCAGGGGATATGGGTATGATGTGAAGTAGAGGAAATAGGCCCCTCATTTATTATTTCAGTATGGCAGAGTCTGTATGGGATCACCGCAAAATAAGGGTTATGTAAGAGAGTGAGGAACCGCAGAAGGCGATCGGTGTTTCGTGGGGTTGAACATGAATGATGCTCTCAGATTGACAAAAGCTCTATGTGTGCGTACATATAGTAATCAATGAGTAATGTTAGAAAGCTCCTTAACCCGAAGACCATCGCGCTCATCGGCGCTACCAACAAGGAGGGCGCTCCTGGGAGGACAGCCCTGGAGAACCTCCTTCTCGCAAAAGACAGGCCAATCTTCCCTGTAAACCCAGGCAGAAAAACTATTCTGGGCCTTCCCTGCTACCCGGACATAGGGAATATCCCAGAGCATATAGATCTTGCCATCATAGCAACTCCTGCCGATACCGTTCCCGGACTCGTTGAAGACTGTGGTGAAGCCGGCATTGAGGGCATAATCATAGTCTCTGCCGGTTTCAGGGAGACAGGCCTTGTTGGGAAGGCATTAGAGGACAGGATAATTGAGGCCAGGAAAAAATACGGGATGCGGATTATCGGCCCCAATTCCTTAGGCATTATCAGGCCGAACGACAACCTGAATGCCTCTATCATTAAGGGCAATCCGGAAAAAGGGAACATTGCCTTCATTTCGCAGAGCGGGGCCTTCGGCAGGGCACTCCTTGACTGGGGAATCGGCGCCCATATGGGCTTTAGTATGTTCGCCTCTCTCGGCTCCATGATCGACGTCGATTTTGCCGATTTGATCGACTTTCTGGGTGAGGACCCCTATACAAGGAGCATCATGATCTATGTGGAAGGAAGTATAGGAGATGTAAAGAACTTTACAAGTGCAGCAAAGGGGTTTGCGCTCAATAGGCCCATCATCGCCCTCAGACCTGATATGCCGGTGGAAGATGAGGTCCAGACACACACCTATACAGGAATGCTTGCGGACACCGACCACGTGTATGACGCGGCTTTCAAAAGAATCGGCGTTGTCAGGGTTGACGGGGCCATCGATCTTTTCAATGCCGCGAGCGCCCTCTCGGCGAGACATTTGCCACAGGGGCCCCGGCTCCTTATCATCACGAATTCATACGGCGTGGGTATCATGGCTACCAACACCCTGTTGGGGCTCAACGGGGAACTCGCCAGGCTCTCCGATGATACCATAGAGGGGCTCGACAAGATCCTGCCGCCTTACTGGAACAGGGAAAACCCTTTGGACATCCTCAGGGATGCGGACGTGGAGAGATTCTCAACCGCCCTGACTATCTGCCTCAAAGATCCGGGAGTAGACGGTGTGTTAATCGTCTTTACGCCGCAGGGCGTTGCCGCCCCGGATGAGGTTGCAAGGGCTGTGGCAAGCGTTGCAAAAGCCGCATGGAAGCCTGTTATTGCCACATGGTTGGGCGGAGGGAGTGTGCAGCAAGGCAGGGAGATCCTCCTTCAAAACAGCGTTCCCACGTATAACACCCCCGAAGAAGCGGTGAGGACATATCTCTATATGTACAACTACAAAAGGAACCTTAAACTTCTCTACGAAACCCCTGCCGAGCTTCCTGTTGACCATACCCCTCCCAAAAACAACCTCAAGGCCCTCATTCGGAGGGCCACCAGTGAAGGTGTTATCGTCTTAAACGAAACCGACTCGATGCGTTTTTTAATAAACTACGGGATACCCGTTATCGAGACGCAGATGACTCGATCCGTCGACGAAGCCGTATCCGTTGCTAAAGAAATCGGCTATCCTGTCGTGCTCAAGGTCTCTTCGCCGGACATCATCTTCAGGGCCGATGTGGGGGGCGGAGTCACAGGGGTTGGCTCTGAAGAGAAATTGCGAGAAGAATACGAAAGGCTTTGTGAGAGGGTTAAAGGTATTGTCCCCGCAGCCCGCATAAACGGCGTCTCTGTCCAGAAGATGCTTGAAAAGATTGACTATGAGGTCATCCTGGGGTCAAAAAAGGATCGAGTCTTTGGCTCCGTAGTCCTTTTTGGCATGAGCGGCATCGCTGTGCGGATATACAAAGATTTCTCTGTGGGTCTGCCCCCTCTTAATCAGACGCTCGCGCGGAGGCTCGTGGAAGATTTGAAGATCTATAGAATTCTGAAGGGCTACCAGGACAGGCCGCCGGCAGACTTGAGACAGCTTGAGCAGATTATAGTAAGTTTTTCCGACATGATAGTCGACTTTCCTGAAATTGCGGAATCGGATATAAACCCGATTGCCATATCAAACGGCGTGGCATACGCCCTTAATGCACGGATTGTGCTGGACAAAAACTGCATAGAACCTCCATCTCAGTACCCCCATCTCGTTATCACGCCGTATCCCACACGGTATGTCGTACCGTGGACTCTTCCGGACGGGGAGGCGTTGATATTGAGACCGATTAAGCCCGAAGACGAGCCGCTTGTGGACGAAATGTATGCTACCATCTCGGAAGAGTCATTTCGCGGCAGATTCTTTCAGGCAGTCAAACACGCCTCGCACGAAATGCACATACGGCAATGCAACATTGACTATGACCGGGAGATGGGGATTGTTGCCGAGGCAAAAGAGCACGACACAAGGAGGATTGTCGGCATCGGCACGCTCGTAACCGAGACCAGCCAAAAAAGCGCTGAATACGCCGTCCTCGTCCACGACGACTACCAAGGAAAGGGCCTGGGGTACAAGCTGCTCGATGTACTCATAGGCATAGCGCAGGAGAAGGGGCTCGAAGAAATATACGGTTTTGTGCTTGCAGACAACACGAAGATGCTCAACATCTGTAGAAAACTGGGGTTTGCCATTAAAGGGCTGTCAGACAAGATCGACAGGGTGAGACTGCTTTTAAAATAAGGAGAATCATAGTGAAAAAAAACA
>MGQF01000080.1:20260-30273 GCA_001797745.1 Deltaproteobacteria bacterium RBG_13_52_11
GGTATGCGTGCAAGAATCTTATTATCAAGCGTTTTTGGTCCGTACGCTCAGGATGATGAATATGGAAGCCGCAAAATAAATCCCATGGAGCTTTACCACAATCAGGTTACACGCGTGCAGGGGCCGTTTTCCATTCGCATGTTCCACCGTTCATTCGGTCTCATGTTGATTCAGGCCAATGTTAATGCTCCATGTACTCTTCTCGATTTTCCTACGCTTGACCGGTTTATAGAGGAAATTAAAACCAAAACGTATGACATTATTGGAATAAGTTCAATTCTTCCGAATATCGGCAAAGTAAAAAAAATGTGCGAACTGATTCGGAAATACATGGAAAATGCAAAGATTGTTATCGGAGGTCATATTACAAATCTGCCGGACCTGCATAAAATAATAGATGCAGACTTCATTATTAAAGGTGAAGGAATAAGATGGTTTCGACGCTACCTGGGGCAAGACGAAGAGCAACCGATAAAGCACCCGGCTGTCATTTCAGGATTCGGCAACCGCATTTTTGGGATAAGACTTCCTGGAAAAGATACAGCTGCAACGCTGATCCCCTCTGTAGGATGCCCCATGGGTTGCAATTTCTGCTCCACATCGCACCTCTTTGGGGGCAAGGGTAAATCAGTAAACTTTTATGAATCAGGTGATGAACTTTTTTCAGTTATGTGTGAAATTGAAAACAAGCTCAATGTTCACAGGTTTTTTATTATGGATGAAAATTTTCTACTATATAAAGAAAGGGCGCTCCGACTTCTGGAACTGATAAAAGAATACAACAAAAGCTGGTCATTTTACATCTTTAGCTCTGCCAGAGTACTGAGGTCCTATACGGATGAACAACTCATTGACCTTGGAATATCCTGGGTCTGGATGGGATTGGAAGGCGAAGGAAGCCAGTATAATAAACTTAAAGATATCGATACGCATTCATTAGTAAAGCATCTTCAGTCCATGGGAATAGGAGTCCTTGGCTCCAGTATAATCGGCCTGGAAAACCATACTCCTGAGAATATTGAAAGTGTAATAGATTGGGCTGTAAGCCATGACACTGACTTTCATCAGTTTATGCTCTACACACCTATGCCAGGTACTGCTTTGTATGAGCATCATAAGGAAAACAAAACCCTTCTTTCTGAAGATGGCTGCTCGCTGGCTGATTCTCACGGACAATACCGTTTTAATTTTAGGCACAAACATATTAACAATAATCAGGAAATTGAATTCCTTTTACATGCGTTCAGTAAGGATTTTGAAACAAACGGTCCAAGCATTGCAAGACTTATTAGAACATTGCTGAGTGGATGGGAAAAGCACAAAGACCATCCTGATCCTCGCGTTCACGCCAGGATTCGTTGGGAGACGAGAAGGCTGAAGGACGTATACCCCGGCGCAGTATGGGCAATGAGAAAATGGTATAAAAAAAACGGATATATGTACAATAAGCTTTCAGGACTTCTACATGACTTGTATGATGAATTCGGCATGAGAGTCAAAATTTTTGCACCTGTAGTCGGCTTGTGGATATATTCCAGAATTGCAAAGGAAGCAGAACGGCTTTCCAAAGGATGGACATATGAGCCTCCCACACAATATGACAAAAATGCAAAAGCCTTAGAACTTGAAAACGCGGAAAGCAAAAGTTAAAGATTGAATTACCTGACATAACGGATGATATTGCACCCGTGATAAACAGCATCCGGCGCGAGACTAAAGGATCTTTAATTGGTTGATTTCGGTAAAATAAATTATCGAAAATTATGGGAAATTAAATTTTTATAATTGCTAATGAAAGATAGCAAATACTACTGGATCTATATACTGGAATGTAAAAATAGTAAATACTATACTGGTTATACTAACGATGTAGCAAAGCGTTACTCACTGCATACCAAAGGAAAAGGAGCAAAATATACAAAGAGCTTTAAACCGATAAAGATTGCTCAATGCTGGAAGCTTCATGACACGATAGCGCAAGCTATGAAAATCGAAGCTTTTATCAAGCAAAAACCACGAATATTTAAAGATAATCTTGTTAAAAATCCTAATATGCTTAAACATGCATTATACAAAAAGTTTGAAGTTAATTTCAAAATATTTACGGTTAATTATGAGAAAATCAAAAAGATAGCGGGAATCTTGCCTTAAAAATTTATTTTATTTTTTCATTTTGTGTTAAGAACCGGTCGGAGGCAGGTCGCAACAGGCTGTTGAGACCTGCCTCCTCCTTTATACTCCCCCTCCCCCATAGCCTCTCCAATAGGTATGGGTTACAATTCTACCCCTTAAATCCTCACGAACATCAACAGAAGGGATAAGCCCTCGGATTATCGATCTTTCCGCACCCCCCTCTTGTGCCCTACTCACCCGTTTGTAGCTTTGCCAGGCGTCGAACGGCCTCGTGGAGGTCCTCTTCAGGGACGGTGAAGGCAAACCGGACATACCCCTCCCCGGATTTGCCAAAGCCGTTTCCTGGGGTGACCATGACCCCTGCCTTCTCCAGGAGGTGATCGGCAAAGGATGCCGAGGTGTGACCAGAGGGGACCCGCGCCCAGAGGTAAAAGGTGGCCTGCGGAATCCTGAACTCAAGTCCGGCCTCGCGCAGCCCGGCCACCAGGATGTCCCTGCGCCGCTGGTAAATTCTGCGCAACTCATCCACCCCTGATTGATCTCCTTCCAGGGCCTCAACCCCCGCCATCTGAATCGGCTCGAAGATCCCCACATCGATGTTGGTCTTCACCATGGACAGATAACCTACCAGCTCCGCATTGCCCACCGCATAGCCGATGCGCCAACCAGCCATATTGTAGGTCTTGGAGAGGGAGTGGAACTCAATGCCTACATCCATTGCGCCATCTACTTCAAAGATGCTGGGGACATAGTGGTTGTCGTAGGATATCTCCGAATAGGCCTGGTCCTGGAGCACTATGAGGTGGTATTTCTTGGCAAAGCGAACCACCTCGCGGAAAAAGTCCTTAGTGGCTACCCCTGTCGTGGGGTTATTGGGATAGTTGAGGGAGATCAGCTTAGCGCCCTCGGCCACCTCCGGAGGTATCTTGCCCAGGTCGGGGAGGAATGCGTTCTCCTCCGACAAAGGCATGGGGAACGGCCTCCCCTTGGCAAAGAGGATAGAGGTATAAAAGATGGGAAAACAGGGGTCGGGAAACAGGGCGATGTCCCCCTGATCGATGTAGGCCATGGGGGCATGCGACACGCCTTCCTTGGAACCGATGAGGGAAATGACCTCGGTCTCAGGATCGAAGGAGACGCCAAATCTCTTTTTATACCATCGGGCCGCTGCCCGGCGGAACTCCGTAATCCCTACATAAGAAGGGTAGCGGTTGAAACCCGGCTTCTTTAGGGCATCCTTGAGCCGCTGGACGATATGGGGAGGGGTGGGAAGATCGGGATCCCCCCTGCCCAGATTTATGATCTCTACGCCTTTGGCCTCAAGCGCCTTTTTCTTTGCCTCGATCTCGGCAAAGACATAGGGGGGAAGTTCCTTGAGACGCTGTGCCGGTTCAAATTTTGCCTTTTTCTCCATCAAACACCTCCTGAATTTCCCATAGCTAGGTTTGTCGCTCAGAACTGCAAAAATAAAGGGCCGATGGGTGTAGTGCCCATCGGCCCCTGTAAAACCTTGTTTCTCAGATCATCGGCGCAGAGAGGCCCCTGGGCTCCTTTCTTTTTCGCTATAATAATAGTAAAGGTAAAAACTCCTAGAAACCATGTGATCCTCTCTGATCAGTCATTACCACATCTCCCCTCCCCTGTCAACCCTTTTGTTCTCCACACCCTCACTGCAAAAAAGCCTTGACAGAACTGTACCCGTGGGTTATATTGAAAATGATTCTCAATAATAATAGCGCGATTATGGATGCTATACAAAAGTTTCGGGGATACATCAAGAAAAAGGGACTTCGCAACACGCCGGAAAGGGAGACGATCATTGAGGAGATCTTTTCTATCCACGATCACTTCGATGTGGATGAGCTGTTTCTGAGATTGCGGAACAAGAAAAAAAGGGTATCCAAGGCCTCCCTATACAGGACCATCCCCCTCCTCATCGACAGCGGATTGATAAAAGAGGTCTATTTCGCGGACGGCCATCTCCACTATGAACACATCTATGGTCATAACCATCATTGTCACCTCCGATGCACCTGCTGCGGGCGGATCATTGAGTTTGCAGATGATGCAATCGGAAGCATTCAGAGCCGGATCGGGAAAAAGTACAACTTTGCCATCACAGCTCACCGATTTGAACTGCTGGGCTACTGCCCCCAATGCGCCCAAAGAGTAGGAGGGGTTCAAAAAGAACAGCGGCATCGCAAAAGGGAGCGCAGGAAAGGGGCTGAATAGGATTTTGCCTATGAGAATGAGAAGGGGCCACAGGGATATCTATCAACAGTTCAAGGTCATCTTCGAGCAGGAGGACCTTGACCGCATCGACGAGAGGCTGGTTATCCTCGAGGCATTTCTCAGCACAGAGGACCACATGACGGCGACTGACCTGACGAGGATGCTTAAAGAAAAGGGCATCGCTCTCACCGATGAATTCGTCGCTGAAAACCTCAGGCTTTTTGCCCAATACGGCTTTGCCCGAGAAAAGCGGTTCACAGACCAAACACCCCGGTATGAGCATCATCACCTGGGCAGGCACCATGACCACCTCGTCTGTGTCCGATGCGGTGCCATCTTGGAGTTCTACAATCCGGAAATCGAGGCCCTGCAAGCGGAGACGGTCCGCCGCATGGGATTCCACGACCTCCAGCACCGCATGGATATCTATGGGCTGTGCTCCAACTGCCTGCGAGCACGGAAAGCAGTCATGCCGCTTGTCATGGCCTCCACTGGTGAACGGGTTCGCATCGTGGGATTCCGCGGCGGCAGCGGTTTGGAACGTCGGTTAACGAGCATGGGGCTCAATCGGGATGCCGAGGTGGAGGTCATCAAGAGCAACGGATCCGGTCCCTTGATCGTGGCATCACGGGAGACCCGGATCGCCTTAGGGTTCGGCATGGCAAAAAAGATCTTAGTTACTACACTCGAGACAGGAGGAGTACGTGATGGCCGTACGACGACTGAATGAGTTGCGGACTGGAGACAGGGCTATTATTGAGCGGGTGCAAGGTATGGGCCGGTTCAGGCATCGGCTCATGGAGATGGGCTTTGTCCCGGGGACGGAGATCGTGGTGGAGAAACATGCGCCCCTGAAGGACCCCATTGAGTATGTCCTGAAGGGGTATCACGTCAGCCTGAGACATGAAGAGGCAGAAAAGGTCTTGGTGCGAAAAACCGAGGAAGAGTCAAGAGAGGATTAATGGAGAAGGAGATCACCATCGCCCTCGCGGGCAACCCGAATTCCGGAAAGACGACCATCTTCAACAACCTGACCGGCGCGCGCCAAAAGGTAGGGAACTGGCCTGGTGTCACCGTCGAGAAAAAAGAGGGAACCACTGCCTATAACGGCTATACCATCCGGGTGGTCGACCTCCCCGGAACCTACAGCTTGACCGCATACTCCCAGGAGGAGATCATCGCACGCAACTACATCATCGAGGAAAAACCCGATCTCGTGGTCGACGTGATCGACGCCGCCAACCTGGAACGCAATCTCTATCTAGCAACCCAGTTGATCGATCTCGGAGTAAAGCTGGTTTTCGCCCTCAACATGGTAGATATGGCCCAATCGAGGGGGCAGCTCATCGATCATGAGCAGCTCTCCCTCCTCATGGGGGTCCCCTTCGTTCCTACGGTGGGGACCAAAGGTCAGGGGACGGGAGAGTTATTGCAAGCCATCGTCAGGGTGGCTGAAGATAGAGAATCAGTTTTCCGGCACATCCATATCAATTACGGCAAGGAACTGGAAGAGGAGATCACAACACTGCAAGGTTTGATCCGATCCGCTGAATCATCGGTGGATGAGCACCACGCCCGGTGGATAGGGATCAAGCTCCTGGAAAACGACGAAGAGGTCATCAAGGAGATCGAAAAGGGCCCTCGGAAGAGGGCCATTCTGGATCAGCTGGAACAAAGCAAGGCCCACCTCCAAAAAATACTGGGCGATGATCCGGAGACATTGATCGCCGACCGCCGCTACGGCTTCATCCATGGGGCCCTCAAAGAGACCCTGCGGCATACCCGCAAGAACAGGCGTTATCGCTCCGACCAGGTGGATATGGTCCTGACCAATCGCCTGCTCGGGTTCCCGATCTTTATCTTCTTTATCTGGGCCATGTTCCAACTCACCTTTAATGTGGGGCGGTATCCCGTGACATGGATCGACGCCGGGGTGGGGCTCCTCGCCCAATCCGTCGGTGGGCTGATGGGAGAGAGTCTTCTCAGGGGCCTTGTTGTTGACGGGATTATCAGCGGCGTGGGCGGCGTGGCTGTCTTTCTCCCAAACATCTTCATCCTCTTTTTCTGCATCGCCCTCTTTGAGGATACGGGATACATGGCCAGGGCCGCCTTTATCATGGACAAGGTGATGCACACCCTGGGGCTGCACGGCAAATCCTTTATCCCCATGATCATGGGGTTTGGGTGCAATGTGCCGGCCATTATGGCGACACGGGTGCTGGAGAGCAGGAGGGATAGGATTCTCACCATCTTAATCAATCCGTTGATCAGCTGCAGCGGTAGACTCCCCATCTATGTCCTTATCGCCGGGGCAGTCTTTGGGGCGCGGGCGGGCAACGTCATCTTCTCCATCTATATCATCGGCATCGTCATGGCCATCTTGATGGGCCAGATCTTCAAACGGACCCTCTTCAGGGGGGAGATCGCCCCCTTTGTACTGGAGCTCCCCCCTTACCGCATGCCAACCCTCAAGGGGACCTTGATCCATATGTGGGAGAGAGGTTCAATGTTTATCAAAAAGATGGGAGGCATAATTCTCATCGGATCGATCGTGGTCTGGGCTCTCAGCTCCTTCCCCCAGAACGTGGACTACTCCAGGGATTACGAAGGACAAAGACGCCGCATCCAAGCAGAGTATGCGGCGGAGATCCAAAGAGGCGATAAAGAACAGGCCGCTGTGCTCACCGAGGAAATGGAGCGGAAGATCGCCGCGGTGGAGATCCTCAGAAAAAGGGAATTTCAGGAGAAGAGCCTCCTGGGGAGGCTGGGAAAGGTCATTGCCCCGGCCCTGCGCCCCCTGGGCTTTGACTGGAAGGCGGACGTGGCCCTGCTCACAGGCTTTGTGGCCAAGGAGATCGTGGTGAGCACCTTCGGGGTCCTCTATCAGGCAAATGAGGAGGGAGATGAGAGCGACACCTTGCGCGTCGCCATCCAGAAAGCTATGACGCCGCTGGTCGGCTACGCCTTCATGATCTTTGTCTTGGTTTATACGCCGTGTTTGGCAACGGTGGCCGCCATTCGCCGAGAGACAGGAACCTGGGGGTGGGCGGCCTTCTCCGTCGTCTACAGCCTCGCCCTGGCCTGGATTCTGGCCTTTCTTATCTACCAAGGAGGGATGCTCCTCGGACTCGGATAGATTCCCCGCATGCAAAATATCATGCCATAATGGCTGAAGCGCCCTTTCGAGTCTTAAAAACGATCCCCCTCAACTGCTATTGGCATCCCTTTTCCAGCTTCTGTTGCTTAGCCCTGAAATCCTCGATCAATTTCTGTACCCCCCGCTCTTCCTGGAACTTCGATGAGAGCGTGATGAGCTCATTGCGATAGATATTCCCCTTGTTCAATTGCTGAAGCTCTACCTCCATTTTTTTCTTTTCATCTTGCAAGGACCCTGATGCCACTTCCTTCATCTTTTTATCAACCACAACCAGTTCTCTTTCTAATTGCGTGATCCTGGCCTCATCGGCAAAGGACGCTTTGGGATCCTTGAGTGTGAGATAGAGCATCCCCAGATATCTCCCGTAACCAGGGCTGCAAACCACAATGGTCTGCCCTACCTGGAGGGGTCTTATCAACCCGGATGGCTCGTGTCCGGCCACAGCGATCGTTACCCCTGGCAGCTGAGGAAGAAGGGCCTTAAGCTCAATCAGAGGCATGGCTGCGAGGAGGATAATGATATCAGCCTTACCCTGCAATTCCTTTATCATCTGCTGTCCCGTAGTCACCGGATCCAACACCTTCCAACTCCGGGTTTGGGCTTTTGAAGATGGATTGGCGCTCATGAGGCTGAAAATCCCCCAGCGCAGGCCCCCTGCGTCCTTTACCATCGAGGAGATTGACATCTTCTGGCCATCCTTCAAGACTACATTGGCGGAGATGAAGGGAAATGTGGCCATCTTTTTCAGCGTGGCAAAATCTTTAGTACCCATCCTCAGTTCATCTTCCCCTATACCCACAGCATCACACTCCATGAGGTTGAAGGCTTCGACGATCAATTGGGCGTTCAGCAAGGCCTCCTTTTTTTGGGAAGAGGGAAGGGATGGATCGACGTTTTTGTAGAAGAGGAGATTTCCCGCATCCAGGACAAGAATGTCCTTCCCTGTCTTCTTGGTCTCCTCTATCACCTGTGCCCTTCTGGCAAGACCGCCAGATTTGGAAGCCCCTCAACCGGCGGGATCGACCTGCCCGTTGATGTTGTTGCTGTAGATGATAGTGACCTGTGTGCTATCCGCCCAAGCAGAGGGCATTGCCATGGTAGCGAAGAGTAGTGGAGCGATAAAAACCCTCGTCAATGTTCTACTCATTTTTAGCCTCCTCGATACAAAGTGAACCGTACAGAGCAAATCCTATCTTAAGTGTGGTGAAAAGGCAACCCGCACCCTCTCCGGGTGGGCATAAATGGTAAAGCGATCTTCCCGCGCAAAGCCGATGAGGGTCACCCCCAGCCGTTCAGCCACCTCAATCCCACGGTCAATCACTGCAGCCTTGGTGACTACAATGGGGATTTGCGCTCGCGCTGCCTTAAGAACCATCCCCTCAGGTTGCCTTCCACTGCAACCCAAGATTTTCTTAGTTAAAGGGATCCGATGTAAGAGGGCATACCCCACAATCTTGTCAACGGTATTCCACCGCCCGATATCCTCGGCCGCCTTGATCACCCTTCCCTCCTGATCGAACAGTACGGAGCAATGTATACCACCTGTCTTCTTCCAGCTCTCTGAGTGCTCGGGGATCTGTTGGGCGCACTGTATTATCAGCGCAGGGGAGACCTCTAATGTGGAGGAAACCACAGGGATCTCCCCCCATTCCCGCCGCCGATATATTACGTTTTGGTGCGCGGCCTTACGTGGAATAATCTTCTTCGTTGCAGTTCTGACGAAGATCTGATCCCCTTGTTGTTCAACACCCGTCACTTCTTCCGGCTTCAGAAACCCCTCGGTCACCAAGTAACCCAGGGCATGGGCCTCAAGGTCCGTGGGAGAAACCACAATGGTGTCCACCAGGGTATCGTTGAGATAGAGCTCGTATGACCCCTCAACAGCCACCCAGTCTTCAACCTTTTGTGTCCTGCCCCCTTGTATGAGGAGGGCAGGATATCTCTTTATGATGGTCTTCCCCTTCATGCGCCGGTGATAGGACCCCACCAGGGGGTGGAGATAGGTCTCCGGTAACCCTTCTCCAAGACCAGGATATCCAGATGAATGGTGACGACATCCTCAAGATCCAAAGAGGGCTCGTAATCGAGCCTGCGGGCATCAACAGTTTTGATGTAGCCTTTGCATTGATCGCAGAGATCCACCCGATAGGCCTCCTCTTCTTCCGAGTAAAGGTAGTGCAGCGAGTCGAAGCCCTTGTTAGAGCAATAGGGACAGGCGATGCGCTCCCACCGCCACTGACAACCGCAAAAAGAGCACTGGAGATACCTCCTTCCCTCTTCATCCCGCAACTGGGCCATCTGAGGGGCAGATCCGCACAGGGGGCAGTCTCTCTGCAGCCAGGCCTCCAGGTCCACAAAACCCCTTAGCTGTTCCATCTGAGCTTCGAGGGAAGGCCTGACACTGGCCTTGACCAAAAAAGTGAGGATCCCCTTATCTAATCCGCACCGCTTAGCCTCGTGCGTGAAATGACCTTCGTCGTAGTGCTGGCTG
>MGQF01000080.1:30378-32444 GCA_001797745.1 Deltaproteobacteria bacterium RBG_13_52_11
AGCTTCTTCATGGCCACCAAACGTGTAATCCCCAAGGGGCCGCGTGCCTTGGCAAACTTGTGGTACTTCTCAGCGTCATCGATGACCAGAAAGACGGTGCGGACATCTTCAGCATTGAGAAGTCTGGCCTTGGGGTATTCGGCCTTCAACACCTTCAAACGCTCATTGGCCAAGGCCAGCATCTGGCTCCGGTCGCCAAAGTTCATGGTCCCCGTGGGGCAGGACTTGACGCAGGCAGGTAACAGGCCGTTGGAGACGCGGTCAATGCACATGGTGCATTTAGCGATGACCATCTGTTTGGCATCGTATCTCGGGATGTTATAAGGACAGGCATCCTTGATCTCCCCGAAGTCCTTCGGCTTTATCTTTACCTTCTGATTAAAGAGCACCGCGCCTGTCGCTGCATCTTTCGTAATGGCCTTTTTGTAACCCAGGGATTCGGCGATATCTTTGCACGGAGGCTCTACACAGTGGCGGCATTGATCGGGAAAGAAGTACCACCGGAGCTCCCCGCCTGAGACCACCTCGGAGAAGCGAACGAGCTTATAGGTCACAAAGGAGAGATCCTCAGGGTTCTGGTGACTTCCCCAATTCTTGGTCTTGGTAGCGGGGTTCTGGTTCCACTCCTTACAAGCTATCTGACAGCCACGACAAGCAGTGCACCGGGTAGTATCGATAAAAAACGTCTTATCAGCCATAGGATCACCTCCTTTATGCCTTGCGCACGTTCACCATGAACGCCTTGGTCTCAGGTATTCTCGTATTGGGATCGCCCACCGACGGGGTCAGCAAATTGGAAGAGTCACCACCATCTGGGGGGTGCACCCAGCCGAAGCACCAGGGAAGTCCTACCTGATGGATCTGCTGGCCCATAATGAGCATCGGCTTGAACCGCTTCGTCACGATGGCCACGGCAGTCACCCTGCCGCGGGCCGACTCCACCATGACCTTCTCCCCATTTTTGATCCCCCTGAGGGCTGCCAATTCCTCGCTCATCTCGCAGAACTGTTGGGGCTGTGCCTCCAACAACCACGGCTGCCACCTGGTCATAACCCCGGTCTGCCAGTGTTCTGTTACCCGATAGGTGGTGCCGACAAACGGATAGCGGGGATCGCAGGTGAAGTATTGATCCATCTCCGTCGTAAACAGCTTCACCGTGGGGTTGATGAACTGGGAGCTCATCAGGTTCCGATCCACCGGGCACTCCAAAGGCTCATAGTGCTCGGGGAAGGGGCCATCTGTCAGACCAGGTCCGAAGATGGAGGCGTAACCATCGGGTTTCATGATGAAGGGGTATCTGGAGTTGGGGTTGGTTGACCCATCGGGGTTGGCCATGGGGGGCCACCCGCCGTCAGGCACGTCACCCACCCACTTGGTGCCATCCCAGATGATGGCGGGTTTCTTGGGGGCCCATGGCTTGCCAAAGCGATCCACCGAGGCGCGGTTGTAGATGATCCTGCGGTTGACTGGCCAGCACCAGGCCCACTCGGCGAAAAGCCCGATGCCCGAGGCATCCTTGAGCCCTCTACGGGCGGACATATTCCCCTTCTCAATGTAAGAGTTGCAGTATATCCAACTACCGGAGGACGTAGAGCCGTCATCCAGCAAGGATGCAAAGCCAGGGACGAGGGTCCCCTTCTTGAAGGTGGTGCCTTGCACGGTGACGTCCTTCAAGAAGTAGCCGTTGATCTCCTTTGCCACCTTATGGGGGTCGAACTTGCCCTTGGTGGTATAGTCCCACTTGAGGTTGAGGATGGGATCGGGGAACGTACCCTTCTCCTTTTTATAGAGTTCGCGAATCTCATGGAAGAGCTCGATGATCATCTCGCCGTCAGGTCTGGCCTTTCCAAAGGGTTTGGCCGCCGCATAGCGCCACTGCATCCAGCGCCCGGAGTTGCTGAGCGACCCCTCCTTTTCCACTGAAACGGCGCAGGGCAGGAAGAAGACCTCCGTCTTGACCTTCGTGGGATCCATCCCCGGGCCCTTCCAAAAGGAGCCTGTCTCATTCTCGAACATGTTGACGTTCACCAACCATTTGAGCTTGGCGAGGGCCTGCCTCGTCTTGT
>MGQF01000080.1:32492-32642 GCA_001797745.1 Deltaproteobacteria bacterium RBG_13_52_11
ATTGCTCTTCGGTCTCCTCTTGAGGTAGTCAGCGAGCTTAGGCCATTGGGGGCTTGGGGTAGACATGTACCCGGGCAAGATATGGAAGAGCAGGCCGTGGTCTGTGGAGCCCTGAACGTTGGACTCACCCCTGAGGGCGTTCACACCGCC
>MGQF01000080.1:32674-32997 GCA_001797745.1 Deltaproteobacteria bacterium RBG_13_52_11
GGATCATGGTCATGGTGCGGATGTTCTGGACACCGACCGTATGCTGGGTCCAGCCCATGGCGTACATGATCGTGCCGGCCTTATCAGGCCTGCCTGTCTTAGCGTAGGTCTCGTAGACCTTGACCAGGAGATCCTGGGGCGTGCCCGTTATAGCTGATACCGTGTCGAGCGTGTAGCGTGCGTAGTGCTTTTTGAGCTGCTGGAAGACGCACCGGGGATCTTTGAGGCGCCGATCCTTCTTGGGGATACCCTTCTCATCCATCTCGAAGGCCCAGAAGCTCTTGTCGTAGCTCTTGGTTTGGGGATTGTATCCTGCGAAGAGC
>MGQF01000080.1:33025-33320 GCA_001797745.1 Deltaproteobacteria bacterium RBG_13_52_11
AAATGTACGGAGCGTTGGTGTACTCAACCACGTACTCCCGGAAGTAAAGGTCCTTGTCCAGGATATACTTGATCATCCCGCCGAGAAAGGCGATGTCGGTGCCGGATCGAAGGGGTGCATAGATGTCTGCCTTCGCTGAGGTACGGGTGAACCGGGGATCAACAGAGATGAGGGTCCCACCCCCCTTCATCGCCTTGGTCACCCACTTAAAGGAGATGGGGTGGTTCTCGGCGGCGTTGCTCCCCATGATCAGGATGCAATCGCTGTTGCCGATATCGATCCAGTGGTTGGTCAT
>MGQF01000080.1:33339-39244 GCA_001797745.1 Deltaproteobacteria bacterium RBG_13_52_11
AAACCCCTTATCCCTGGCATCCTTGACCCGCTTGGCGATCTCGGTCAAGGCCCAATTCCAGGTGACCTGCTTCCAACTTGCGCTCCCCGGGGCACGGTACAGGGGGGTAGTGACCCTGCTGCCGTTGTTCACCCACTGATAGAGGGCAGCCCCCTTGGCGCAGAGGGCGCCTTGATTAATGGGGTGATCCGGGTCTCCCTCGGTGTTGATCACCTTCCCGCCGCTGGAGTGGCAGATGATCCCGCACCCGACTGCGCAGTAGGGACAGATGGTGGTCGTCTCCTTGACCCCCTTGATGCGCAGTGTGGAGGCGTAAGCAGAGGCAGGGGACAGATCAAACCCTAACTGGCTTGCGTATAAACCTGCCGCCGTCGCTCCTGAGATCTTTATAAAGTCTCTTCGCGTTACCCTCATCGAATAGCTACCTCCCCTCTTCGGATTTTATTGAGACCAAAAACGCCAAACTTTCACCACCTTTTAAAAAAATAAGGGAGAGACACAGTGGAATCCCTACCTTCGATCAATCTAAAAACCTATCTGTTGCTCCCCTCATGGTAAAAGGGAAATTACCAAAAAACCATCATTTTGTCAACCATTGGCTTAATTTTTTTTATTTTCTTATCATGTTTTAATTAGTTCAGTTTAGTTTTTATTGGTTTCTTTTAGTTATTTTTAATCTGCTTTATGGGATTTTAAACAACGACGGGAGCAAATCAATCACGATGAGGATAACATCCTCAACCCCTTGGGTCAGTTCCATACCCCAATCGATCGCATCGGGTTTAATCCCAATGTAAGCGCTGAAATGTAGTCCATTCTGTCAAAATATTTTTGTAAAGGATGGACAGGGGTATTGACCTGTGCTAATTTAAAGACCGACGGTTTCGATCTCGACACTAGTGGATAACTCAGAGGATAACAATGACCACGGAGAAGAGATACATTGCAGTAGAGGGGCCCATTGGCGTTGGCAAGACGAGCCTGACCAAGATGTTGGCCTCGGCGTTGGGTGGTGATCTGCTCCTCGAACAGACGGGGGACAATCCCTTTCTGGAAAAGTTCTACCAAGACCGGAGGGGATACGCCTTCCAAACCCAGCTCTTCTTCCTCACGACCCGCTATCAACAGCAAAAGGACCTCAACCAACTGGACCTCTTCCAAAGGATGATCGTCAGCGACTATCTCTTTGACCGTGATAGGATCTTCGCTCACATAAATCTTGACAAAGACGAACTGAGGTTGTATGATAATATATATGCCCTATTGGAGGCCAGGATTACCCGGCCCGATCTGGTGATCCTGCTGCAGGCCCGGCCCGAGATCCTAAAAGAGAGAATCAGGGCACGGGGTAAACGCTCTGAAAGGGACATTTCTCTTGAGTATTTGGAGGAGGTGGTAGAGGCATATAGGGATTACTTCTTCTATTACACCGATTCCCCTCTTCTGGTGGTGGACACAACGGAGATCGATTTTGTCCAGAGCAAGGAGGATTTTGAGGATCTCTTAAGGGAGATCAAAGGGACTAGAAAGGGGACATGGTATTACATGCCGCTTGGATCCAGGTAAGACTGGACTGAGACGGAAGGTACACAGAAACTAGAGAAAAGGAATGAGAAGAGGCCTTCCGGGACAGTCCGGAAGGCTTTTTGTTTTAATGCGTAAGGCGTAAATGAAAGAAGGTGACATGGCGCAGAAGATAACAGTACCGAGCATAAAGGCGATGAAGGGGCGGGGTGAGAAGATCACCATGCTCACCGCCTATGATACCCCTTTCGCCCGGATCTTAGACGAGGCCGACGTGGACATCCTCCTCGTGGGGGATTCGGTGGGTTCGGTGGTGGCAGGTTATCCCAATACTCTCCCGGTCACCATCGAGGAGATGATCTACCACACCAAGGCCGTGGTCAGGGGTGTAACGCGGGCCTTAGTGGTCATCGATATGCCCTTTATGTCCTATCAGGTCAGCATTGAGGACGCCAAGCGGAATGCAGGGAAGATGATCAAAGAGAGCGGCGCCGAGGCGGTAAAGCTGGAGGGGGGCGTGAACATGAAAGAGGTCATCGAGTCCATCGTTGCAATCGACATCCCCGTCATGGGGCACATCGGCCTGACCCCCCAGTCCATCCACCAGATGGGTGGATATAAGGTGCAGGGCAAGGCAGAGGAACAGAAACGAAAAATCATGGAGGACGCCGTAGCAGTAGAGGAAGCCGGGGCCTTCTCCTTGGTGCTGGAGTGCATCCCGACTGAGCTGGCCAAGGAGATCAGCGAAAAATTAACCATTCCCACCATCGGCATCGGAGCAGGGATCCACTGTGATGGGCAGGTACTGGTGATCCATGACGTGTTGGGTCTCTTGGGGGATTTCCGCCCCAAATTCGTGAAGAGCTATGTCGATCTGCGCACGGTCATCTCCCAAGCGGTAGAGGAATATATGGATGAGGTGAAAAAAGGCAAATTCCCCACCGAGGAACACAGCTTTCACCTCTGAAGAAGTAAACTATCCCGCCAAGGGCGGGACTTGAGGGGTCGAGGATGCGAGGATTCAAGGGTTCGAGTGAAAACCATCCAAACATGTTTAGAGAACCCCTGGCCCCTTGGACCCTTTTGGAACAAAAATCGAGCTAAAGTCTTCGCATATAGGCAAGGGTTCTTCTCCTCGAATGAGACAATAATGGAGATCATCGCTCAGGCTAAGGAAATGCAGCGGCGCTCAGAGCAACGCCGTCGGGAGGGGATGATCATCGCCTTTGTCCCTACCATGGGGTATCTGCACACAGGGCATCTCTCCCTGATGCGGGAGGGGAGAAAGAGGGGGGATGTGTTGGCCATCAGCATCTTCGTCAACCCCACGCAATTCGGACCGGGGGAGGACTATGGCAGATACCCTCGGGACTTGAAGCAGGACCTTAAATTGGTCCAGGGAGCGGGGGTGGATATCGTCTTCACTCCTTCGGCTCAAGAGATGTACTCTGACGGATTTCAGACCTCTGTGGATGTGGAACGGGTTACCCAGAACCTCTGCGGTATCTCTCGCCCCCACCACTTTCGCGGGGTAACCACGGTGGTGGCCAAGCTGTTCAACATCGTGAAGCCCCACCTTGCCTTCTTCGGTCAAAAGGATTACCAACAGTTGATCACTATCAAGCAGATGGTGGAGGATCTTAATATGGATATTGAGGTCATCGGGATGCCCACAATCAGAGAACCCGATGGACTGGCCATGAGCTCGCGCAATGCCTACCTTAACTCCAAGAAGAGGAAGGAGGTATTGAGCCTGTATCGATCCCTCGGAAAAGCAGAGGAGCTCTTTGGCCAGGGTGAAAGGAGCGCAGCGACGATCCTCCAAGAGGTCAGGAGAATCATCGAGCAGGAGAACTCGGTCACGATCGACTATGTCAAGATCTGCGACGCCCGCACCTTGGAGGACATTGATGAGATCAAGGGCGAGGCGGTTATCGCCGTGGCCGTCAAGATAGGAAAAACGAGGCTGATCGATAACATCATCCTTAAGGAGGAATAACAGTGCAGAGAATCATGTTAAAGGCCAAAATCCATCGAGCGAGGGTAACGGAGGACAACCTCGAGTATGAGGGAAGTATCTCCATCGATGAAGCGCTCATGGAGGCCGCGGATATCCTACCCTTCGAACAGGTCCAGATCTACAATGTGACCAATGGGAACCGTTTTGAAACCTATGCCTTGAGGGGAAAGCGGGGTTCAGGGGTCATCTGCATCAACGGCGCTGCCGCCCACAAGGCGAGTAAGGACGACCTGATCATCATCGCCAGCTATGGCCTCCTCGACGAGGAGGAACAGATCCACCATCACCCCAAGCTCGTCTATGTCGATGAAGCGAATAGGATCATTCAGGTAAAATCTTAAGATTGACAAAACAATCCCTTTGATTATTATAGGGATGAAGCCCTCAGGAAAGTGATCGTTGGCGAAAAGAGGGCGATATATCTCTTTGTCCTGACGCGAGGAGCGATGAAAAATAGGCTGTTGACCTTTCAGGAGATCGTATCGAGGTATCGGAGGGGGGAGAACCTCTTCGACATCACCATAGAAAAGTGGACAGGGATTAAGGATTCCTTTTACGCATTGGAAGAACTGTCTGAACTCGACCCCATCATCAAGAGTGCCCGCACAGGAGGCGCCTTCTGTCTGGAGTACCAGGAGAACTGCCTCATCTGCCCCTTAGAGAGAGGGTGCAAGGACCCACAGGGCACCTACCAAACCATTGTCAAGCTCATGCATGTGTACGCCTCCAGTGGCCAAAGGGAATTTAAAAATCAGACGTTAAAACACATTGAGAAGTTTTTAGAGGAACTTGAGGAGTACAAGGAGGAGTTTCGGCGGAGGCTCAACTGAAATGTCCCATCGGCATAAGGTAATTGCCTTGAGCAAGCTGATGGCCTATGTCTTGCTGCACCGCCCTGATGAATTCGGATTGGTCCTCAACGAGGACGGCTTCGTCTCCCTCAAAGAACTTCAACAGGCCATCGCCGAGGAGGCGGGATGGTCGCATGTCAGGCTTTCGCACATCACGGAGGCAGCCTATACCAGCGACCGGGAGCGCTTTGAAGTCAAGGATGATAGGATCAGACATTCGCTCCCCCGCGAGATACGATATGAGCCGACTTCGCCTCCTCGAATTCTTTATCACGGAACCAGACACAGGACCTATCCACACATCCTTGAACGAGGCCTCGATCCCATGGGGAGACAGTATGTCCACCTCACCACCGCCCCAGATCTCGCCATGAGGATCGGCAGGCGTCGGGATCCCAACCCCGTCCTCTTAGAGATCCAGGCCCAGAGGGCCTTTGAGAACGGGATCATTTTTTACGAGGCCAATCCTCTGATATATCTGGCGGACCACATTCCCCAATCCTATATCATTGGCCCACCCATCTCGAAGGTCCTGCCGGAAAAGAAGCTACCTGAAAAGAGACGGCTGGAAAAGAGGGAAGAAATGCCTCTTGAACGGGAGTTGCCAGGCTCCGTCCTTCTCAACCTGAGGATGGAACCCCTGCACCGGGAAGCCAAGGAGAAGACCTGGAAGGACCATTCCCGCCGCAACCGCCGCAGACAACGCCAAGTTTAGAGATGTACAATCAACGAAGGAGGGAGAGAATGGCAGAGGAAAAGGAGGAAAAAAAGGGCTTTCGGGTTATCGATAAGAGGACAGCTGCTCAAGAAGCAGAACAGAATGAGAAGCCAAAAAAGGAGGAAAAAGCCAAAGAAGAAAAAAAGGCGGAGACGAAAACACCCCCTCCTTTGCCTGAGGTGACCTTCTCTACCTTTGTCTACTCCCTGAGCACCTCAGCGTTGGTCCACCTGGGTGAGATCCCGGAACCCATCACCGAGAAGATGGACAAGGATCTCCCCCTGGCGAAACAGACCATCGATATCCTGGGGATCCTTCAGGAAAAAACCAAGGGAAACCTCACCCAAGATGAGGAAAACCTCCTCAACAGCTTCCTCTACGACCTGCGGATGAGGTATGTCAAGGCCATGGGTTGAAGCACAATAAAAGGTTCATCTCAAGGGGCCCCCTCTATGCAGGATGGGGGCCCCTATTGTCTCCGCTCCTCTTCAGCCAGCCTGCGTAAGATATCCCAAAAAGCGCCGCGGTATCCCTTCATGATGGCCTCTATGAGGACGCTGTTTGCGTTGTAATTATAGTTGGCCTCAATCTCCTCCCCCCCGCCAAAAAAGAATCGCTCGTCCCCCTTCACCAGAGAGGCGATCAAGGGGTACAACTCATCGCCCACAGCGTTTGAGACATAGAATATGGGGGAGAAAAACCCAGAGTTGACGACTCCCCGGATGTTGGCACCTCCTTTATTGATATCTGCCAAGGCGATTTCAGCCAACCTCGTTCCAGGGTAGATTCTGA
>MGQF01000080.1:39261-39557 GCA_001797745.1 Deltaproteobacteria bacterium RBG_13_52_11
ACCCTCGAAGGTCCTATCTCCTTCATCACGGAGATGGACGTGGTCAAGCTCTCACTGTTCTCCCCCGGGCCGCCCAAGAGGAGATCATACATAAAGGGGACCCCAAAGCGGTGGCATATGGCCGCCGTCTCCTTGATGTCGGTGGAGGTAAAGGGACGCCCCAGGTTCTTGAGCATGCGATCTGCCCCATGGTCAACCCCGAAGTCTATCCCCTTGCAACCAGCCCTGAGCATCAAACAGGCGAGTTCTTCTGTAAAAGGAACCGGGCTGAGATAGGCATACCACGCAAGCCTCTC
>MGQF01000080.1:39567-44852 GCA_001797745.1 Deltaproteobacteria bacterium RBG_13_52_11
CGCCTGATGATCTCCTCACAGACCCCTACCGCATGCTCGTAAGGGAGGTTGAACTCGCTGTCGCACAGGTGCAGGTGATCTACCCCTTGATTCAAAAGGACCTCTATCTCATCGGCAACAATGGACGGGGGGCGCAGGCGATACTTTCTTCCTTTAGCCAGGGGGTCGGCGCAGTAGATGCACCGTTGCTCACAACCGCGCTTCGTCTCCACACTCCCCATACCCCCCTCGCGAAAATATCGGGGATTATCCACAAACCCTCTGCGCGGCAGGGGGAGGTCCAAAAGCTCGGGCAACGCAGGGGGATTGCGGTGATACCCCCCACCCTCTCGCCAGATCAGACCGGGGATGCCGGAAATTGTCTCCCCCGCTGCCATCCTCTTTACCACGGCAGGCAAGGCCCTTTCCCCGTCCCCCCAGATCCCACAATCCGCCCCTAGGTACGCCAAGATGGGTTCGGGCATCACAGAGAAGCCAACCCCTCCCAGGATAATAGGGCGGTGGGTCTTTACCTTTATTAATCGATTATCTCTTTTATGCGCGGGAGGATGAATGCCTGACTCAGATAGTAGCAATCGTCGGTGTTGCGAACGGTAAGCCCGATGGCTATGGGGTCATGCCCTTGGAAATAGGCGTCCAGCTCCTCTTTAAAAGAGAAAGCGAAACAGAGATCGATCAGGTCCACCGAGAACCCCGCCAATTCCAAAGAACTGGCGATATAATCGAGGCCGATGGGGGTAACCGGCGGTTGCATCTCATTCGGGTTGACAAGGAGGACCCTTTTGCTATCTGGTGATGAACGTGGCATCTCGTGCGCTCCTTGCGCAAGACTATAGCACCCTCTCTTTCCTACGACAATCGCATTGTAGCCCACTTGTTTAACAGGATGCCATGGCTTGAGGGTTCAATCCCGCCCCTTAATTTAGATTTTATTGGCTGCGGGATCCCGCAAAGCAGGAGGATTCCAGGGGTCAAGGGTTTAATCCCGCACAAGGCGGGGAAAAACCCCTAGTTTTCCCTTTTGAAAAAAGGGGGTTTCTAAGTTAGACGAGAATATGTGCTAAAGGGAAGTATCACGAAGTATCTTTTATTGTTGACAAAATAGCTATAACATAAGTATACTTTTATCAGGAGGATATGTACTATGTTCACATTATCCTCTTACGCTTTTTCATACATTGTAATTTCCCTTCCCCGGCGCGGAGAATCCAATCTCCCTGCATATAAGAACTCCGTCAAACAATTGAACACCCACTTGCTGCTCAAGAGTCTCTTGGCAAAGGTGATGAGCCCTTTGTCATTGAGAGGGACCACCAGATGAAAGACAACGACGAAACTCAAAAACAACTCATCAAAGAACTGAGCAAATTGCGCCACAGAATTGCTGAATTGGAGGCATCGGGACGCAAGCGCAACCAGTTCGAGGTGACCCTACGCACGGAGCGGGATAAGGCGCAACAGTACCTGGATATCGCTGAAGTGATGCTGGTCGTTTTAGATAAAAAGGGTAACATCGCCCTCATAAATCGCAAGGGCAATCAAATACTCGGATATAAAGAAGGGGAACTCCTCGGCAAGAATTGGTTCACAACCTGTTTACCCGCGCATGTTCGTAAGGGTGTAAAGGGCGTTTTCCGGAAGCTCGTGGCAGGCGAAGGGGAAATAACTGAATTCTACGAAAACCCGGTTTTGACGAAATCCGGCACAGAAAGAATGATAGCCTGGCACAATACTCTTTTGAAAAATGCACAAGAAAAAAATATCGGCACGCTCAGCTCAGGCATGGACATCACCGAACGCAGGCAGGCGGAGGAAAAACTGCGGGAATCCGAATCCCGGTTCCGAACGCTGTTTGAAGCGATTCCCGATACCGTCCTGGTCCACGATGATGAGGGTACTATCCTCCACATCAATGAAATCGGCGCACAACAACTCGAATGGTCAGGGAAAAACCTGGTGGGCAGAAATCTGCGCGAAATCGTGACCCCTGAGAACCGTGCCTCAATTGCCGATCACGTCAGGGAAACCCATAAGGTTGGCTGGAACAGGTTCGAGACAACATACGTATCACGAAGTGGTTGGAAGATCATGGCCGAGGTCAACGAACATCCTATCATGTTCGGCAAGGAGAAGGCCATCTTGAGCGTGGCGCGTGACATCACAAAGCGCAAGGAGGCAGAGGACGCTTTATTAAAAGAAAAAAAATTTTCCGACTCCGTGATGAACAGTTCACCGGGCCTCTTGTTTATCTTCGGCGATAAAGGAAATATTATACAATGGAATAGGAATGTAGAAAACGTCACTGGATATTCTGCAAGCGAGATAGCAAAAATGAATGTTCTGGACTTCGTTGCAAAAGAAGATAAAAACATCGCTGCCGAGGCAGTACAGGAAGCCCTCACTCTAGGACAGGCTTCATTAGAAATAGACGTCCTCACGAAACCAGGAAAGGAAATTCCCTTTTACATTACAGGAAGACGCACAAAAATTGAAAATGCCATCTGTCTGGTTTGTACAGGGATTGACATCACCGAGCGCAAGCGGGCTGAGGAGGCGCTGCGCGAGACGGAGCGGCAGCTGCACACCCTGGTAGATAATTTCCCCGACTTCATTGCCCGATTCGACAAGGAATGCCGCCATCTCTACGTCAATCCCGCAGTCACGCGGGCGTTTGGCGTTCCGCTGGAACACTTCATCGGCAAGACGCTTCACGAACTCGCTGCCATCGGACCTCCCGGGCAAAACGAGGCCTTGCACGCCGCGATCAAACAGGTGTTTAAACAAGGCCTCCCTAATACTTTCGAAGCGCTCTGGCCAACGGAGAGGGGCTACCGGGTTTTTGAAGTCCGCCACATTCCCGAGCTGGACGAGCACGGAAGGGTCGTCAGCGTTCTCGGCGTCACGCGCGACATCACGGAGCGCAAGCGAGCAGAGGAAGCGCTGCGGGAGAGCGAGGCGACTTTACGAGCACTCATTAATGCACCGACAGATTCCGTCATATTGCTGGATTCCCGGGGAGTAATTCTGGAACTCAATAAAATCGCCGCAGAAAGACTTGGAAAAAGCAGAGCAGAATTGATTGGCACTCTTACCGATGACTCCCTGCCTGAGGATATTGCCAAGAGGCGGCGATCAATCATCTCGCAGGTCTTTGAGACCAGCAGAGAAGTCAGGTTTGAGGATGAACGCGATGGTATCTGGTACGATACGGTTGTGCACCCTATTACGGATAAAGATGGTATGATCAGCAGGTTAGCAATCATTGCCCGCGACATCACCAAGCGCAAGCGGGCAGAGGAGGCACTTCAAAGTGCGTATGTCAAGCTTAAGGAAAGCGAGACGCGATATCGCACTCTTGTGGAAAATATTGACCTTGGGATCAACCTCATAGATGCCAACCACACGATACTCATGGCAAGCGCCGCTGAAGGCAGACAGATTAACAAACCTCTTAATGACTTAATCGGCAAAAAGTGTTTTCGTGAATTCGAAAAACGGGATGCGGTGTGCCCGCACTGTCCTGGAGTCCGGGCAATGGCTACGGGCCAACCAGCAGAAGCTGAGACTGAAGGGGTACGGGATGATGGCAGTCGTTATAATGTGAGGGTTCAAGCCTTTCCGGTCTTCGGGGATGATGGCACGGTGACGGGTTTTATAGAGATTGCGGAGAACATCACTGAGCGGAAGCGGGCGGAGAAAGAGCTTCGGGAGAGCGAGGAGCGCTACCGTTCCCTCTTCGAGAACAGCGAAGACGCGATCCTGCTGACAGCTCCCGATGGCAGTATTTTTAAAGCCAACCCAGCAGCGTGCCGCATGTTTGGGTGCACCGAAGCCGAAATTACTCAGATGGGCAGAAACGGGGTGGTCGACCAAACTGATCCGCGATTGCCTCTTGCTTTGGAGGAGAGAAAACGTACCGGCAGATTCAGAGGCGAACTCACATTAGTGCGAAGCGATGGTCAACCATTCCCCGCAGAAGTGACGTCTGTAGTGTTTCAAAGCCAAGACGGACAGCCCAGATCAAGCATGCTCATCCGCGACATTACCGAGCGCAAGAGGGCAGAGGAGGCGCTGAGGGAGAGCGAGGAACGGTTCCGTACTGTCTTCGAATCAGCCGAGGACATCATTTTCATCAAAGATCGTGATCACAGATTTACGTTTGTTAATCCTGCTATGGCAAGAGATCACGGTGTCCCTGCCTCGAAATTGATCGGGAAAACGAGCAAAGACCTCTTCGGGGAGGAAAGGTCGGTAAAGATTATAGAGGACGACTTGCGTGTCCTCAGAGGGGAGATCATCAATAAAGAACAACCTAGCCCATTAAAAGGAAGCTTAGCCGTACACCACCTTATCAAGGTTCCAATACACAACAGCACTGGGGAGATCATCGGTCTCTGTGGGATTGCGCGCGACATCACCGAGCGCAAGCAGGCAGAGGAGAAGCTTCGGGAAAGCGAGGAACGGTTCCGTACTGTCTTCGAATCAGCCGAGGACAAAATTTACATCAAAGATCGTAATCTCAGATTCACGTTTGTTAATCCTGCCCAGGCAAGAATTCACGGCACCACCCCCTCGAAATTGATCGGGAAAACGAGCAAAGACCTATTCGGGGAGGAAAGGTCGGCAAAGATTATGGAGGACGATTTACGTGTCCTCAGAGGTGAGATCGTCGATAAAGAAGAACTTAGTCCAATAAAAGGAAGCTCAGATATAATCCACATTATCAAGGTTCCCTTACATAACAGCGCCGGGGAGATCGTCGGTCTCTGTGGGATTGCCCGGGATATCACCGACCGCAAGCAAGCAGAGGTAGAACTACGCCGCAGTTATCAACAAATGCGGGAAATGCTGGTGACGACAATCAATGCCCTGGCATCAACCGTCGAGATGAAAGACCAATATACCGCAGGTCATCAACCGCGGGCAACACAGTTGGCCTGTGCTATTGCCGAGGAGATGGGCCTTTCTGAAGAGCAGATCGAGGGCATCCACATGGCCGGATCCGTCCATGATATCGGCAAGATCATCGTACCTGCCGAGATCCTTAATAAACCCGGCCCGTTGACAGAAATCCAATACGAGATGGTTAAAATGCATCCGCGAGCAGGCTTCGATGTATTGAAGGGGATAAAATTCCCGTGGCCGGTTGCCCAGATCGTACTTCAGCATCACGAACTGATGGACGGCTCCGGGTATCCCCAGGGTCTTTCAGGTGATGAGATCATGCTCGAGGCGAGGATCTTGACAGTCGCCAATGTCGTCGAGGCCATGAACGCACACCGACC
>MGQF01000081.1:0-6905 GCA_001797745.1 Deltaproteobacteria bacterium RBG_13_52_11
CATATCTGTCTGGTCAACCATCCATACCGTCTTACCTTTCGGTATGTCTTGGATAACTTTCAGACGCGAGCCCCAATGCCCCTCAAGCGCAGGGAATGGTATACATCCCCCCTCAATGAGACCCACCATGACCTGTTTAAAGGTAGGCCAGTAGAATTTTTTGAACTGCTCATCGGAGAGGAAGCCATCAGCACCTTTATGGAGGGGCATGAATATGAGAGGATTTCCGGTCTGTTGTGCCGCCCCTATTCCCATACCAATCATGATTGGCGTTAGTGCCTCCATGGCTTTGATGAGCTTATCTGGTTGCCGGTACATATCCATCATTATCCCCTTGGTGCCTCTCAGGGTGTCGCCGATTGTGTCAAACGGTGCCTTGGTAAATCCGCCGAGGATATTCGGGAATCCTAATGATGCCAATTCACCATTTGAACCACCCATAGCCATCGCCCATTTCAGGGCTTCAGCCCCGGCCTCAAAAAGGGCCTTATAGGTGGCTTGAACGGGGGGAAGGGCATAGGGTATAAAATTAAAGGCAACTCCATACATTTCGAGTATGCCGGTGAGAGGGGGAAGCATTTGGAATCCCCCTAACGCTCCGAATACGCGCGGAAGGTAGAAATTTCTGAAGTAAAACGACGGGTCGGTCATCAGGAGATCATATTCCTCCGCCTTCATGTATTCTCCCTCATGGCACTGGTAGCTACTTGTAGGCGAGACCCCATGCCCCGGCCAGGCATATAACTTGTAGTCAAGAATTTCAAAGAATTTTCCCGGCCCCGGCGCTGCAGCGCCTATATGCATATCCGGCTTAAAGTCCACGATGAATTTCTTAAAGGCTGCGACGCATTTATCATAGTCATACATGGCCTCTTGAACGGTCATTCCGGCATTAATAAAAGGGAACATGCTAGGAAGTAAAGTGATCGGCACCCTGTCCGGAGTCGTTTTTAACTGAATGGCATCTTTAATTCTGGATATGCTTTTTTTATAGTTAGCCTCGGCCTCCGGGCTTTGGAACGGGAGATCTTTCCCATCAGGGAGTTTCGGAGAAAGCAGCTTTTGAAACTGCGCCTCCTGCTTTTCATCTGCTGACATCTCTTCCCATTTCTTTTCCATGGTCTTACCCTCCTATCCAGCCTTTGGCCAGTTTAACGGCCTCCATGGCGTCTTTGCCAAAGGCATCCGCCCCGGTATATTTCTGGACATAATCGTCAATCTGGCCGCCTCCGATCATGATCTTTACCTTGTCCCGGAGCCCGGCCTTTTTGATCGCATCCACGGTCTCCTTCATGGAATCAAATGCCAAGGTCAAAAACCCGCTCAGTCCGACCACCGTGCTGTTGGTCTTTTTGATCGCATCCACGAATTTTTGCACCGGGACATCAATGCCCAGATCCGTAACCTCAAATCCGCTGACATCGAGCATAAAGACGACAAGGTCCTTCCCAATGTCGTGGATGTCGCCGGACACCGTCCCAATAATGACCTTGCCCAAGCGCTGAGCCTCCTTACCTTTGGCTGCCTTGAGTTTGGGCTCAAGCTTTTGGACGATGCCCTTGAGGATCTCTCCGGAAAAAACAAGGTCCGGGATGAAGTATTCCCCTTTGGAAAATCTCTGCCCCACAATATTCATCCCTTCTTTTGCATCCGCTAAAAGTTCCTCAGGATCAGCCCCCTCCCCCAGGGCCTTATCAACGAATGCTAAGGCCTCTGGTTCCTTCAAATCCGATAGCAATTTCCCCAATTTCTCTGACATGGCTATACCCTCCTTTGAAAAATGGTTGATAATAAGCAGTGCTCCGGAAAAATTGATTCAGATGGGTAAAATTCCATTTTAGCCACCAGCAAAGTGGCATAATAGCATGAAAACAATAAATGTCAAGAGAATGATTATACCAAAGAATAATTATACCAAGCAGTGGAAAGCAAGATGAGGGAGACTTACGTGTGCTCAATGTAGATTATGAATGGGTTTAAGGTAGCATCAAAGAGAACGGCTTTCGCCGTATGCGGCTGAATATGCAAGGCGCTTTAACCATCGCAGGCGTACCACTAGTGAGCACTTTTCCATGCTGTTAGTTAATATCCTAAAAAAGTTGACTTAGACCGACAGGTGCTTAAATTTATACGCATCCTGTTGGCTTTGGCACCCCTGCCCACTTACAGGCGGAGTTTGCAGGTCCCTGCGGAAAGAGCTCATAGAGTCGGCTCAGGTTAAAACCGGTTTCCTTGATAAGCCTTCTTATCATCGGGCAAATACCGTTTTCGAGGTAATAGTTTCTCAGGTAATTAATTGCCGTCCAGTGATCTTCTGTTAATTCGGTTACACCTTCCAGCACAGCGAACGCTTTTGCGATATCTTCATTCCATTTTTCTGGTTCCTGCAAAAAGCCATGCTCATCAACTTCGTACATATTGCCGGCGAGTTCGATTTGAGCCATAAAAAGTAACCTCCTCTCGGACAGTTTCCATGCCACCATTCTGCAGTTCTACAGTACCGCAAGCATAAATATAGTATACCCGATAGAAATTATCATATCAAAATAAATTTATCCCGGGACATCAAGCTCTATATCCCTATCCTCTATCATCTTGAAATGGAGGGTTTTGAAGCAAGTTCCGCAACCGGTACTTATCAACGGTGCGTTTCCCTTACCTACTGCCTGTGCTACTTCCCTTTTTATATAATGAAAAAAAATATTACTGTCAATTGTTGGCGCTATTGAAGAACAATCAAAGCAACAGCATCCGCATATTCTCCTTAATACTCTTTCCATTCAATGAAAGGTTTTTTAATATCAACCATTGCATTAACAATTAATTCGGCAAGACCGCTGCAAATAATGCCGGATTTTTCCCGTGCCCCGTAGTAACTGAACATATCACGGAATTGCAGCTTGCAGTTTAAGCACGGTGCGCATACGTATTTTTTTACCTCTGGACCTGACTGGTCACTGAATGCATCAAGGACCTGTTTAAATTTCATCCTGCCAGCAACGTGCACCTTCCAGTCGGTGAAGTTGACATCAGACATCACGCTTAAACCACCGCCACCACCGCAACAGTAGTTGTCCACGCCGTGAGGTTGCATCTCACGGAACTGGGGGCAGAGATAGCGAAGGATCCTTCGCTGCGGCTCAACAATGCCCAGATTCCTCACTATATTACAGGGATCATGAAGGGTTACCGAAAAATCGTTTTTTGACGAATCGAACTTAATTTTACCGCTGAAGACTATGTTCTCCAAAAAAGTCATCACACTCTCCCGTGGTATGTTCAGGTCTCCGGTAAACACCCTGTCGGCTACTGTCATAAAGGCCTTGTGCTGATGTCCGCACTCTCCCATGACTATCTTCTTTACCTTGAGCTTTTTGGCAATCTGTGCATGCCTGATAGCAATCTTGGCCAGTTGGACATCGTCATAGAAGAGACCGTAGTTGACGCCATCGTATCCCGGTATCTCCGATGAGAGGGTCCAGCTGACTCCTGCGGCATTGCATAAAATACTGAAAGAAATCGGGCTTTCGGGAAACGAGACTATGTCACCGGCGCTGTGCATTAACAGGACATCAGCGCCTTCCTTGTCCCATGGTGTCGAGATTTCAATACCCGTGGCCTCGGTAAAATCCTCATCCAGAAACTTCAAGTTGTCCTTGGCAACATGCGGTTTCATGCCGGTGGGGGAGCCGACCTCAAGCTGGAGCACCGTACCCTTCTCGTGGAGCTCCTTCGGCGCCCAGCCCAGTTCCTGGCTGAAGAGTTTTCGTAGTTCACGGGTTATAAGGGCGTTATCAACGCCCATTGGACAGGACTGGGCACAGCGCCGGCAGAGATTACACCGGTAGCTGAGTTCATACAGCCTGGTTATAGTGGTCCAGTTGAGCTCAATATCCCCTTTATTGAGCTTGGCACGTAGCCTCCCACCGGGCTTTGCATATTTGTTAACCAGGCGGCGGAAGATTTCCGAGCGATAGGTGGGTCGGTAGAGGTCATTCTTGCCGCTGGCAAGGTACACTGGACAGGCATCATTGCATGTCTGACACTGGGCGCAATAATCGAGGGAGAGTAGCAGAGGCTGCAGAAATGTCCAGTTGTTCTCTTTACTCAGGAGCTTTTTTAGTCCCGAGACAAACTGCTCGACATACTTCTTTTCTTTCTTTTTATTCTTCGGCTTGGGCAGAGCTGCGTAGGATACAACGCCATCGAGATTGCAGACCAGTCTTTCCCTCTGTTCGTCAGTAAGCCGCTTGAACTCCGGCAGTTCTTCTATCTTATCATAGGGGGGTGGTAATGGTATCAGCTCATTAATGTTTACCTCGGTTAGCTGCCTCTCCCCACCTTTTGAGAAATCAGTTAATTTAAGATTTTTTTTCATCACGCATCTCTGCTGTTGCAATATCTACCCAGCTTTTTTTGCCATAAGCTTTTACATGGGGAGCCGACCAACTAACAGGTTGAGTTAAAAGAGCGTTCAACTCTTGTTCCATCTTCTCATCCTGTGGTTTATCATCCCATCGTATTGAATGATAGGTAAAGAACTTGGCAATAAAGTGAATCATATCTGTCAAGGGGAGATACAGGATGAACAATAATGCAGTAACTATGTGTAGCGATAGGGGGAATGTAACGGTCAGACCAGTATCAAAAGTGATGAGACTTTTCATAAAAAGGCTCATGTTAGATATGAAATCCCCCGAATGTAACCAGGCATAACCGCCGCTGATAAAGACTGCGCCCAATAACAAGAGATTAACATACGTTGAGATAGTGTTGAATGGCCTGAGATTGGGATCAAGGGAACGTTTAAGGAGTAAACCGATAGTCCCCAGGCTTCCGAGCAGATACCCCCCCAATGCGAAAACGGAGGCAATCCCCAGGGAAAAATCCAGGACGTACAATGGTGATTGAGCAATCAATAACACGGCATTTACCACCTGCAAGAAGAGCATCCCTGCAATCAGGTATATGCCCATGTGCAATGAAAAGGTAAACGGCCATAATGCCGTGTAATGCTTCCACACGCCCCTCAGCAGCAAGATTTCCTTTGCCATATATATCATTGGAGCGATCAGGGACCTGTGTTGAGGCTTATTCCACCATTCATAATCCTCGAGATAGGAACCTCCATATCGCCCCTTCCCCTTTTCATGCGGGATCGGTGCCAACTCCCATCTCAGATGGATCGGTAGCCTGATGATCGCTAACGTACGATACGTGAGCACAATCAAAAAAATACCAATCACACCAAAGGTAAAGATATGCCAAACTATACCGGACATAGATCCTTTTCAGAACATTGTAATATAGTATAGAGCTTTTCCCCTGAGAAAAGGGGTGCAAAACGTGAGATTCCTATTACTTCACTTCATGCTATCGATAATAAACTCAGCGGCAAGCCTGACACCTATCCCTGGAGGCAGACCACACTTCTCAAAACCCTTCTCCATCGAGAAGGTCTCCATAGCCTCTTCGCTTTCCCCGGGATTTAGTCTATGTCCAAGTATCACCGTTTCGATGATGTCAGCGCAATACATATGACCTACTTCGCCTTCGAAAAAGGCCATAAATTTCTGGGCAATCATGATAGTGTTATTCATCGCTTCATAATCCAGCCGGTCGTCACTGCCGAAATAGAGCCCAAAGGTAATCAGACTCCCGGTTATCCCCCCACATATCTCGCCGGTCCCGCCGATGCCGGGAAATGGGGTTAAGGCCTTAATGATCTCCATATTGCCCAGGCCAAATTCTTCCATCAGGGCAAGCGCAGTACCCTGGGCACAATTCTTGAGGATAAAGTTATATTCCTCGGCCCGCCACTGAACGCGATCGAGGATTTGCTCCTTGTTGGCCAATATCTCATCTCGGTTAAGTTTCTTCTTGGGGATTCCCCCTGCAGACAGTTTTTTAATTCTGGCCTCAATGGCCGGCACATCCCAGACTCTTTCTGCCAGTTCGTCCACCCTTTTCTTTAAAGCCGCATAGTCTGTCATGACGTCGTTACCTCCCTCTCACCTATTTTTCAAAATGCTGTACAGCAGAATTCGCACTCGCCTTACATAGTTGATTCACAGAAGGCCCTCAGGGTAGCCTTCCCGATCTCTAATGCCACAGAGACTCATGAATTATGAGCGCTCGAGGCTGGCCTCGCCCAAGGCGTTAGCCCCAATGATGGCCCCTAAAATCAACTCAGGATTGATTTCAAAATAGGAATTGTGTGTTGTCAGTCCCTCCATGCAGGCAATTTCAGCTGCCTTCATGAGGTTCTCCGGCGATACATCCGAAACACCCAGTTGTCTCAAGGTAACAGGCAGTCCCACGACGTTGCAGAAACAGATTACCTTCTCGATCTCCTCTGTGGGATAGTTTTCCATCACAAGCTGCGCAATGGTTCCAAAGGCAACCAACTCTCCGTGCAAGGCCCCTTCTGTTCCCCCTAAAGCAAGCAGGCCTTCATGAATCCCGTGGGCGGCAGCCAAACCGGAACTTTCAAAACCTAACCCGCTCAACAGGATGTTGGCTTCGATGACCCTTTCAACAGCTGGGGTTACAGCGTCGTGGTCAACAGCCAGTTTTGCGCTGACCCCGTATTCCATGAGCGTATCATAACAAAGCCTTGCGAGGTTGAGAGCCGCAGCAGTTGTTACACCGCCGGAAAGGTTCTTTGCGCTTGACTTCGTGCATGTAAATGCTTCAAACCAGGTTGCAAGGGCATCTCCCATGCCCGCAACAAAATACCTTGTCGGCGCCGCGGCAATAACCTGTGAGTCCACCAAAACAACATCTGGATTTCTTTTCAGTATCAAGAGCCGATCAAGCATATGGTTCTCCTTATATTGAACGGACAGGGCACTGCATGGTGCATCATTTGATGCCACGGTCGGGATTATGACAAGCGCTGAACC
>MGQF01000081.1:6930-24498 GCA_001797745.1 Deltaproteobacteria bacterium RBG_13_52_11
GTATCGATTGCCCTGCCGCCACCGACTCCTGCAACCACATCTGCTCCAAACTCGCGTGCCTTTTCTACATGCTGGGCCGCGCTTGCCCGGGTACATTCTCCTGAAAACGCCTCAAAGTGGTACCCCATCGAATGCTCTTTAAGGCTTGCCGAAACTTGCTCCTGTACAGCAGACAATGCTGTAGGGCCGCCGATGAGGAACATCTTTGAACCTAAGTGGACGATATATTTACCTGTCTCCTTGAGAACCCGAGGACCCTGTATATATCGGTTTGGCGCGATCATTATCTTAATCATGATCCTTCTTCTCCTTGGCTACATGTCTATTCTGCTTCTTGGTGTAATTGAAGAATCTTTCAGCGATTTTAAACCTTAATTTAAATATTTATCAAGTCCCAAATGATGATGCAATTGAAGAAACTTCTTTCGACCCATCTTTAAAAGTAGAGAAAAATAGGTAAATCCTTCATAAAAAAGGGCATAGCGCTCCAAACCCGGCTCCGTGCATTGTTTGCACTCAGGGTATCTGCCGATTTTTAGACGAATATGAGATGCCCGTTCAGAGAAAAAAAGATCCCTGACAGGGATATCTTTGATATTGCCAAGCCCGACATCTATGAGAGGGCATAAGTACAACTCCCCGGTACTTCGGACAAAGAAATAGTTAAAACCGCATGAACAGGGTTTCCTCATTGTTCCTGTTTTAAGATATTGAACCAGCTTGTCCCCATGATAACTCCACCTAAATCGTTGGCTTTTGTAAAAACTAATCATTTTCCCTATATCTTCTCGAGTGAAAGCCAAATCATCCGCATGGTCATAATTTAAATAGCGAGCCTTAGTAATGATACAGGGTGATATGATGGTAAACAAACCATGTGAATCGGCATATTGGGCAATATCTTCCAACTCCCCCACGTTGACAGGTAAGATGGTTGTCTTTAATCCGATGATAAGATTGGGAAATTTCTCTCTGAGCCTTTTCAGCCCTTCGATGGTCTTATTGACCCTTAACCAGGCATCTTTATAGTTTCTTATCTTTTCGTGTATTTCTCCTATAGCATCCATTGCACAAACCATAACTAAATCAATATGCTTATCCCCCAACCTTTGCAGAATTTTTTCAGTATATTCCAAAACACGACTGGTCAAAAAACCGTTCGTGGTAACGGCAATGGACTTAAGGGTCTTCAGATTACTCTGTTTTAATTCACAAATACCTATAAAAAGATCCAATAGGTCCTTTCTTAAAAAAGGTTCACCTCCGGTTACGTCCAATTCCCTGAGGTCAGAAAAAAAGTCAGATGCAAGGAGACGGATCCAATCAGCTATTGAGAGGATCGGCACTTCTCGCGGAATTTTCCAGATATTACACATGACGCATTTCGCAATGCAATGATGCGTAATTTCAATACTAACAGCCTGGGGTCTTCCTGGTTTTCCTGTCCTTTTCAGATATTGAAAACGAAGACCATTTTTAAAAAGCTGACCGGCTAAGTGAAGTATTGAATCTGTCATCCTATTACTTTATGAGAGGACTTTCTTACAAGATGAGGATTTATGGGGTTGAAACAAAGCCTTTTGAGGCAACCCCACCACACACCTAATTGATAAGAGACTTGATCAACAGTAAAATATAACAGGAAAAAAAGGAAATTTAAGCGCGGTTTTTTTATGAAATACTCCCCGATACTTGTCAAAAGATGCATACATAAAACAATAGCCGAAACCAGGGGTGCCACTATGAATATTAAGGGCACCAAAAAAAGATAATAACGAGAGACAAAGGCGCAGCAATGGTATAAAAAAGCACAATAGCTTCGAAATGTGGCGAAGAGAAGGCGAGGAAAGTGTAACGGGATATTCTTTTGGCGTATCTTGGCAAGCTTAATGAGCGAATCGGTCAAAAGGATTACCCCACACAAACCCAACAATGGTATCCACCCTGAGGTAATCGATAAAAGGGCCAGACCCCAAAAGATAAAATCCGGTAGGGAAAAAACGAATTGTTTGATTCTCAGAGCATGGATCAGCTGTAACAAAGGTTCTGATGTCCCGTAATCAAAACGCCGGGAGCAGAAATGTCTCATTTTGTTTCGGTGTTTATGGTATACCTTGCCAACAGGCCTGTATTCACTATGGTGCCCCTGATCCTGCAACCTCCAGCAAAAGTCCACGTCTTCTCCAACAGACATATCTTCTCTAAAACCTCCCAACTGTAAAAAGAGAGCCTTTCGAACCAGAAGGTTACAGGAGGGGAGATAAAAAAAACTATCCCCATTCCGGGAACTCTTGGGCCAAGAACCCATATTCAGAGAAGACCTCACCTTCTCATAACAATCCAGGCCTTTTTCATTAAAGTAAGAGTCAACCATACCTCCCACTGCGCCGTTAGACGGATCACTGAAGGCTGGGATAAGCTCCCTCAACCATAAAGGGTCTGGAACGCAATCAGAATCTAAAAAAGCCAGGATTTCACCTTGAGCCCTTTGGGCAGCCAGATTCCGACAACAAGAGGCCTGTTTGTGTTCTTTGAGTGCAATGAGATGAACCGGAAATGCGGAGACCACATCAGGGGTGTTGTCATCGGAGGCGTCGTCAACCACTATGACTTCCATCTTCTCCTCCGGGTAATCAAGCCGGCTCAAGGATTGAAGGCAGTCAGTAATATCCTCCCGCCTGTTCCTCACAGGGATGATAACGGAGACATATGGATAACGAGAAAATATTGGAAAACCTTCCTGCTCAAGGAATCCTTTACGAACCAAGCCGTCCAAAAAGATCTTGGTCTCTTGAGGGTCGGCGTGATTTACCAAGGACACGATGTTATCAAAAGCAATAAAATTCCCTCTCATATGAGATTCAAAAACGGGTCTCCAGGAAGGGTGAAGAACTATTACTTTGAGTGGGAAATTAAGAACTAACATCGGAGACCCGTTCTTCTGATGGTATTTGACCGAGTCTCGTAAACGATAAGACAAAGGTTTTTTGCTCAGAGTATCGTGTCCCATGTCCTCATGCTCGCACTGACCATCCTTGATTTACAGTAATAGCGACGCACGCTCCCCTGGAGGGCAGTTCTCCGTAATACAGAGATCGATATTTCGTGCACCATCCATGATGCGCGACCCCCCTTAAGCACCTGATTCTCATCACCGGACAAAAGGCGACCCGAGATGATGCTCCCCAAAGGCTCCAACCTGACCATTCTTGTAATCCAGGAATTCTTTGCCGCACAGAATAATATCTGCTACCAGCTCCTTTCTGGACAAAGCCAGGGCCCTGTATGTCTGCCGGGAATCTGCTTTACCTTCCATCTCAATCTGGCAGAGATGACCTGCCCCCATGGTCAAACATCTTCTGGATTCTTCCTCAGCAATGAGATCCCTACTACTCAAGGTCATTGTTGCAACGGTGATTTTTTGAGGTGGTCCAACCACCCTTCTTTGAGAAGGGTTTGAAAGAGTTTCCCTACCACGCTGTCCTCATCGTCTTTTATTATCTTTCCCCCTCGTGGTTTAATAGTGCCTGCGAGGAGTTTGCTAATCCGTTCAAAGGCGAGAAGTGTAGAATCAGGTGCAGGTATGAACCTGAGTCTTGGCTTGGGGAACATGAACGGTCCGGAGCTTGATAAAGCATTTTTTTCACGAATCAACGCTGCGGGAATACCAATATCTGCGAGATCCCAACAGGGGATCTCTTTCCCCTGTGCGTCTAGCAGGGCCGGAAAAGACGCGTAGCTCTGGATAGCGTCAATGGTTTCCATTGTCATGACAAGAGGAAGGGGACATTCAACCCTTTCTTTATAACCTCTTGAGAGGCTTTTTAAAGCGATAATCTTCCTTTCTTTCCGATTAACATTTACCTCTATAACCGAACATACCACCGGAAGATTCAGGCATGATGCAAGTAGAATGCCCAATTGCCCGATCATGGTATCTGCGCTTTTATTGCCTGCGAGAATGAGGTCGAAACCGAGGATTTGTGCAGTCCTTGCAAATATTAGTGCCTTGGAATTGACAGAGCACTCATCGAGATGTTCATCCCAGATACGGAGCCCCTCATCTGCACCAAGGGCGAGACCTTCACGGATCCACCTCTCCCCTGATACCGACCCCATATGGATAAGGGTTATGTGGGTATCAGAAAATCTTTCTTTAATCCTGAGGGCAGTCTCGATTGCTGTTTGATCCGCGCGATTCAGGTGGTGTACGTTCCCCTCATGAAAGAGTTTACCCGTATTATAGCTGTATTCAAGGGGAATCCTTGTATCTTCTACTACCTTTAAGAATACTAATATCTTCATTGGTCTTTCCTTTATGTGAGTCGAAAGCGAACACCAAAGCCGCCTACAGGATAATTCCAATCAAGGGCGCCCCGGTCACAGATCAGCAAGCAGGTTCCACACTCGAGGCATTGCTCATAGGCAAAGTCGATCCTCCTTCTTTCTTCATTCCATTGGTAACAACGAGCCGGGCATACAAATGTACAGGCTTTGTGATCGCATCCCGCACAGGTGCTCTGATTGACCCTTATCGAGGGTTCTTCATGAACCATGAAACTTGTGAATTTGAAGAGGTCATCCACTACCATAGCAGAGATTTTCCTCCTTTTAAAAGGTCGGCAATAAGGTCTCGTTTCGATATAGTGCCCTTAACTGCATCCCATCCAATCTTGCCGATTTTCCTTCGTGGCTTCCCATCGGAACGATATATCTCTTCCATGATTCTGTTAATGAGTTGCGGGTATTCTGAAAAGAGTCGTTCCGTGTGCATCCATGAAACAGCTTCCTTGAAGGTCTTCATATCCTTCAGGACAAAACTTTCTTTCAGACGAGCCTCATACTGACTCAATTGTTTCGATGAAAAATCACCCCTTGTAAAGGCATCAATAACTGTTTCCGCTGCCATGAAGCCTGAAGCAATGGCAAGATTCATCCCCTCCTGGTTAAGTCCATTCGTGTAACAGAGTGCGGCTGCGTCCCCCGCAACCAGCATCCCGTCGGTAAAAAGTTTCGGCACCATCCTGTATCCCCCTTCAGGAAGTAGATGGGCTGAGTATTCGACTAACCTGGCATCCTTGAGGTATCTGCGCACAGGGGGAAGCCCGATAAATTCCTCAAAGAGCAGGTATGGCGCTTTACCACTTTTTTTTAGGGCATCCAGATGTAGTACGATGCCTACTGAAAGGGTTTCTGTTTGTGTGTATATAAAGCCTCCTCCCCTGATCCCGTCGGTGCAGCCGAGAAATTCGCATGTCGCGCCCTGTGTGCGAACAAGATTGAATCGCTCATTAATCATTTCTTCAGTAAGACGGAAGAGGGCTTTAACGCCAAGCGCCATCTGCGATGGGATAAAGTCTTTACGAAGCCCCGCTTTTTGGGCAAGGAAGGAGAGCACGCCATCACATGCCACAACGACCTTGGCCCGTACATTACCGTTATCTCTACCGACCTTTACCCCACTTACTTCTTTACCCTTCCAGATGAGGTCTTTCACAAGACAACTGCACAGCAGTGTTGCCCCTGCCTTTGTTGTCTCTTCTGCCAGCCATCTGTCAAAAACTGGCCTGAACAGAGTAAATCCGTTATAAGGCGGACAATCAAAGGCATCAGCTTCAAATACCATAGAGGTTGAAGATGTCTTTGCCGACACATACAAAATCCTCTTTACCACATGGCGTTCCCAGGGTGCTTTCATCCAGAAATCAGGGATGAGTTCCTCTGCAACAGGGAAAAATGGCATCATGCCGCCAAACATGTTCTTTGCACCTGGTGTCTCGCCTCGTTCGAGGAGTAGTACATCAAGTCCCCTCTGAGCCATTCTCAGGGCAGCAGATGCCCCGGCAGGCCCTGCACCAACCACAATGACATCAAATTCTTTCAACTTTCTTGCCATTCCTTGATACGTTTCACAAGCTTGGGTAATATCTTCTTCAAATCCCCGATAAAACCAATATCGGAAAGCTGAAAAATCGGAGCCCGTGTATCCTTGTTCACAGCAATAATCCTTTTTGATTCCTGGATCCCTGCCACATGGTGCGGGGATCCGGAGATGCCTAAGGATACGTAGAGTTCCGGAGACACCATCTTGCCTGTTTGCCCGATCATCCTCTCTTTTGGAAGGTAGCCATCATCAGCGACGGGCCGTGTTGCTCCCAGCGAGCCCTGAAGAAGTTCTGCGAACTCCTCCAATACGGGGAAAATTTTTTTATCGGCAATTCCCGCACCTGTACCAATAATCCTTTTTGCATGGATAATATCGGATGTCCTGAAATCGGGCGGTATGCGGTCGAGGATCCTTGTGCGAATGATTTCAGGGGTAATATCAATCTGTTTTTCGACTACTTTTATATCGCCTCTTTCAGCCTTTAATCCCTTGTCCAGCGCTTCCCGCCTGAATGTTGCGATCTCAATGACACCTGGTGAAAAGGAAATTTCCCTTTCATATTGTCCTTCATAGGCAGGTTTAATATAGGAAAGGCATCCCCCTTCATGCTTGATATCGACACAATCGGTAACTGCTGCTGTTTCTAAATGGTACGCAATGGACGGGGCAAGCTCCATCCCCATATCACTATTGACGAGGAGAAAAAGTCTCGGATGAAGTTCCCTGACAAATTGAATGATTGCCCAGGTGAAGACCTCATGACAATATTCTGAGAACAGATCATTCTTCAGGATATAGAGGGTTGATATTCCTGTTTCTGCAAGTATCGATGCCTCTTCAAGGGGTTCTCCCATGCTGAGGGCCAAGAGGCTCCCCCCAAGTCCCTTGCTGATTCTGTTTCCTTCTAAACAGAGCCATGTATTAGTCTCTTCACAGCTTTCACCGAAAGATTCAAGGAAGACCAGCACATCACACCCTTTCCTCATATCTACCCGGTTCTCTTCATTTAAATCTATACCCATTACACTCTTTTCCCTGTCATATAACCTTCATAGATTGCCATGTCCACCTTTCGTGGTGCAACACAATCTCCGATGCGATACAGCTCCTTAACCCTTCCCTTTAAAGACTTGTATAGAGCGTCCTCAGCCTGATTCCCCATGGCAACCACAACAGTATCATATCCTTCAAAGACTCTCCATTCATTGGAATATACGTTAAACCCGTGAACCTCAGCGCCCTTTATCTCCATGACTGCGAAATCTGGTGTAAACGTGACGCCTTTCTGCATTAATCTTTGCCTTGCGAGATAGAGGTCTTGCGAGGGACCAAGTTCAGCGCCAACGAAGAGGGAGGGTGTAACCATATGGACAACCTTGCCTGAGTCCGCAAGGTACTCGGCACAACTTGTTGACTGGTGGTGACCGTCGTAATCAATAAAAATTACTTTCTGGCCGATATCCCCTTCACCTTTCAGGACATTCCACACATTCAGGACCTTCGGCCAGGTACAGCCAGTCACGGGACATTCCTTTGGCTTTGAACCTGTGGCTATAATGACCGCATCTGGTTCCTTCTCAAGGACAAAGTCAACGTCGACCTCGTAACTTAAGAAGACAGGCACAGTGAGCTTCTGCAACTGGTTTCTCTCGTTCCGGATAATGACACCAAATTCTTCCCGGCCAGCCCCTTTCATCGCGATAAACACCTGGCCACCGAGTGAATCTTCTTTTTCATAAAGGGTAACATCATGGCCTCTCATAGCTGCTATCTTTGCAGCCCACATACCTGCCGGACCACCCCCTATAATCATGACGCGTTTCTTTTGCTTTGTAGGAACGAGGTGGACCTCACCTTCTTCTTTTTCAAGACCAACAGCGGGGTTCTGTATACATCCGATCGCTTTGTTTAACCCAACCCGGCCGTAGCAGTTCTGATTATCTGCGATGCAGTAACGGATCTCCTCAAGCCTGCCTTCTTTTGTTTTTTTCACCATATCAGGATCGCAAATCTGCGCCCGGACCATGCCGATCATATCTGCCTGGCCATTCGCAAGGATGCGTTCTGCAAGCGTTGGGTCATTAATACGCCCTGTCGCGAAAACCGGGAAGTGAACAACCTCCTTAATTCCGGCAGCTAACGGTACTGCGTATCCGAGGGGCATATGCATGGTGCCGCCGACAAGATAGAGGTTATAAAAGGTGGACAGACTTAAATCCATAAAATCGATGCATCCTTGAACTTCCAATTGTTTTGCTATGTGCTTTGCATCCTCCAACGTGAGTCCACCGGGGATCATCTCATCGGCACAGAGGCGCACACCTAGTGTGAAATCATCTCCGATCATCCTTCTCACCGCTGCAAGGAGTTCAAGGGGAAAGCGCATACGATTTTCAAAGCTTCCTCCGTACTCATCATGACGCAAGTTCGTAAGGGGTGACATGAACTGCCGTGCCAGGGAACTGTGACCGTATTGAAGTTCAATCCCGTCGAACCCCCCATCGCGCACATGAACCGCCGATCTGCAAAAATATTCGATTACCTCTTGGATGTCTTCGACCTCCATCTCCTTAGGGACCTCACGGAAGAGGACATCGGGCACCGGTGATGGTGCCCATACGGGGAGTCTGGACAGTGTCCCCCCGCATTGCTGGCCATTATGATTGAGCTGAGCAAAGATTTTGGACTCATATTCATGAACTGCCCTCGTAATCTTTTTGTATCCCGGGATTACCTCGGGCTTGAATGCTTCAATCAGCTTTTCATAGGCACGGTCAGTAGGATGGACAGACTGCTCTTCGGTAATAATAAGGCCTGTTCCCCCTCGTGCCCGTGCAGCGAGATAGTGAACATGTCTTTCTGATGGGAGACAGTTTTCAGCAAAGTTTGTGAGGTGTGCTGAAAAGGAGATCCTGTTAGGTACTATGACTCTACCTATCTTCAACGGTGAAAAAAGGTACTTAAACATGGTCTATAACCTGAGCGTATTTCACCGGCTCTCTCAAGTCTTCGCTAGTGAAATTCACGAGACACTCAGGATCAGGCAGTGAGAGGTCGTGATAGGTGTGATAGGCCATAGCAGGGCATCCCCCGCGGCAGGTTTCGAAGCGGTAGCAGCCAAGGCATGATTTAACATGCAGGTTTCGAAAAAGGTGGAAGACCGAGGAGTGATCCCATAGATCTTTAAATGCCCTCTCACGAATATTTCCCGCAAGAAAAGGCCCTTCCTGCAAAAACGCACACGGGTAAACGTGGCCAATCGGGGAGATGCAACATGTCATTTTGGCTGCCCCGCACATGTCCAGGCCCTTTCTCCTCCGGTTCTCCGAGGTAAGGCAGAAAAAAGAGTCTCCCGTACGGACCATGTCATGTTCATTGAGCCAGTCAGTAAATGTCTCAAGCTGTTCTTTATCAGGCCCCAACCAGCTCATGCTCTCTTTGCCTCTCCCAGAGGGACGGAAGCGAGAAACCCGAAGATCGGCCTCATATGCCTTCGCCAGATTCCTCAGTTCGTCCAGCTGAGGGAAATTCAGACGAGTCAGGACGATATTGATACTAAAAGGCACCCTTTGGCTTGCCAGACAATCCATAGCATCCATGATCCTTTTATAGGTCCCCTTACCCCGTATCATGTCATTCACCTCTGCGGTCGCACCGTCCAGGCTCACTTGAAGGTACAGCATAGTGAGCTTGGATAAACGCCCGGCTAATGTCTTATCGATCAACATCCCATTGGTGCTTACACAGGTGACTATTCCGTTTTCGTGAGCATAGCGTAAAAGATCAAGAAAGTCCTCTCGAATAAACGGTTCTCCTCCGCCGATGTTTACCTGAAACACGGTGAGGGCCGTCCATTGATCCACCAGGTCACGGCACTCCTGTGTTGATAGTTCATTATCGAGTGCAAATCCTGAATCAGAAAGACAATGAACACATCTCAAATTACATCTTTGAGTGATCTCCCACGTTACAGTGACCGGAGCCCGTAATCCCTTTCCGGCTATCTCAGCACTCAATGATCACTCCTTTCTCTTTCAGTTGATTGAGGCTGTTTATGAGACTGAGCATCAATGCTTTTGAAACAGCATCCCGTCCTCTATTGTGGCGCATCCATTTTTCAAGAGTGATTTCACCATTGAAAAAATATCTATCCAGCAACCCCCCGCAGGACAGAAAATAGAGGCGAGGACCGGCCATGGTATAAAAGAGCAGCCCAAAATCCTCTTCTCGCACTTGAGATCCCGGGGCCAGTTTGTATCTCGTTTCCGGTTTCGATTGCACGGTTCAGCCTATAGAAGATTTAATTCAAAAAATCTAATTTTTGAAATGCCCTCTTAAACTTCCTATTCAGACTTCCTAAATCACGATTGCTAATAAACACCGCAGATCCCGTCTATGGCCAACTCTTCAATCTTAATTTCCCGGGTAGAGTAAATATCATCATCCTGTTTATCATATTGGATGTTCTTCTCATCTTTCTCTTTTTTCCCCTTGTCATCCATTCCCTTCTTCATTTTAATACCTCCGTTTAAAAATATTATAGCGCAGGGAGCCTAGATCCCTTAACCAGCTTCCCGTACACCCCACCAAAATAGGCGCCTAGCATAAAGTCAGAGGTTTTAAGGAATCAATGCTGAAGATCTTGCCAGAACTTAAGGGCTACCCAATTATGGTTATTCATTGAACAGCGATCGCTCTCGTCTCAAAGGCCTTCTGTTTCTTGCCTCCTAAAAGATCCTGATAAACTGCGATCATCCTTAATCCCATGCGCAGATCCAACGTCCTATAATTTGGCGTTTTTCCATGGCGTCGCCGACCTCGTTTATCTCTTCTATCTTGAACTTTTTGCTGATCAGCTTATCAAGCCGGAAATCCCCTTTCATGGCCATATCAGCTAAGGTAGGAATATCCTCATGGGTTCTGACGTTGCCGTACAGGGTGCCGACCACGGATTTACAGTGGATGGGGGTATAAGCAAGGGGTAGCCCTGTCATTGCTTCTTGTGGAGTAAGTCCAATTTGAGTTAACTGACCTCCAAGACCCAATGCCCAGGAGGCTTGGGTAATGGCACCCGGATCGCCGATAGCCTCGAAACAGAACTTGGCACCTCCTCCGGTGAGCTCTTGGACGATTGGCACGGGGTCTTTTTTGCTGCTATTTATAAAATGGGTCGCGCCGAACTCCCTGGCAATGGCCTCCTTACTCCCTTCCAGATCTATCCCGATGATAGGATTTGCACTTCTTAACTTTGCACCGCGTACGACATTGAGTCCAATACCCCCCATCCCCCATATGGCCACTGAGTCTCCTGGTTTTACTGCAGCCGCATTATACACTGCCCCAAATCCCGTTGGCACGCAACAACCGAGAAAGCAGGCCTGATCCAGCGGCATGTCATCTCTGATCTTGATGGCTCCTAGTTCAGGAATGACCATGTATTCTGCAAAACCGGAAACGAAAGTCTGATGGTTTAATCTGTTGCCTTTGGCATCCGTGAGTCGGGATGTCTTATCCATGAGAGTACCTGCTGCATGGATTTCGTGACTCGTTCTACAGATGTGCCCTTTACCGCTTGTGCATTCAGGACAGTGCCCACATGGACACATCCAGGCCGCCACTACGTGATCCCCTTTCTTGACTGACGTTACACCGGGCCCAACTGCCTCAACTACGCCTGAGGCCTCGTGGCCGAGCACTAAAGGAATAGGAAATTTAAAGGCACCTATGATGAAGTTATAGTCTGAATGACAATAACCGGTGTAAGCTGTTTTGACCAACACCTCATTCGCCTTTGGTGGCGCCAACTCAATCTCTTCAATGCTCACTGGTTTTTTAAATTCTCTGAGAACTGCCGCTTTGATCTTCATAACTATCCCCCTTGGATTAAAGATGGAACATAGTAACTTTCCTAAGCTCCTCCACCATGGCTATGGCCCGATAGCTGTATCCTTTGACCTTATGCCCCAATGCCATGCCTGCAATAGTAGTAGACGTAAACAGGTGAGATTACCTGGTTGAACTTCTTGGGTTACAAAAAATCTATAAACCCAAATAGGCCTTTTTGATGTGATCGTTTTGTAGAAGCTTTTTGCTTTTTCCCTTTGAGACAATCCTGCCGTTTTCAAGCACGTATGCCCGATCAGCTATCTCCAGGGTTTGCCGGACATTCTGCTCAATCAGTAAGATGGCAATGCCCCGGTCGCGGAGCCCCTGTATAATGTCGAAGATTTCTATCACCAAGAGCGGTGACAAACCATTCGACGGCTCATCCAACATACACAACTTAGGCCGTGACATTAGACCCCGACCCATAGCCAACATCTGCTGTTCACCGCCGCTCAATGTCCTCGCTAACTGCCCCTTTCGCTCTTTTAAGCTGGGGAAAAGCTCATATACCTGCGCAAGCGTCTCTTCCTTCTGTTTCCACGCGCGCAGTAGATACGCGCCCATCTCTAAATTCTCACGGACCGTCATGTCGGGAAATAATCTTCGGCTCTCGGGGACATGAGACATACCTAGTTCCACAATGGAGTGAGGTGGTAGCCCATCTATCCGCTTATTAAGGAACTTCGCAGTGCCCGATACCGGACATAACAAACCGGAAATAGTATTAAGGAGCGTGGTCTTACCAGCCCCGTTGGCACCAACCAGGGCGACTATTTCTCCTTTATCAATTTTTAAAGAAACATCCCATAAAGCCTGAACCTTGCCATAAAAAGTATCTATGTTGTTCACTTCCAGCATAAGCCTACTCTCCTAAGTATACCTCAATAACCTTCTTGCTGGTGGTAATCTCCTTGGGTGTTCCTTCGGCAATCTTCTCACCGTGATGGAGCACCATAATCCGGTCGCATATGCTCATAATTGCCTTCATGACGTGCTCGATCATAATAATGGTAATCCCTTTTCCCCGAATCTTCTTTACCAACTCCATCGCCTCGGCTGTCTCTGTAGGGTTGAGACCTGCTATCAGCTCATCGAGCAACAATAGTTTTGGCTTGGTGGCTAACGCCCTCGCTACCTCAAGTCGCTTCTGGTTAGCCAGGGTTAAGTCTTTGGCCGGGGTCGATTTCACTGCTGACAACCCAACAAAGTCTAATAACTTGTTAGCTTCCCTGGCGGCAGCCGCCGATGACATACCGCTTGGCTTCCCGAACATCGAGCCCAACAATACATTCCCAAGAACTGGTATATGGGGGAAAATCTTAACCGATTGAAACGTTCTTGCCACTCCCTTCCGACAGATTTGATGTGGCTTTAAGCCGCTAATTTCTTCGTCTTTAAAGCTTATTACCCCTGAGTTGACACTCAGGGCCCCCGATATCAGATTAAATAGTGTTGTTTTACCAGCCCCATTGGGACCAATCAGTCCAACGACTTCGCCTTGATTTATGACGAAGTCGACATTATGCACCGCAGCCAGCCCTCCAAAGTGTTTCACGACCTTTTTCCCTTCAAGTATTCGCATTCCGCCGCTCCAAACCTCCTTTCCACCACTTTTGTACCAAACCGGCCAGGCCACCAGGCAGGTATAACATAACAATCACTAATATAAGGCCGAATATCAGCATATAGTAATAGGGGAACTTGGTTATCAACACCTCTTCCAGGTAGGCAAAAATAACCGCACCTAAGACAGGACCAAAAAATTGCCCCATGCCGCCGAAAATGGCCATTAAAACAGGCATAAAAGAAAAGAGCGGATTAAAGGCGATGTAGGGGTCAATATAGGTCCATTTTGTCGCCATGATTGCCCCGGCTGCCCCGACGAAGAAAGCGCTCATGGCAAAGGTGATGGTCTTTAAGGCAGTTACATTAATGCCGGTGTGAGCCGCAGCCTCCTCGTCCTCACCGATACTCTGTAAGGCTAACCCATATTTAGAGCGTCTAATAGAGTAGGCGGTAAGGAGTAAGAGCACAAGAATGACGAGCATGACGTAATAAATAGTGGTGTTATCGACGACGATAACGAATCTGCCACGCGTGTGCGTTTTAACGATCTCCCACCATAGGAGAACCTGCTGGATGAGCACAACGAGCCCGAACGTGAATATAGCAAAATATATCCCTCTCAGCCTCAGGGTCAAAGCGCCAACGAGAAGGGCGAGGCAGAAACTGGCGAGAGCGCCAATACCGATAACGACAGGTAAGGGTAATACCTTCCCCAGTACGGCTGCAGTATATATGCCGACCCCAAAAAATGCGGCCGGCGCCAAGGAGATGTAACCGGTAGGACCGGAAAAAATAACCCAGCTCACCGTCAGGACGATGTACATGAAGATGGCAGTCAGCAGGAGGAGGGTATACGTCGAGGCACGGAAGAGGGGCAATGTGGCTAACAGGACGAGGATTAAACCAAGTAACCCCAGTAAAAAGGACCTATGAGAAATTACGCTTACAATATTCATCTCTCTACCTTCCCAGAATACCTGTTGGCCTCACGATGAGCAGGACCATAAAGAGCACATAATAGGCAGCCAGTGATAGACCAGGCTCTATAGAGGTTACTATGCTCCCAATGAGACCGAGTATGAAACCCCCGAAGAAACTGCCGGGGATACTCCCCAACCCGCCCAAGACGACCACGATAATGGCGATTATGGTATATTCGAGGCCCATAGTTCCATGAACAGGGTAGCACATGCTTATCAGAGCGCCGGCAATACCGGCCAACAAGGCGCCAAGGGCAAAGCATAAAGCCAGCACCTGGTTGATGTTGACCCCCACGAGCCCCGCGGTCCCCGGGTCCTGGGCCGCTGCCCTGATCGCTTTTCCCAGGCGGGTACGGGCTAAAAAGAGATAAAAGGCTAACCCTATGGCTACAGCAAACGCAAGGGTTACCAGGCGGTTGGCGGCAAATAGCGCCCCTCCCACATCGACCGGAAAAGCTAAATAAGTGTACCCTTTGATATCACTACGCCACGCTAGTAAAGCTATATTTTGGATGATGAAGAGGAGACCAAAAGAGGCCAGCATAGAACTGCCCTCATAGGCGCCTATTGATCCTGACGAGATTCTCAGGCGTGTGAATACAGTTCTATAAAGTATGAAACCTATGATGAATGTAATAGGACCGCAGATGGCCAGAGAAACCAGCGGGTTAACCCCAAAGACTGTATACAGCGACCACGTTGCTAAAGCCCCGAGCATCAAAAATTCGCCATGAGCGATGTTCAGCACCCGGGCAACACCATACTGCAGGCTGAGTCCCATAGCGATCAAGGCATAAATGCCGCCCAACAGTAAACCGCCAATCACTACATCCAGGATTGTCTCAATCATGATGATAGCTTCCTATGGCAATGATAGAGCTGCAGGCTGTCTAAAGGGTGCAGGATACAAAGAGTTGTTGTTGTGAGCACCCTTTAGACACAGCCTGCTTCTACATATCATATAACGTCACTCAACTCCTCAACTCAGCGTCTACTTCTTCATTTCCGGCCACTTTGGCTTGGGATATACAAATGGTGCGGTAACCTTAGTGGCAGGCCATTTGCCTCCTCCCACGATTTCAAACACTCCCTTTTGCCATTGACCGATCTCCCCGTTATGAGATTCTTTTGCCATAAGTCCACCTTTAAAGCTCGTCGGTCCCAGAATCGTATTAAATGTCTCAGTAGCCATTATATCTCTTATCTTTTTCTGGTCAAGGGTTCCGGCCTTCTCGATAGCCTGCTTCCAAAATTCCATTGCAGCCCAATAGAGGGGGTGTCCCCACCAGTCGTTGACTGCTTCGGGTTTACCTTGGTAGAGTTTATCGAATAGCGCCTTGGCTGCGGGAGACGTCTTACGGTTCGCGATAGCAAAACCTATTACTCCCTCTGTCGCCGGGCCGAATATTGCGTGATAAAATCCGAAATTGACTCCGGGGCCGCCTAAGAAGACCTTTGGGTTATAACCAAGCTCCATGCATTGCTTGGTAGCCAGTATGACTACATCGGGATAACCAAGAACCAGTAAGGCGTCGGCCTTAGTCTTCTTAGCGTCCTTCAATATGGGCGATAGGTCTTTGATGTCAGGCGGAACGCTCTTGACCCCAACGATATTAATTCCCTTATTCGGGAGCTCAATACCACACACACCGGTATACTCTATGCCGAAGAGGTCGGCAATAGTGATGATATATGCCGACTTTGCGCCCTTTGCGGCAAGAAGGTCAGCCAGAACCGGTATCTGGTACCAGTCGGAAAAACTCAAGCTGATAAAAAGATAGGGTAGACTTGGAAGCATGTCCCTGATTGTTGTGGCGCCACCCTCGGCTGTCAACAGTATATAGCCGTATTTATTGGCTATAGGGGCCTGGGCAAAGAGATTGGAGGTGCCGCAGGCGGGCCATAAGAAGTCAACCTTGTCCTCGACTATCAATTTCTCCGTCAGCCTCGTCATCGTGCCCGTATCACTCTTATCATCATATATCTTTAACTCGATGGGCAATTTCTTGCCATACTCCTTCACATATATCCCGCCCTGCTTATTGACCTCAGCAACGAATGTCTCATAGACCGGTCTGAATGCCGAGTCTCCAATCTGAGCCATCCAGCCTGAGAGAGGTCTTGACATACCAACAACAATTTTGTCTTTGGCTTGGGAAAGTGATGGGAAGGCGATAAACAAAACTAATAAAATTGAAACTACGTAAGTGGCTACTTTAAAAATTTTTAATGTACGATTCATTTGTGTCCTCCATTTGTTGTAAGTTTATTGAAGAGTAATTTTCCCTATCATCTTCACTCTAATAACTTAACAACACCTTCACCGACACACATGCCCTTCAACTGAAACGCTGTAGCCTTCACCTCCTTTCTTAACACAAATCTAATGTATCCTCGGGGCCAACAAAAAACGTCCTTCACAGATTGAGTAATCCATTCCCCTAACCACCTATAACCAAAGAAACCATCAGAAACTCATCTCCCTCCTGAAGAACTGTCTCCATACCATTGAGAAACTTTCTTTACCGCCCTTTGTGTGGAAGAAGACGCTCGCTTGCCGGGTAAAATATGTTATGCTAAATACTAGCAAAATCCTTCCCCTTTGTCCAGCATTTATAGTGTTGCACATGCTTCTTGAATCTGGCGTATCAATTCTATAAGGCGCCGCCGTATCATCCACCGGAAAGAGATTGCAAAACGTGCGCAGGTGCTCCCTCCCGAATTGCATCATCCGCTTTCAGTATTCGACCTTCCATGGCGACCACTACCCCTTGGGATTCTGAGATTTTCAGACAGGCCAGAAGCTCTTTAGCCGTCGCCCCATCTGGTACCTCAACCTCCATACCTTGTGAATGCTGGTAACCGGGGAATTGTTGGCTCAGAGTCCCGTATAATGTGACCCTTATCTTCATTCTGGATTCCCGTTAGAAATCAAAGGTACTGTCCAGTTCCTTGTCACTGATCGTAAAGACCGTGTTATGGGGCGGGAGGGGTTCTTTGTAGAAAAATTTTGGCAACCTATCGTCCTCATTCGTAAACCCCGCCTTTTTATTGAATTCCCTCTCTGCTTTCAAGACCCTGATACCCATGGCAGCGGGGAAGTCGTCCGGCCCAAGTTCAGTGCCTAATTTGGCATTGAGCACTTTCAGAAACGCCTCACCGGCTTCAGGAGTAAACAGGGCTACACACGCCATAAAGCAAAGTCCCGTGCTGTCAAAAGCAGCCATGGCAGTTTGCATGAATCTGGAG
>MGQF01000081.1:24568-30610 GCA_001797745.1 Deltaproteobacteria bacterium RBG_13_52_11
CCGTGTGATCGCCTCCCATGGGTGAGGTGGCAAAGGTAACGCCATTACCCAGCATGGCCCTCGGATCATACGCGGCAATGCTCTGGCCCTTGACCACGGGGACCCGGGCGTGGTTGAAATGCTTGCCGACAGCAGCAGGACCGTTTCCAAGGATCTTGCCGAATTCCGTGCCCTTACCGATCTCTTCCACCATCTCTATGGCCGCCTTGCGATCCCCAAACTCTTTGTACCCAGCATCCATGGCAACGGCAACGGCCACCCCTGTGCTCATGGTGTCAACGCCAATGTCATCGCACAAATAGTCCAACTGCGCAATGGTATCAAGATCAGCGATTCCCGTCATGCCGCCCATCGACCAGATGGTCTCATACTCCAGGGAACCGGTTACATACTTACCCTTTTCATCCACAAATTCATTGGAGCAGTGGATGATGCACTGGGCGCAGCCCATGTGGGTCGTATTCCCGCCCCGTTTCTTGATAAGCTCGGCCATGGCCTCTCCACTGATATTCTCCCAACCGTCCAATACGCCCTTTTTGGCATTGTAACTGGGGAAGGCACCCATGGAATTGACAGGGGCCACAAGGGCGGCGGTACCAAGAGTGGGCATCACGTTACCGCTCATATGATCCGCTTTTATGGCCTTGACAATATCCTTCGCCGCTTCCGTGAATGTCTTGGTATCGACTATCGGGTCAGCGCTCTTCCCGCCTTGATCTACAATCAGGGCCTTAAGCCCCTTGGCCCCCATAACCGCACCCAAGCCCCCTCGACCTGCGGCGCGACAGGGGCGACCATCGATGTCAGAAGACTGTATAGAAGCTGCTGCAAGCCTATACTCACCAGCTGGCCCGATGCAGAGCACCGAGGTCTTCTCGCCGTAGATCCCAAGTATCTTTTCTACGAGCTTATACGTCCGCATTCCCTTGTACTCTTGGGCCGGAATAAGGCTTGCACCTCCCCCCTTGTCTATCCTGAGGAAGCTGAGATCTCCTTCCGGCGCTTGTCCTTCGATAACGACCGCAGTAATACCCAAACGGCCTAAAGCTGCAGCAACGGTTCCCCCCGCATTGCTCTCTTTGATCCCCCCTGTCAGGGGGCTCTTCGCCCCTATGGATATTCGGCTGGTATTGACCAGAGGCGTGCCACTTAAAAGGCCCGGGGCAAAAATGAGCTTATTGTCAGGTCCCAAAGGATCACAGTTTGGCAGCACCTCTGTGTTAATCATGATTGAGGTAAGGCCCCTGCCGCCTAGTCCCTTGTATTCCTGTGGTACATCCTCAATACTAATGGTTTTTTTGCTCATGTTCACCTTTATAAACTTCATACCTGGCCTCCTTTCATGTATCCCCCTCAATAATCCATAAAGCAGCGTAAAGATTTCGTTCGACCCTCACTACACCATTAGTTCCCGCAGATAGTCATGCGATTGGGCAATATGTCAACCTACGTGAGGCTGAAAATCACCCTGAAAAAACGATAACTGCAGCCCGTGTTACAGCCGCAACACTGGTTTTATCACGAGCCCCTTCTCCATATCTTCCACCGCCTTTTCTATATCGTCGAATGGATAGAACGTGATCAAGCGGTCAAAGGGGAACCGCCCCTGGCTGTACAATTCAATAAGTTTGGGGATAAACTGATCCGGAACGGCATCACCTTCAATGATCCCCTTAACTGTCCGGCCGTTCATAATCTTGTCCATATCCAGGACCACCTCCGTCCCCGGTGCCACAACACCGAGCAGTCCGCACACCCCGAGGATGGGCAGGACATCCACGGTCTGCCGAAAGACCTTGGGATTGCCGACACACTCAAGGGTGAAATTCGGGCCTCCTCCGGTAATATCCTGGATGGCCTTAACCGGGTCTTCCTTGCTGGCGTTGACGGTATGCGTGGCGCCGAATTCCTTCGCCTTCTTGAGGCGGGCCTCATGGATATCTACGGCGATAATGGTAGCACATTCACACACGTGCGCAGCCATCACCGCGCTCATCCCCACCGGGCCGATACCAAATACCGCTATGGAACTCCCGGGCTTGGCTTGAAGCGAATTCATGACCGCACCCGCACCGGTCATAACGCCGCACCCCAAAGGTCCGAGGATCTCGAGGGGAACGTCTTTCTTTACCTTTACGACATTTCGTTCGGTGGCCAACGCGAAGTTGGCAAAAGATGACTGGCCGAAAAAAGAGCCATGGATGACTTGATCGCCCTTTCGCAAGGTCGTGGTACCATCCGGACGAGCGCCGCTGAAATTGAGGGGCAAAAAATTAACGCAATAGGAATCTTTGCCGGCCTTGCATGAGCTGCATTTCCCGCAGGACATCCAGCTCAATGCCACATGATCGCCCGGTTTTACCTTGGTCACCCCCTTCCCCACCTTTTCAACCACACCGGCCCCTTCGTGTCCGAAGACGCTCGGCAGCGGAATAGGCAAATGTTGGTCCCGGCCGGCCAGATCCGTGTGGCATATGCCGGAAGCAACGATCCGAACCAGCACTTCATCATCGTTTGGGGCACTGATTTCCAGTTGTTCTAAGCTGAACTTTCCCGATTTCTTAAAAACGACCGCGGCTTTTATTTCCATTTTTCCCCCTCCTGAACTCATCTTGTATTCTCTTTCTTTTAACCCATATAAATTTATGATAAGTATACATATATATTACAAAAATGACCTCATCAGTCAAACAAAATAACTTGAAAAAGTACCACTTTAGCCATTAGCAGAGTAGCATGGTAGCATGAAAACAATAAATGTCAAGAGAATACCTATACCAAAGAATAATTATACCAATCACTGGGAAGCAAGACGAGGGAGACTTAAGTGTGCTCAATATAGATTAAGAAGGGGTTTTTGGTACGTTGCCATTGAGGCTTTCTTCTCGCCGATGGCGAAGGGTATTGAGGTATTTCATGTCGGGACTGAGCAGTAATAAGACAGCTTCTGAGACAGGGCTTGAGAAACGGAGGGTATTGCATATCACCCGGGGAGGTATGTTAGCAGATATATCAGGGGTGTATGAGGGTGTGGTGGAGGTTGATGAGACCTATCGGGGAGGCCAATGGTTATGTGCATCACCTGATAGACCATAGCAAAGGTGAATTATCCGATGCCAAGGGTAATCACATCAATGATCTTGAAGGGTTCTGGGGATATCGAAAGAGGCATCGTGCCGGCATCCGAAGAGAACGGCTTCCGCTGTATGTGGCTCAATATGTATGGCGTTTTAATCATCGCAACTGCATCACCGGTGAGCACATTACCATACTGTTAAAAATGCTTTATAATTACAAGCATATACGTAAAACTGAGCGGCTCAGAATAGTACTTTACACAGATTTTTTCTTGACAAGTACCTCATTCTTAACTAATGTCTTGTGAATAATTCCCTAAAAAACCCTTTCAGCCTCATAGAATAACAGCACCTTCTTGGTGAAAGGAGGCGAGCTTATGTCCGCAAATAAGATTGTGGTGCATGACAAAGGCGGAAATATCTTAAAGGGTACAACAGCTGACTTTCTCCCTAAAAGACCCTTGTTTCACCTTGCCGTCGGAGGCATACACGGCGAGGAGGTAAAAAAGGTCTTTATGGACCATCTCAAGGCGATCTTCTTTGTGAAGGATTTTGATGGTGATAAAAATTACAAAGAAATGAACGACCTTGCTAATCGTCCAGTATCAGGCAAGAAAATACGGGCTATGTTTAAAGATGGAGAAATCATCTCCGGATATACTCATGCTATCAGCATGGACCAAGCTGGGTTCTTCCTCGTTCCTACTGACCTCAAGAGTAACAATGAACGGATATTCATCGTCTTTTCATCGCTCAGTAAATTGGAGGTAGATGGTTCCCTGGTAAACCTCACACAATGACGAGAAATCGCAGGTCTCAGGGTTAACCTCCAACCCTTCTTTTATTTCACTACCACCCGCAGGGTTTCCTCCTTCACAACGAAGTGGGCCGCATCACCTCTGTTGACAAGATGGGGAATTCCTGATATGTAGGATGAACAAGAGAAAAGGCATAATCAATAGTTAGGTGCCCTCGGCAAAGGGTTAAAAAGGAATCCCGTTAAAAACGGGAGCGGACCCGCCTCTGTGAGCGCGGACGAAACCCGCAGAAGGCCACTGTTCCGCGAAAACCGGAATGGGAAGGTGCGGGGAATAGGATGATGCGCAAGCCAGAAAACTTGCCTAACTATGCTTCACGCTGAGGTCTTCGAAGGTAAGGCCGTGAAGGCATGACTTTGGATCCCCGGTCTCCTTCAGAAACCGGGGATTTTTTGTAGGAAGTCTGGAGACCATATGGGAAGAGAGATCAAGGGATTCATCATCGGTGCCCTCGTCTCCGGAGGCATCCATCTCGCCATCTTCTTTGTGCCCATCTCACGCACACCGACCCTTCTTCACGTACAAGAAATACCCGGATCTATTGAGGTATCGTTGGGTGCCCATCAGGAGGCGCTAGGGAAAAGTCCCTCAACTAAGACGATAGAGACCAAGTCCTCCCAACGAGAGATCGAGGCCCAGGGGCGGGAACCATCCCCTACTTTTGAGGCTCGGGCCAAAGCCCAAGGGGCGGAGGATGATACCCCTGGTGGGAAAAATCCAGACCAGAGAGGAAATTCTCCCCTGGCCATCCCCCGGTATGAGGGAAACGCCAAACCACCCTATCCCGAGATAGCGAGGCGCAGGGGGTATGAGGGGACGGTGAGACTTACGGTGGAGGTGTTGGCCAGCGGCCAAGTGGGGGGGGTAAAGGTGAAGGGATCGTCGGGTTATGAGGTCTTGGACCGCAGCGCCCTCAAGGCTGTGAAGGAGTGGAGCTTTATCCCCGCCCAATTCGGCGGTGTCCCAGTAAAATCAATGGTCATTGTACCTATCACGTTTCAGCTGAGGGATCAGCTGGCCGCTGAGAACCGATAGCTGTAAACTAAATTCTGTCACCTGAAGGCTGATAGCTAAGCGCTCTTTCCCGAAATAGGCAGGATAATTGGCATCCCCCCTCCAGGGGTCTCCATCACCCTCACCGTTGTTTGATAGACCTCCTCAATCACCCCTTTTGTCAACACACTGTGGGGAAGGCCAATCTTGCGCAGGAGGCCTTGGTGGAGGAGGATGAGCCTTTCGCAGTAGAGCCCGGCAAGAGTGAGGTCGTGCAAGACCACCACGATGGTGAGTGATTGCTCTCTGTTTAGCTGCCTCAGCAGATCCATGATCTGGGCCTGATGGCCTATGTCAAGGTGGGCAGTGGGCTCGTCCAGAAGCAACAGGTGAGGTTCCTGGGCGAGGGCCCGGGCCACAAAAACGAGTTGTCGCTCGCCGCCGCTGAGTTCCTCCATCCTCCTTCCCCGCAGATGATCTATCTCCGTCAGTTCCATGGCCCTCTCGGCTATCTCCACATCCTTTGTGGTCTCAAGGAACTGGAGGGTGCCCCAATGCGGGACCCTCCCCAACAAGACAAACTCTTCCACAGAAAAGGGGAGTGCGGCCTCAAGCGATTGCGTCACCACGGCTACCTTTTGCGCCAGCTCCCGACGGGCCATCGTATCTGTCCCCCTTCCCTCTAGGGAGATAGTCCCCTTCGTGAGGGGGAGGAAACCATTGATCGCCCTGAGGAGGGTGGTCTTGCCTGATCCATTGGGACCGATGACCCCCACAAATTCCCCCCTCTTTATCCCGAAGCTCACCCCGCGCAGGACGACCCTCTTGCCGTAGCCACAGGAAAGACCTTTGCCCTCCAGCATCAATCCGCCCATCAAAGAGATACCCCCCTCCTGCTCAGGGCATAGATAAAGACGCCTCCCCCTACCAGCCCCGTGATCACCCCGACAGGCAGCTCCATGGGGGCCAGGATCACCCGAGCCAGAGTATCGCAGAGAATGAGGAAGATAGCCCCGGAGAGGTACGACGTCAGAATTAGTATCCTATGATCACCCCCCACCAAAAGGCGCATCACATGGGGGACTACTAAACCGACAAACCCGATGATCCCCGTCACCGAGACACAGCACCCCGTGATAAAGGAGGCCAGGAGG
>MGQF01000081.1:30619-31305 GCA_001797745.1 Deltaproteobacteria bacterium RBG_13_52_11
TTCTTCAGCCGCTCCACCTCCACCCCCAGGTGGAAGGCCTCCTCCTCGCCCAGGGAGAGGGCGTTGAGGTCTACGGCATAAAACAAGGCGATGACCAATCCCCCCAGGGAGATCAAAAAGACGGCCTTTATCAAGACGAAATTGGGCTCCTGGAGGGAGCCCATGATCCAGAAGATGATCCCGTGGAGATCCTCCGTCCGCGTCATGGCCATAATGAGCATGATCAGGGACGAGGTTATAAAGCTCACCATCACCCCGATGAGCAGAAGGCGGGAAAGCTTTATCATCCCTCCGCTGGCGCTGAGGATGTAGACCACGGTCATGACCCCCACCCCCCCCAGAAAGCCGCTGACGGGGAGGGAAAAAAGGCCTAATCCTGCGCGGCCGCCGGCAACGATATTCAGGGCTACCCCCAAGGCGGCCCCTCCAGAGATGCCCAGCGTATACGGCTCCACCAGGGGGTTGCGAAACATACCCTGGAGGACCACCCCGGCAATGGCCAGTCCCCCTCCCACGGCTAAACCGAGGAGAATGCGCGGCATGCGTACCTCAAAGAGGATGGCGTATTCCGGGGTCCCCCTGCCTTTGGCGATGAACACCAGGACCTTTTGTAAAGGGATATGCACCGCCCCCACCCCGAGGGAGAAGAGACCGACGATGACGAGGAGTGCCGCCAGAAAAAAGAC
>MGQF01000081.1:31316-37743 GCA_001797745.1 Deltaproteobacteria bacterium RBG_13_52_11
ACAACGTTTCCCTATTCAACCCCATGGAACAACCTCACCAGCTCCTTTACCTGCTCGACAAAGCTGAGGGGAGTCGGGCTGCAGAAACGGTAGGGATCCACCGTGTAGATCGTGCGCTCCTGCACAGCCTTGATGGTCTTATACTTCAACCATGCGTCCTTTTCATCCTCCCCTGCCACACCCATCTTGGCAATGAGGATGATGTCAGGGTCTCTCTGGACCACCTCTTCGCGGCTGTAGACGCTCGTCTTCACCTCGTGGGCAATATTCACCCCGCCGGCATAGGAGATGAAATCGTCAATAAAGGAATCTCCCCCGGCAGCAACGAGGGGCCGTGCCCCGATCTGGATAAAGACTCGCGGCCTTGGTAACCCCCTCACCCTTCCTTTTATACTGTTCAATTCTCCCTCTGCGCGTTTGATGATTTCACTGGCCTCCTTCTCCCTGCCCACCAAAAAAGAGAGCTGCAGAAAACCGTTGTTGAGGGCCTTGAAATCCTGAGGGGGCTGGAAGATCTCCACCCTGAGGCCCACATCCCGCAATTTTTGTATCTGCTTATGGTCGGTAAGTGGGGAGGCGATCACGAGATCCGGTTGGAGGCTCATGATCTTCTCCACATTCACCTCAACAACAGCTCCTACTCGTTCCTTGGATTGGGCCTCGGGCGGCCTCTGACAATAGATGGTAACGCCGACGATGTGATCTTGCGCCCCTAAGAGGTAGAGCTCCTCAGTTATGTTGGGGACCAAGGAGACTATCCTCTGGGGAACGGGAGGCTTGGGTAAAGCAAGGGCATGGCCGAGAATAAGCAAAGAGAAGGCGCACGAGAGGATCGCGGCACCGATATACTTTTTTGCCTTCATGCCTTCTCCCCCACCGCAAAACTCGCGACGTGTAAAAAGGCCATTGTCTCCCTCCTGGTGATCCTGGTCTCTCCTATCACTATCCGCTTGCTGAATATCGGCCCATCGACTACCAAGGTATGATATTCCCCGTTTTCGCCGCAAACGTCAATTCCTCTCTTCTCCATTTGTTCTACAAACTCTCCGTCAATCCGCGTTCCCAGCCAATGGTCATCCACGATATCGCTCCTGATCGCCACCACTATTGCTTCAAACCCCTTCTCGATAAATCTGCGTAAAAGCTCTTTGCCACCCATGCCCCAGAGGGGGAGTATCGGAACGATCCCCGCCTCAGCGCACGTCCTTTCCACCCATTCTCGGTCCTCACTGAGGTACAGGGCACCAAAAACCCCACCCTCTATGCCCTTCCGTTTGGAAGAGATTAAGGCCTCTGTGAACTCCCGCTCGTAGGTATCCCACGAGGCCCGTCTCTGGTAGAGGGGGATGCCGACGGCCTGGGATTGGGCCATGAGCAGCTCCCTGCTCAACCGGTGGGAACGGGTGTAGCGTCCGGTGGTGGCAAACATGGTGAGGAGAGAGACTACCTCATGCCCTTCTTGGATCGCCTTGTAGCACGCAAGACAACTCTCCTTCCCACCGCTCCAGGAGCAAAAAACCTTCATAGTCCCACAAATTCTACAGTGCTTCTTTTCGCGGGAAAGGCCGCCACCGCACCCTGGACATCGCTCTTTGTCAGGCTGGGACAGAGACACCTTCCCCACATTCATAAACAAGAGATGAAAGCCCTAAAATTTGACACTTAATCCACCTAAGAAATTTACCCCTGGTGATGGGTAGTAAGCCAACTGGCTTCTAAACCAACTGTAGACTCCGTATTCAGAATATTTTTCATTGAAGATGTTGTTTACCCCTACAAAGGCAGTGATAAACCGCCAGGTGTAAGAAACTTTTGCATTTGCGGTTATATAGTCATCGAGCTTGGGAAATATATTCGGTTGATCGCCGATAAACCGCCTTTCTCCAACATAGTTGGACCAGATATCTATTGCGAGCCCTTCAAGGGGGGTAACCCCGATCCCAAAATTCACCTTATGATGGGGTACTCCTGGAACATCATTCCCTTTGTACTGGCCTCCCCTGATGTTCGCCTCTGTATACGTATAATTGGCCCAGAGCTTGAGCCATTTCCACGGTTTAGCCTCTGCTGAAAAATCTATACCCCAATGTCTGGTCTTGTCATAATTTTCGTTTGCACCAAAACCCAAAGGGCCTCCCAAGGGATTATAGTAGATCTCATTCTCAAGCTCCATCCAGTAGAACGTGAGACCTGCCCTAATCTGATCAGTAAAATAGTGATCTACCCCTACCTCATACGTGATCCCTTCCTGGGGTTCCAAGAGCGTGTTGAGACCGCTCCAGGCAGAGAAGTATTCATCTATTGCGGGGTATCGGTATGATGGGGAGATCCTGCCGTAGACCTTGGAATTCTCCAAAAAGAGGTAAGTAAGACCCACCTCCCAGGCATGCAGAAAATAGGTCACTTGGCCATTAAAGGAGGTCCATGTGCCCAAGAATGAGTCATAACTCGACCCTTTAAAATCGTTTTTGACCTGCTCGTAGCGATAACCGCAGGAGAAGATGAGCGACTTCAATATGGAGAAATCGTCATGGAAATACAAGGCCCATGCATCCCTCTGCACTTCTGTATCGCTGCTGAGGAAATTTTGTACAGGATCACCCATTCCCGTATCATAGTACTGATTTTTTGAATCGGTATAGTAATAATCAAAGCCTAAGATTAACTTATTGTGGAACGCCCGGATATCTCTTTCCCACACCCATTGAGGGCTCACGCTGAAGGTCGGGATGCCATTGGTCAATGTCCCCCATTGTCCTATTCCAAACCAGTCTATATAATAAGATTCCGACTCAGTCTCTCTTGCCCTGTAAGCAACACCCACAGAAACTCTCCCCCATTGTTTCAGATCCAATTCTGGGGCCAATTGCACGAACCAATCATCAGTCGCACCGTTATCATCGGGATGAGTGGTGGAAGTTCTGTCCATGGTAACTAAATCCTGCTCCGTCAACGCCCCTGGCATCCCGTATCTGTCGGCGTGGTAATTGGTCGAAAGATCAATTCTCAGGATGTCTCCCAAATCGTAACCTACGCTTCCTCCAAAATCCTTCCCCTCATAATTGCCGTTATCACGAAACCCGCTTGTGTTCTCATGTCTCGCATGAACTTCGTAACGAAAATCGCTCAAGGACCCCCTAGATGACGCCCTCTGGATGTTCAACCCGTAGCTCCCTCCGAGAGCCTCCGCCTGAACAGACAGCTTTCCCTTCCCCTTTTTGGTGATGATGTTCACCACACCGCCGACTGCGTTGCCGCCATAGAGCACGCTGCCCCCACCCTGGATCACCTCGATCCGCTCCACCTGGTCAAGAGGGATTTGGGCCCAATCGGTACCGCTCAAGTCAATTTCATTAACCCTCCTGCCATCTACTAGAACGAGGGTGTTTAATGAACCCGTCTCACCGAATCCTCTGATGTCCACGGTAACGGACTTGCGGTTGGCCATCAAATCAGACACGAGGACACCAGGGACCGTACGGAGTAGATCGGCCACGTTCTGGGCGTTGGAACGCCTGATTGCATCCTCAGTTATCACGGAGACGTTATAGGGAACCTTCCGTTCTTCCTCCCAATCTCTGGTGGCTGTGACCACCACCTCCTCCATTTCCACCGTTTCCTTTTCTGCTGCGAACGGCTGACCCGTGAATCCACAGCCAATCACCATGAAAACAAGAGCTGCGATCCCATACCTCCTCATACTACACCTCCTCCTTGGAAAATAAAAAAACCCTCAGGTAATATACCTGAGGGCTGCACCCAGTTTCCTTAGCCCCGTACCCCTCCCCTCAATCCTCGAAGGGGGTAGCAGGCGTCATGTGGGCAGGTTTTCTGGCTCCCGGATCTCCCTACTCCCCGCGCCTTCCCATCCCGGTTTGCCGGAACAGTGGCTTCCTGCGGGTCTCGTCCCCGGTCACAGCGGCGGGACCGCCCCGTTTTTAACGGGATTCCCTTTTACGCCTTATGCGGCACCCACATCATAACGTATTATTCAATTGTCACTGTGTTGGATATCACACCTCATCAACCCTGTCAACCTCTGATTTTTATTCCTTATTGTCCCCTATATTTCCTTAACTCTCTGGCAGAGAGGATTGATTCTCTTCTATAACCTTTCTCTTCCAATCTTGAGATATCTTGAACTTCGATGGATATCTGAGGCAAAGAGCAACGACGACCTTGCACCTAGGTTGTTGAATACCGAGCCAAGCCAGCTCTCGTTCAGAAACCTATCTGAGGGAGGTGAAATGATTTAATCAAAAAAACCGCAGGAGAGCTGCGAGGCATTAAAAACAAAACGCAACTCAGCACGGACGTATCGTCTAGGCATCTTCTACTCCTTAGACCCTCACATCACAACGAGCACAATCGAAGCGGCCATATCAACAAAAACACAGTCTTTAAGCGCCAGGCCTCTTGTTATCGAGACAAAGACGATTTTAAGCTCCGCATCAACTTCCTACATGAGTCCAGGTTATGCATGAGCCGGGATAGGCCCCTTTTCTCTATCCTTTTTCCGCCTCTTTAGCGAGTTGAATTATCTTGGGAATCACCACATTGTTAAGCAACCCGACTTGAACCTTTGTAGTATCCACAAGCATTCCCCAGACAATATCGCCCATGGGGATATTTGTAGACAATCTTCCATCGTTCATCTCAACCTGCCAAAACCTCCCTATCCCAGGAAATCCAGCTTCTTTAAGAGAATTAATTATCATAGCAGTGATCTTGTTCATTAGGGCGTTTGCAACTGGCCGTGACTCCGAACCTACGAGACACATAACTCCCTGGCCATCATGTGCCGAAAATATTTCCCCTGCTATTAAGGCACTTCCCAGATCTTCCTTCAGGACCTCCACAGCCCTTCTAAGCTTTTTTATATCCATCTCAATCACCTCCTTCTGGGTTTGTGTTATAACTATCTAACGAAAAGGTTTTGACTCATGTCTTCATGTTTCAGAACGTATCTACGGGCACACGTTCTCTCAAGGTACCCCTTTTTTATCTACTCTTTGTGTGCCTCCTCAAAGAGACGAATTGCCTTGGGAATCACCACATTGTTAAGCAACCCGACTTGAACCTTGTCGGTATCCACCAGTGTTCCCCAGATATAATCCCCCAAGGGTATAACCGTCGCCACTTTCTGATCTTCGAGTTCAATCTGAAAATACCTCCCTATCTTCGGCGGTTGAGCTTTTTCTTTATCAGTTTGAGCAAGAGTATTAAAGGCATCGATTAGTGCAGCAGTAATGCTGGTGAACAGAGCGTCCGCAACTGGGTTTGGATTATGCGCGACGATTGCTTGCCCATCACGTGTCGAAAAGATATCCGCATACACCAAACCATCTCCAAGATCTTCCTTCAGGGCCTCCATGGCCTTCTTAAGTTTTTTTATATCCACCTTTACCACCTCCTTTATTTTTCCATCAATGTGATCTTCTTTCTTTACGCTCTTATCTTTACTCTTTTCCAAACTTTCTTTTTCATCCTTTATCCGAAAACCCTCCATTAATATTTCGGCAAGAGGCAACCCTATGCTCTTCTTCTTAACAGTGCATGTGTATTGTATCTCCATCGCAACATTGTCCCACGCCACGATATCGAGGGCCGCCTCCTCCCCCTTCACTTCTCCGATATCAGCTTGCATCAACTCACCCTTTACAAAATAAAGATGGCCCTCGTTCCCGCGGGATCGGACCGTGAGGGTGCACGTCTTATTCTCCATCTCCAACAACTGCAAAAAGGCAGCCAAAGAAATACCATGGATGCGATCCGGTGAGGAACCGGCCTCCAAGGCATCAAAGATCTTGTCCGCGAGGACGTTAAGATCCAAAGGCTTCTCCAGGTAATGAAAGGTACCCATGTTGTGAAGCCTCTCCTCTATCTCAGGAGTACCATAGGCAGTCATCACAATAACCGGTATCGTGGGATACTGTCCGCTCATATGGGCCAACAGCTCAAACCCATCCATCTTCGGCATCCGTAAGTCCGTCACCACCAGATCAATCTCGCTGGTACCCAAAATCTTCACCGCCTCCTTGCCGTTTAAGGCGGTTACGACCTGGAAGTCCTCGGCATACGCAACAAGGCCATCAGTGAGGCTGAGCAGAAAAGGACTTTCGTCATCTACTATTAAGACGTTCTTCACAACCATATTACAGCAAGTACCATGCCATAATATCGTGTATAGAATTTTCTTTTAAAATTAATAAGTTATACGTGAAGGACCAAGAACAAAGAAAGAATTAGATCATTTTGGATGGTTCATTTTGAACTAGTTGTGCATTTTGGCCCCAGCAGTGACAAGACCGTAACTCGTAACCTTCCTCTTCAGGGTGGACAGAGATATACCCAGGGCCCTCGCAGTCCGGCTATAGTTTCCGGAGAATGTATCGAGCACCTGCCTTATGTAGTTCTTCTCAACCTC
>MGQF01000081.1:37755-37988 GCA_001797745.1 Deltaproteobacteria bacterium RBG_13_52_11
GATCCCATTCTCACCCGACACAGAGGAGGTGGAAGTGGTTGCAAAACCACCACTCAAAAATTCCGAAGGCCTCAGCACCGGTCCTTGTTGAATAAGGAGCGTGCGCTCTATAATATTTTTGAGCTCCCGCACATTTCCCGGCCATACGTATTCCATGAGCCCCGCCACCTCTGAATCCGGAAGAATGACATGACGTCCCTTTGCCATCGTATGTATGAAATATTCACACAACT
>MGQF01000081.1:38040-38308 GCA_001797745.1 Deltaproteobacteria bacterium RBG_13_52_11
ACTGAGCCGATAGTAGAGGTCTTCGCGGAAAGCCTTATTCTTTACAGCGTTTTCTAAATCGATGTTGGAAGCAGCTATGATACGCACATCCACCGGCTTTATAGACTCCCCACCAATCCGCCGTATCTTCTTTTCCTCCAAAACGCCCAGCAGCTTCGACTGGAGGTGAAGGGGGATTGCCCCTATCTCGTCCAATAACAGAGTTCCGCCCTCGGCCAATTCAAAGATACCTTTTCGGGCGGTCACGGCACCGGTAAAGGCCCCCTTT
>MGQF01000081.1:38321-38818 GCA_001797745.1 Deltaproteobacteria bacterium RBG_13_52_11
GCTCCACCTCAATGAGGTTCTCAGGGAGGGCAGCACAGTTGATACAGATGAAGGCCTTTTTGTGAGAGGAAGTTTTGTAATGAATGGATCTTGCAACCACACTCTTCCCAGTACCCGTCTCGCCCGTGATCAGAACCGGGGCATCGGCTGAGGCCGCCACATCCACCAGCTTGAGTGTCTCGGTTAACCCACCCTGGCCACAGACCAAGACCGTCTCCTCACTCTCTTTGTCATCTTTGTAGCTTTGGAGCTGCTCTATCCGCTCCAACTCCAGCGTCCTTAATGCCCGCTCAACAGCAAGCTCCAGTTCTTCTAACTCAAAGGGTTTCGAAAGGTAGTCGGAGGCCCCCCTCTTGATGGCCTCCACAGCGTTGTCGAAGCTTGGATAGGCGGTAATGAAGATTACCTTCGTTTGATCATTCTGTTTCAAGATAGACGGGCAGAGGGATATACCTTCCACACCAGGGAGCTTCTGATCCAACAAAACCACATCCACC
>MGQF01000081.1:38894-44478 GCA_001797745.1 Deltaproteobacteria bacterium RBG_13_52_11
GTCGTGTAAAAAGGTTTGAAAAGATTTTGTTGATCATCACGGGGAATACCTACCCCATTGTCTTGGACAGTTATCCAAATGAAATCATTCTTTCTCTGCGTGTTAATAAAGATGGTAGGGTTGTCCCTACCTTCGAGGGCATCAGCAGCATTAGCAATGAGGTTTAACATGGCCTGCTGAAGCGCCCTCGGATCTGCACAAACCCATTGCGCCTCCGGAGACAAGGTGACTTCTATCATTATTCCGTCTTTTTCTAAATCGTCCGCCACCAAGGATTGAAATAAATCCATGAAGTCAGGCAAGTTCACATCCTGGATAATTGGATTCTCAAACATGCTGAAACTTTTCATGGACTTTAGGAGGTACTCCACCCTCGATATCTCCGCGAGGGTTCGGTCCACATACTGCTGGACAGTATCCGTGGAGTATCTGTTCAGGTTTTTTCTGAGAACGCTCAAGGTCATCTTAATAGAATTAATGGGATTACCCAACTCGTGCCTGATGCCAGAAAAGATATAGGTAATATTTTCCATGGCATTGACAGCCTCAGCTATAGACTCAAGCCTCGCACTTTCCGTAATGTCACGAATCAGTATGCCAATGCAATTGTGAGATATGACATAGGCAGTATAGCCCAAGAGCCTATTTTTATAGTGAAGGGTCTGGGGTTTGCCAAAACCAGCTGAAATAATCCCCTTTCCCATACTCTGCAAAAGTAAGGTACTGATGGTTTTGTAATCCGTGGGCCCTTTCGAATTCTCAAATATACCCATAGCCACGTTGTTCTGAAAAACCACCTCTTCTTTCGCTGAGTCAAGGACAATAATCCCTAAATCAATATGTTCCAAAATATCGGCATAGATGCACGCACTGTCCAAATACGTCCCGACAGCAGGGCATATATTCCCATCTTCTTTATGTATAATATTTGCCATCTCTCAACGTACTGGACATAAAAGTCTTTTACAAACAAATCATAGCAATTTTCTTGCCAAAAAACAATTCTTACCTCATGTTTGGCAACATACAATGATCTTTTTCCCCAATTATAGGGGGCTAATAACATGAAAGGTGACATACAGTATCATCTATTTGTATCAAAATTATCATCAAAATCAACTATCATTCCGACTTGTCGGGATGGCTTGAGGGTTCATTGAACTCAAGCCTTCTCCTGAAGGCGAGAGTTTTTCTCATTTCCCGCGTGGAACAATGCTATCATCTTTCTAATATATCCCCATAACGCCTTTGCAAAATGCGTTGACAAAGAGGCGGCTAAGGGATATAAGAGGTGGGCAGAAAAGGGGAGGAATAATGGCTGCCAAGATGAGAATTTCTAAAAAGAAGCTGAAGGAACAAGACGAATTTATTACCTGGGGTTCCAAGGCCATGAACTATGCCTTGACCCATATCGGATATATAGCGTTGGGTGTCTTTCTCGTGGCGGCAATCGTCGTGGCCCTTTTCATATGGCGACAGCACCAGGCGGCCAGTGAAGAGATGGCCTACACACTCTTGGGGAAAGGGATCGCCCTCTATCATCAGGAACAAAAGCGTGAGGAAGCCCTCTCCGCCTTCTCTCAATTGATCAAGGATTACCCGAGGACAAAAGCCGGTGAGGTAGCACTCCTCTATCGAGGCAGGTGCTACATGCTCCAAAAAGATTATGATCAGGCCATTAAGGACTTCGAGCTCTCCCTGAAGAGATCATCGACACCTCTCTTGCGGGCCATTGCCCTCAACGCCCTGGGAAACTCTTATTGGGCAAAAGGGGAATATCGGAAGGCCATCGATTTCTTCCAGCAGGTCCTGTCCTCAGGAGAAGAGTGGCTGAAGCCCTCAGCCCTCCTGCAAATGGGGATGTGTTGGGAAAAACTAGGGGAGAAGAAAAAAGCCACCGAGGCCTACCAAGAATCCCTCAAGCTGGAACTTCCATCCCCCTGGGGAACGGTGGCACAGATACGGTTAAAAAAGCTGGGAGGAAAAGTAGAGTAACGATCCAAACCTTGTTTCCTTAGATTCTGTCAAACTAGTCAACAACGTCCCAACCCCGGATTTAATCAACCGATTAATATCTACAAACGAGACTTGCTTCCTTCGGGAACCCCGTAAAGGACGAGGAGGGCTTATCTGGCTTTTAGGCATGGCAAACGTCAGACCGAGATGACGAATCCTTGACTCCTTGGGCGGTAGACCACCGCCTGCACTATCCTCAGGTAAACTTTTGTGTGCCGCATGGGCTCGCGTTTGAACGAGATGATTCGCCTTTCACCGTGCAGCAGGCGGACAAGAGTTTCTCCGCCTTTTTCTCTCCGCACTGGGGACACGCTACATCCTCATCCTTCTCGTGGGACCCCCTGAGGGTTTCAAAGGTTTGGCCGCACCTTTGACATCGGTACTCATACAGAGGCATTCTCACCCTCCTTTTTTCTCTCGTTCTTGCGAGCATTTCGTTCAGTCATCAAAAAGTATATTCCACACCTTTCCCTCACATCACAATAATCATCTGGTCGTGTGCAAGCGGCATCCTCAACATCCGCCCAGCAATCAAATTTCTGACAATGAAGTCTTCCCGCTTGCGCGGGTGCAGTAGATTCCATCATCACCTCACGCTCGCCTTTTTATCTTCTATTATCGCTTATCTCTTTCGGATCGATCCTCGACCCGGCAGCTCTTGCTTACTCACGTATCCACTCCCAATCGGGGAAGGATATATTTATTTAAGATAAACCATACAGCTACGATTACGACAATCCAGATTAAATCCTTCATCAATCTCACCTCTACATAATAATGTACCTTCTTCCACCTTCAGTGCATAAAATATATATATCCCCTTCTTCTTTTTCAAGGGAGAGAGAGAAGAGAAGATGGAGGTAGTTAAAAAAGTGATTTTCCCGCAGGTTGTTCAAAAATGACCAGATGCAAGGCCCTCGAAATCCTGAGGAGTGAGGCGTACTTGGACGTACGCCGCAACGACGAAGGATGAGAGAAACGCAGCAGATGGGCGTTTTTCAACAACCTGTATACGTTAGACCTTATCTTCAAGCCCTTCTATGACGGCGGCTGCCAGCAGGGGGAACATGATCTCGTGGTGTCCGGTCAGGGCATACCCCTTCCCACCCTTGGCCGTGGGTCTCCGAACCACATTCTGGGTGGGCCGATAGTGCTGGATAAAATCCATGTTGAGGGTAATGAAGTCCTCCACTCGGTACCCCAGGTTCCTCGCTGCGCTCAACGCCTTCAGAAAGATCTCGGGCATGATCACGGCTGATCCCACGTTGATATATACTCCGCCTTTCAGAGATGCCACCAATGCAGCGAAGAGCCTAAAATCACGATAGGTCAACTCCCCGATAATCGAGCCATCCGTGGAAGGGTGTATATGGACCACGTCAGTGCCGATGGCGACATGGACGGTGAGAGGGATACCTAACTGAGAAGCCGCAGCACAAATGCTCATTTCCCGATACGGAAGTCCCTCTTCCTTCTGAAGAGCCCTCCCAATGGCCTCACCGAGACCCCAGCCCTCTTTGTGACCATCCTTCAGTGCGCCGTTGATGAACTCCGCCGTCTCATTGGCCGCTCCGAAGGCCCCCGTACCCAACCCTTCTTCTACATCCTCTGAGGTCATCCCCGCCATGGCGATCTCTACATCGTGCACTATGCCGGCACCATTCAGGGCCAACCCCTTAATAATCCCTCGCTTCATCAGATCGATGATGATGGGGCTCAAACCCACCTTGATGGGATGGGCCCCCATACCCAGAAGGACCATCTTATCCCCTCTGACAGCTGCAACAATGCGGGAGACAACCTCTTTGAAATCCTCGGCCGCTAAGATCCGGGGCAGGGAATGGAGAAACCCCTTAAAGGGTGAAGCGGGACGCAGCGGCGAGGCGAAGCAATCAACCTCTACCTTGCTTTTTCTCTTCCGCAGGGAGGAGGTCTTTATTCCCTTGAGTTCCAATGGCTGCCAATCAGATCCCCGTTTCACTGCCACCTCCTGAGGGGAAAAGCTCCCTCTCTACGAGTTCACATATGATGTGACCAACAATGATATGGGTCTCCTGAATCCGGGGGGTGCGGATGGAGTTAACATTTAATCCATAATCCGCCACCCTCAAGGTCTCACCGCCATCTTTACCGGTGAAAGCGAGGGTTACCATCCCCATCTCCTTGGCCTTGCAAAACCCCTCAATCACATTGGGTGATTTTCCGCTCGTGGAAATCCCCCAAGCGATATCACCCCTACATCCGAGGGCCTCAATCTGCCGGGTAAAAATGAGGGAAAAATCTGCATCGTTGCTGATGCTGGTCAGAATGGAGGTATCGGTCGTCAGGGCGATGGCTGGCAGAGGTGCCCTATCGAAGAGAAAACGATTGACGAACTCTGCGGCGATATGCTGGGCATCGGCGGCGCTGCCACCGTTGCCAAAGATAAGGATTTTATTGCCCTGACGAAAAGTCGCTCCTATGAGACGAGCGATCTCTACTATGGCATCCGCATTTTCCTGGAAAAAACGCTCCGTCACCTTCAGGCTTTCCTGCGCCAGATGCAATACTTCCTCTCTCAAGGATCCCTCCTTTTCCTCGTCTCATCCCATCAGTTCTTGTATTCGAGGGTGCTGCAAGACCTCATCGACCAAGCCTCGTTCGCACTTGCTCCAATAGGACTCAAACAACTGCGCCATCATCGCCCGGGCGTCCTCCAAACCCGCATCAGAAATCCCTATTTTTTCAAGACCTCCAGCCCCTTGAGGGAGGCCAACACCTCTGAGTGCCCTGAATGGACATGACCTCCTAATCTCCATCTATCGGCAAGGTCTCAATGAATCGTTTCTCGAATTTCTTTATAACCATCCTCGCCATTCCCACATTCCCTTTCCTGGTTATGGCCAAACCTACGTAGAAACGGGTATCTGGTAAAATCCTTAAGAAAAGGTAAAATTCATCGGTGGTTAGTAGCACCTCCTCAAGCTTCCCCCCCTTCTTCAAGACCTCGATGGCCTTCTCATTGATCTTTACCACCTCGGTATAATAGGCGGCAGCTATATCGGGGTCAAACGCTGGATCATTAGATGCAACGACAATGGGCGTCCCATCATCGATGCTGACCACTTCTGCCATGATCAATTCCGGAACTTCCCCTGTCAATTCCTTCAATATTCTATTGATAGAACTGACCATTTTTTCACTCTCTTCAGGGGCCTCAGATTTTCCTTTCTTCTCTTTCCCCGCTGCTTTCCTCTTCGTGTCCGAAAGGAGGTCTTCATCTTTCCTCCGTGCCCCTTCAAGCAGGAGGTAAGAGAGAGAAATTGACTCTTCCCTCCTGCCCCTCTCCTCCTCACTGAGAGGTCGCATCTCAAACCCACCGCCTTCCCACCGCACGATATCGAAAAAGGCCTCCTCGCCTACGAGAGAACTCGTCCGCACCCACCGAACGCTATCACCCTCCAACCCGATTTCACCCTCTTCTCCAATGTTGTTGGTCACCTGAACCTTTACCGCCCTGCCGGCAAAGGAGAGAAATTGCAGTAAATCGGTAAACTCCATGTCCTGAATGGCTACCGAGAACCCCTTG
>MGQF01000081.1:44514-48805 GCA_001797745.1 Deltaproteobacteria bacterium RBG_13_52_11
TTAAGATCTAACGGTTTTTGCAAATACATCAAGGCCCCTTTTTGTTTCGCTAATGACCTGACCAGAGGAGAACTATAGGCCGTGGTCATAATCACCTTCACTTTAGGATGGTTATCTCGAAGCCACATCAACAAATCAAACCCATCCCTCCCCGGCATCCTGATGTCTGAGATGACCAAGGCGATGCCTTCTTCTCTCTCCAGCGCGGAGATAGCCTCTTCATAGCTGCTGGCTCCCAGACAATCGGCATATGAACTCAGATAATCCCTGATGCTGGAAATTATCGCCTCGTCATTATCTACTAAGAGTATTTTCGGCCGCCTCTGGTGCATCCTGCGAGTCTCCCCGTATCTTTCTTTCTTGGAAAAGGTGTTTCCTTCTTAAGGTCATCTATGTACAGTATCAAAACAATGAAGTCTCTGACTCGGAGAAAAATCCCCTTTGTAATGTATGATTGTTAGCTACCCCGAATAGCACCATAGGTGCTCCCACGGACAAATAAAGCGCTTGGGGAAGGGAAAGCACACCTTGCATTGGGTCTCATCTTCTTTACCATAAATAAGTGGCCTTGACAATAGAACGCCTCTCTCTGTACAGATTTTTGCTCCCAAAAGGCCTATGAGGAGCAATAAAGGAATCCTCTAGCTTTGAATAAATGGAATACTTCAAGCCCCGAAGATCTTTAAAGATAATTATCTATTTCTTTTATCTGCTATGTTGGTCGTAAGGGGTATCTCCTCGCTAATCTTATAGTTTTAACGCGTTAAAATTTCACCTTATGCGAAAAATGTGTCTCTTTTCCAAGAGAGGTGAATGTCCAAAGATTTCAACCACCTAGTCAGCGGGAGCGATATCAAAACAACATAGGGGTGTCTCCCCCCTTTCCAGTAGCTGTCCGGCATCAAAGATAAATCCCCGCTCTGCTTCAAGGGCCTCGGTGATCACCGCGCGCCCAAAGGCTTTGCGCAGAAAGAGGTATCGCGAGGAGAAGAAAAGGGCATTGAGTCGCTTTTCATAGTGCAGACACAGGGGCCTGAGGTATTTCAGGACCAGCAGGTGCGTGGGTCGCCGCAGGTCGACGGAGAGGGTGGCGAAAAATCCTTCTAAAAGGGATACCTGCCGCTGTACCAGTGGAGGATATGATCCATTGTTGCTGATAGGACCAATGCGGTCCAAAAGGCTGAAGATGATCTCGCTATCCACCTCTCCGTGGCGTGAAAAGCCGGAGCGGGTAAAAAGGTCGTCGTCGTTGTCGATGATCCCATTGTGGATACCCACCGTATGCCCCACTAACAGAGGGTGGTTGTTGGCGTTGTTCCATCTGCTGCCCTTGGTCGGTGCCCGCGTGTGGCCGAGCAGACAGGTGGTGTCGGGGCCTATTGAGGCCATGATGTCCTGGTAGGGTTCCATCTTCACCAGCTGTGAGGCTGGCACGGGTTGTTTGAACAGGCGAAGGATGCCATCTCGGCTGATCAGGGCCGCGCCCGAGGCCTCTCGCCCTCGCTCCTCGTTAAAGACCACCATGCGCGTGAACACCTCACGCAGTTCCGCCCACTCCGTATCAGAACGTTGGGTAGGATAGAACAACATGCCGGCCAATCCACACATAGTTATTCTTCTCTATCGCCGCTCACAAATTGTCAGCCATAAACCTTCAATTAAGAAAAATCATCGTCCCCAGTTCTGAATCCCACTTTAGTCCTCGCCAGACGTCAAGCCTTTCTAGTCGCCGCTCCAATTCCTGGGGTGTCAGGAACAACTCCCTGGCAGCGGCCCATTTCCAGGTCTCCGGTGTCCTTTGGCTCTCCGATTCGGACAGCTCGATGAAGCGCATCAGCCGCCGATCGGTCTTGTCCCACCCCCCCACATCCATGGCCGCCCGCTCCGAGAGCACCTCCTCAATCTTGGCCCAAGAGCGCCCGCTAACCCGCAGCAGCGAGATGGGCGTCTCGGCCAGAAGCGTGAGGATCTCAAAACTGGGATTGTTCTCAAAACGGGCAAAGATGGGTTTGATCAACTCCAGCAGTTCACGGCAGCCCACACGCAGTTCCTCGATCACCTCCGGCGTCACCCGGCTGGTATCACTGGTGGCCAGGTTGCCGTCGTTGTTGTTCAGCATGTCCAAGAGTTCTATCTTGCGTCGCCACTCCTTGACACGACCAACGTGGATGGCCCCATACTGACTCATCTCCACCGCCTTGAGCGTGATGGCGAGCAAGAGAAATGTCTTGGCTACAATAGAAATGGGTGAAAGGTCCGCATCTGGAAATCGGAACTCGATGTGAAAGTTCTTAACCGCACCCTCTTCAGTGAAGGTAACATGTTCCAAGTTTAAGAAGTTCTGGTGCTCGGGCACCTGTTTGCTGTTCCGGAGATGCTGCTGAATCTCGGCCATCGACATCGCACCAGGGGTGAGTTTAACCATCTCCAGGTGACTGTTGTAGTTGCGTCGCCGACAGAGGGCCTGCAGGGAATCTCCGCCACTGGTCAAAAAGCGCAGGTTGGGCGCGTAGCGGCGGGTCAAATTCCAGACGTTCGCCAAGATAATCTCCGGCACGGGTTGACCGAGGCCAAGGGCCAGCACGTGGTAATGCAGGCCGCAGGTGGGTCTGGCCCGCACCTGGCGAACTACCAAATCGTCCAGGATTGCCCGATACTGTTGGACGAGGACTGGGTAATAGGGCTGGCGGCCGATGACCTGAATCTCAATACCGCAGTGCTCACTGAGCACGTCCAGCACACCATACTGACCCAGGTTGGTCAGATCTTTGGAAGGCTTGAGGGCATCCACCAGCGGAGGGAAAAAGTCATCCTTCTGGACACCCTTGGGTAAGGCGAACTCGACCTCAGTGCCAATTTTGATCGTGCGGTAAAGCAGGTCTTTCCAGTACAGGGCCTCCTCGTGGCTGAGACAGTCGTCGCGGCGAAAGATGATCGGCTCCTTCATCTGTACCTATCCTTCCTGACCCAGAGCAAATAGCTACTATTAGAGCCAACGCCGAACTTCAGCCGACACTTGTTTTTCTCGGTACTTGGCAAATCCTCTTCTCAGAAAGTGGCCGGATGTTATATACTGTACTGAAAGTCTTGTCCTTCCTCTTTGCGTACAAGTTGATAAAAATCGCAGGCTATACAACCATTCAATTTTGCGAATGTACCTTGGACGGCGCCACCGCACAGCGTTCCAACGATCGCCCAGCATACGCGTCCGGCATTCTTGCCACCATGCTCTCCATTCGCTCTGGTCATCGTTGCCGCGGGACAGACCCCTAGTTCATCTATCTTTGCTCCACTGGGTTCTCTCCCGCATTTCTTGAATTCCCAACAGTTTACTTTTGCCATGTAAACGCCTCCTTATGTACAGGGAGGTAGCAGGCCGAAGCCTACTTCCTCCCTGTACGTGCAATCTGTAACATGCTAGACCATCTCGAAGGTGATGACTGAACCCTTGCTCGGATCGAACTTCACAGTAGCACGGGCATTTTTGCCCGCGCGCTTCAGAGCAGCCACACCAGTGTTGCGGTAAGGGCAGATAAAGGGGTCCACGCCATCGTCTATCAACTTGCCGGTCAGGGTAGCCATCTTGCAATTCTCGACAGTCATGGTGATGCTGTCCTTCCCCGGCTCGACCTTGACCGCACTACAGAAGCCGAACTCGTCCGTGAAGAGGCGGCCGATCTCTGTCAGTATATCTTCAGGCGTTTCTCCAGCGACCTCCAGACCCATCTCCTTCTCCATAACCGCGAGGGTCTGCTCGCCGATGCGGGGGCCTAGTGCAACAGCGGTCTCGCCAACGATATCCCATATGCCGAGGGCCACACCGCGCATGGTCATGCCCATCAGACGCAACTGATTTTCCTTCTTTTTTTCTTCTGTTGCCATTTTATTCACCTCGCTCTCTTTCAATTATCATTTCACGTTGATAGGTGTTTATTTGGGGATGTCTGACCAAAGTCCTTCGCCAAACAAGCGGGTTACCAGGCGAACATTCCCCAGGCTCGATCCTGCTTTGTCTACGGCCGTGACCAAAAAGTACGACCCATCGCCCAGATATCTGCTGATGATGTACCTGTCCTTACTCGTAACCAGGTTATCCTCAATCTGATTGCTTCCGAGCTGGGCGGCACTCTTCTGAACGAGCTGCATGACCAGAGCAAACTGAGAACCAGCTGTCTCGATATCAAAGTCCGAAATCACGTATTCACCAATAGACAGACCGTCTTTCCCCACCACAGCCGCAGCCACAAACCCCGGGATCTCCTTGGCCATCTCTTCCAGCCGAGCAGCTACA
>MGQF01000082.1:0-2538 GCA_001797745.1 Deltaproteobacteria bacterium RBG_13_52_11
GGGGACCAGCCGCTCGGGCAATCGTCCGTGATCTCCGTATTATCCGTGATCCTCACGCTCACCGAGGCCTCCAGCCCTTGCTCCCGGTTAGAGGCCATGTATGCCCTAATGATAGCTTCACCTACCACAGACCCGGTAAATTGATTTAATGCCGCGCCCTTGGCCTTGTAATTGACCAGCAGCTTTGTCCCTGTGGCCGTTATTATATCCAGATCGATCAGCTTGCCGTTGTGGGATGCGTATAGGTTTCCGCCGATAGGATTGCCGTCTTCGTTCGCCTCATACACGCTCGACACGCTTGCCGGAAACATGGATATCTCGCACTGAGAAACCCCGGAGACCTCGTTTATGGCGGTCGTCTCCTCGTTAGTCACATTCACCTTGCCCAGCCTGGCCTTGGTCCATGACAATTTACCGCGCCTGGAGGCGCTTGTCTCGGACATGAACACCATCTTGCCCGTGGTGACAGGCCCGCTCTCCTCAGCGTATACGATCAGTTTTGATATGCCGTTAAGATTGACGGATGTGGGCGCGGCGGTCAGCTTAATGGTAGGGGGGCACTCGCAGGGATTTTCAATATACACGATCGCCGAATCCTGCTGCCCCTCAACATCCGCGGTCACTATCACGTCCTCCGGCTCATCACCGGCCGTGAGATAATTTATCGCGACTCCTCCCACGCGGTATGTAATGAGCAATGACTGATCGCAATATTTCAGTTTGTCTGTCAGCGTTATGGTATTGCCGTCTATCTCATACCCTCCGGCCGCGAAATTCTTTTTCCTGGCCGTGTCCGAATAGGCATAGATCCCTTCCACCGCGCTCGGCGCGAAATCCACCTTAACAGTATAAAAATTGCTCGCCCTCTGGGCCTCGTTGCGGATAATAATCTCCTGCGTGTTGGATGTTTCCGAAACCAGGTCCGCATTATCGCTGTCCGTCTTCCAGTTTACCACCAGGCCGTTAACAGGCTCGCCGTTCGAGTCGGTCACCCTGGCATACAGCTTTGAGCGCGCCGCGCCGTCCGCCTGCAGGCACGGCTCCGGAATCATGAGAACTACCGAATACCCTGCCAGCGATCCGGTCGGAGTGATCCGCACGCGGTTGGCAAACGTCGGCCATTCTGGTCTCTCCGTGATCTCCGCGATATCCGCGTCCGTGATCGTCACGTCCGCGGCTGCCGGCGCAAACTCTATCTGTTTGACGCAGAGATGCCCCAGCCTGTCAGTCGTGACCAGTGCGCCGGCGAGCATGGCCATCTCCGCGATCACATCGATAGGGTAGATCCCGTCCGCCTCAAATGTGTAGGGATAGATAACAAAATCGCTGATATCGCTGTATTCGGGATCCCAGGTAAAACCTGCCAGGTCGCACATCTCTTCACAGATGGCAAAGAATGTTGTCTGCTCCTCCCACGCCTTTGTCACTTTAGGGGCGAAAGGTTCCGCAAGCATGGCGGTCAAAGAGCGTCCCCATATCCCTTGCATGAGATCGGCCTTGATGCCGGCAGCAAGGGCCGGCCGCTCGATGAAAAATTTCCCCTGGCTTATCCATGTGGCGCCGGTTTTTGTGAAAACCTCGATCTCCGGAGCTTCGGAAATCTGAGTAAAATCGAGACTTGCATAAAAATCGGGGTCCGCGATATCCAGGGTCATCTCCCTGCAGAAACTCGTCAGCGAGCAGGAGATCGAAAACCGGCTCACCTTGTCGGATATGTCCTCGCTGTTCAGCGTTATTTTCCAGCCGTATGGCATACTATGCTCCGCTCACTACTTCCAGAGACATCCCAAAATCTATCCTGGTTTCCACTAAACTTGCGACCACGATCAGATTGATCTCATAGCTGTAAATCTTCTCGCCGTGCTGCGCCCAGAACAGATTGCGCCAGTATTTAAACCCTCCGGGCCGCGCAAACCGAACTCGCCAAATGTTAAAACCGTCAGTGAAAAAATATTCGCCGTCAACCGTCTCGTGGATGGTCTTGAGGCCCGACACAACAGAGGAGGATAGGGCGTTCGACTCGGAGAATGAGATCCTGCCGTCCTTCTCATACACCCCGAAATCCTGTATCACCGCGCCGCCCAGGGTCGGGATCACACTCCCCCTGCCGATCTCGCCTGCCTGAAAATCGTACTGCCCGTCTCCCAGGATAGGCGGCTGATCCAGCACGACCAGGGTCGCCGGCGCGGGGTCCGCGTTCGCGGGGTCCGTCGTGGGATCTATATCGGTGCTGTAAAACGCAAAGTCTTTTTGCTCAGTCATCTTTTAGCCAACCCCATCTTGATCAGCTCTTTTTCAAACTCCTTGACCATCTCTCTCGTCACCCTGTTGTTGCCTATCACGTTCAGCGGCATCTCTGCATTGCCCGCCTGGAAGCGTATGGTCATGGTCTCTCCGGATCCGGCGATCCCGCCCGCCTGAAACGCGAATCGCGGCTCGGGTATGGATATATTGGATAACAGCCCGCCGATCCGGGCGCGGACCGCATTGTTAAGGTCCAGCTTCATGGCGTTAAGCGCATAGAATAATCCCGCGCCG
>MGQF01000082.1:2583-2777 GCA_001797745.1 Deltaproteobacteria bacterium RBG_13_52_11
AGGAGTGCCCGTATCCGGTCCCCCCCGCCGTAACCCGGAAACTTGCGCCCGGCCCTGGCGTAAATAGGCCCGCCTGTCCGCTTGGCGTCAACGTGGTGAGTCACGACAGTAATATGCTTGGTCTCGTCCTTAACCAGGTTATTTATCGCAGCCTGCGCCGCCTCGAGGTTTTTCAGTTGTATCGCGATATTCGC
>MGQF01000082.1:3056-3513 GCA_001797745.1 Deltaproteobacteria bacterium RBG_13_52_11
TTAGCCTCCTCATAGGCGGCCTTGGCCTTTTTCTCGAACTCGTCGAGCTGCTCCGCAGTGGCATCCACTGCTTTGGCAGGTTTTGTCATGTCCTCTGCCGCGTCCGTCGCCGCCCCGCCGATCCGTGCAAAATCCTTCTGTATCTCTTTCAGGCGGATGTTAATTTTTCCTAATCCCATCTGTGCGGCTTTGGCATCATCGGTAACCTGGTTCAGTACGTTCCTGCCCGCAGCCCGCTGCTCCAGTTGCTTTTGCAATGCAGTGTAGAAAACCCTAGCCGATGCCAGTTTTTTCTTAAATTCCTCCAGGTCCGCCTGCGTCGCGTCGGTGATGTCGGCGGGTAACTTAAAATTTTTAAACTCGGCATACTTGCTCCTGAGCCGATCCGTATTTTCCATGAGACTGTTCTGGGCATCCTTCATGGCCTTGCCTGCCTTGATTGCCCTGTATGTCTCTA
>MGQF01000082.1:3519-4288 GCA_001797745.1 Deltaproteobacteria bacterium RBG_13_52_11
GTTTAGCGAGCTGGTATGATGTGTAAATTATCCACCCGGCCAGGACTCCCTTCATGGCGAGGCCCGCCGCGGCTAATTGCTTGGCGAGTGTCCCTGTGGCGATCTGCGCGGCATTTGCCTTGATGATAAAACCTCCCAGACCCGATACGATATGCTTGAGGCCTATATGCCAGATTGTTAAAGCTCCGACAGCCCCGGCCAGGGCGCCGAGAATCGTCTTTGTCACCGGGTCCGTCTCGCGGATCGACTCGGTCAAGAATCTGAAAGCCCTGGCCAGGGGCAGCAGGCCCTTGGCTGCCAGCTCACCCGCGGAGATCATCAGGGCATCCATTTCGTTGCGGAATAGTTTCATCTGATTCTCCGGGGTATCTTTCATCTTGTCGAATGCCTCTTCCATCGCTCCTGAGGCAACGTCCATCTCCTTCAGGGCCTCGACGAGCACATTGAAATTCTGTGTCAGGGCCAGAACGCCGGTGCGCGCCCGGACATCCGGAATCAGCAGCCGCATCTGGTCGATAGACAGATTTTTCTTGCTGATAGCGTCCAGGGTCGGGATCAGCCCTTGCCAGGTGATCCCCAGGGCCTCCATATTTTTCTTTGCATCCGATGTGGGAGCGGCCAGTGCGTTGATTGCGCCCCTGAGCGCGTTGACTGCCTCAGGAGTTTTGATGCCCGCCTTGGTCATGGTCGCTATCGCTGCGGACAGATCCCCTAACCCTACCTTCGCGGCCTTAGCCGTGGGCAGCACCTCGCCTATGCTCTGCGCCAG
>MGQF01000082.1:4457-4682 GCA_001797745.1 Deltaproteobacteria bacterium RBG_13_52_11
ACTCCGACAGATTTTTCCAAAGCCACTCCGGCGGAGAGAATGTCATACTGCGCCGCGGCAAGCTCCGATGCGGTCTGGGGGATCTCCTTTGTCATTGAGCGGATTTCTTTTCCGAGCGACGCGAATTGCTCTTTGCTCACATCGATCAGGGTGTTGACCTCTGCCATGCGCTGGGAGAATTCACTGTAACGCGAAAACGCCTTGATAACCATATACCCGGCCCCG
>MGQF01000082.1:4832-5002 GCA_001797745.1 Deltaproteobacteria bacterium RBG_13_52_11
TAGGATCCCCGGAGTTTGGTAAGCTCTTCCCGGATCTCTTTGTATGACCGGACGCCCAGATCCTTGCGGGCGTCTATGACCTTTTGCGCCTCGACAGCGGCTTTTTTGGTCTTGTCCAGCTCGCTCCTGGTCTTGCTTAGCTCCTCTTTGGTCCGGTCTTTTGCCTCGAC
>MGQF01000082.1:5045-5153 GCA_001797745.1 Deltaproteobacteria bacterium RBG_13_52_11
CTTGAACCAACGCACAGCCTCCTCTATCGCCAGATTAAAGAAACTCCAGCCGTAATCCCACGCTCGCGCGTGTCCCATCATGATCAGGCGGCAGACGGCTCTTCTGAT
>MGQF01000082.1:5456-5571 GCA_001797745.1 Deltaproteobacteria bacterium RBG_13_52_11
ACCGCCAGCACTGCGGCCCCCTCGCCGATCAGCGGGAACTCGCCGTTTAACAGGATATTCACCTTGTGGAACGTCCACCTCTGTCTGATCCCGTTGTCGTCCTTGTCTGAGACGA
>MGQF01000082.1:5645-6232 GCA_001797745.1 Deltaproteobacteria bacterium RBG_13_52_11
GAGATCACGTCCGTGTCCACGATGTCCCCGCCGCTCAGTTTTCTGATATATCCGTAATCCGGGTCCAGATTGTAATCTTCGCCCTGCACCCTCCGGTCGACGCCGGTAGCGTCCGTGATCACGATGTCCTCCATCGTCTCGATCCCCGTGGGCGTGATGTAATGGGTGTCTACTGTCTTATAGACCTGCTCTCCCGCCTGGAACGTCCCGACCACGTTGACCAGCTCAATATACCCGGCCGCCTTGAACGCGATCTTGCCGGTCGCGGTCGATGTACCTCCCGTCACCGTATCGCCAACCGCGAGCGTGCCCGTTATCACGCCTGTAAGCTTTGTAATAGAAAGGTCGAGCTTGCCCAGATCGATATACAGATCATCAACCAGGTCCACGTCCGCCTCGGCGCCCACTTCATCCTGATACACATAGGATTTGCTCTGGTTGTCCGTGTTGATTGCCGATCCCAGCAGCGTCATCTTGAGGTTTTCATTGGTCATCTCCCGCAGACCGAATGTGATCTTCGCGTCACGCTCGGTCTCTTTTTCGATGATCGTGGCCCGCGACGCGTTCCTGGTGCTTTTCAACTTATC
>MGQF01000082.1:6266-7000 GCA_001797745.1 Deltaproteobacteria bacterium RBG_13_52_11
ACACAGCCCCTTCTTTGGCGCCAGATACAACGGCGCCGCCGTCCTGAGGCGCATAGTTCCCGACGGATGTATCTTTTTTCTGTGAAGCAGCCTTTCTGATTGTTCCAGGATCTCATAGACCCCCACGCTGGTCGCGCTCCCGCTCTTCGCGTGTTCCGTGCCTCTCAGATTGCGGTCCCCGATGATGAGCATGACCCCTATATCCTCCTCGTCATATCTGTCCTTATTCGTCAGGGACAGTCCTGTGGCGATCACGTACACGCATGGAAACAGTTTCGTCATCTTCGCGAGCTCCTCGATATCATCGGCCTCTGCCTGACCCGCGTAAAGCTCCAGGGTTTTCACTCCCTGGGCCTTTAACGGCTCCAGCGTGTTGAGGACAATCTGTTCCAGCTCCTCGAACTCGTGCATTATCTAGCCCCTTTGATGACTTTCCAGGCGAACCACAGCCGCCGCCTGAACGGCAACTGGCCGATCTGCTGTACCATTGCCAGAAAGCGCTTATTAGCCGCCTTTATTGCCACCTTTCTGATCTTTTTATGAACCCTGCCGCTCATCAGAACCCGCTCATCTTGTCACGGTCGAATATGCGCTCATTAGACGTAATATCTACCGTGTCCCTGGTGTTCGTCGCCGCAGGCGTGGCCGCGCCCAGATTGATCTTGCCCTCTGAGACCTTCTCCAGAAACCTGATAGCCTCCTTATGCCGTTCGATCCGTATGTCCGGCGCGGTG
>MGQF01000083.1:0-9352 GCA_001797745.1 Deltaproteobacteria bacterium RBG_13_52_11
TCAAAGAGAGTAGGGATCTCAATCTTAGCAGCATCAAGATCCTTCTCGTTTTTAATTCCATAATGGTCGGCATGGATCGCCACCGGAATGGTAATTTCAAGTTCGTTGCAGATGGTATCGACCAACATGGCAATATTCCAGAAGTTCACTGCACAATAGGCCTTGGTGCCTCCTTCCGATTTTGCGATCTCGATAATGACAGGAGCGTTGGCTCGCTGGGCGGCTTGTAGAGCTCCGCGGATGACAAATTTATTTCGGCCGTTTGCAGCCATCGCAATCGCTTTCCCTTTTGCGCTCATGGCCCGATCTACCACCTTGCCACTCACGATTAGTGCCCTTGAATTGGGGAAAAGCCTTTTAATATTGGGTGGCCGTCCCTTCCCAAGGGCTTTTGTAAAATCGGCTGAGGAAACTTTGCTCCTGACCATAGCCCTCTCTCCTTTTTAAATCTGTGAATTTTCCTCTAACACGGGAAATGAAGCTGGGTTTTATTTCTATCCTTAACCTCAAGCCTTACCCTTGTGTTTTTTCTCTTAGTACCCCTGCAATATCTTCCACCAATCGCTTTGAACCTACGTAAAGTGCTGTTCGCTGGTGATGTTTCTCCGGCTGAATCTCAAGAATTGGGATGCCGGCCTCATTAACGGCTGCCCCACCTGCTTCACGGCACATGAAGGCCACTACCGCCGCTTCGTACATGAGGCGCAGTTTTCCCTCAGGACGGTTCTTTTTTGAATCAGGATGATTGATAATGGCTGGATACATGAACATGCCGCCGTTCGCCAGAATTCTATGAAAATCTCCAGCTAACGCGCCAAGGTACCTGAATGCGTACTTACCTTCATTCTCCATGATCCATTTCTGAACATGCTCAGCATAGGTGCGGCGGTTTGACTCATTGAATGACAACTCCCAGCTCTTGGTGCCCTCGGGAAGGATCATTCGGGTAGGCCTGACAAAAGTCATTGTCTCGTCGATGTGGAACCGCCAGGTACCTGCATCCTTGAGCCCGAGGGTAAAAGTCCCAGTCGGAATCACAAACATGCCAGCAGCGATATAATCTTTCCCGGCCCTCAGGTGTCCGTCCTCAGGGCCTTCCAGATTGCGTTTCGCAATCCCAAAGAGAAAGCCGACTGGTAGACCATGGGGAAGATTGGATGATCCATCGAGCGGGTCAAAATAGATAAAGTAACGTCCCCCATCAGGATTCATCGGTATGATCTCCTCCGATTCCTCACTGACCGCGTGAATGATGCGACCCGACGTCATCAAATAATGAATGGTGATCTCCTGGGCGATCTGATCCATTCTCATGACATCCTCACCCTGCACGTTTACGTCACCTGCTAAGCTAAGATTGCCCTTTAAGGCACCCGTCAAATAGTAGTGTTGGATATGCTTTGCCGCACTGATCATTGCATCCATGAGGATCAGGAAGTGGTATGTGCGGTTATGTCTCTCTTGGTGTTGAAGGAGAAAATTCATAAAGGTTTGCTCGAATCGTATCATGGGACCTCCTTTCCTTTGGCCCCGCACTCTCTACCATCTCTTTGTGGCAGTGCCTCCGTGAAGATCATTATGCATTAAAGTCCGACCGGTTTCTCTATTGTCACATGGGGTAAAGAAGTGAATGCTTTTAGCTTTAATATCGCTTTGTTTTATTTCTACGTTCCGTTCATCTCCTCCCCATACTCTTTATAACTCCTGGCTGTGCTGATGTAAAGACGAATGGCGTCTGTCTGCGTCCGCGCAGCCCGAGTAGATCGATCAGGGGGTTAATCGACGGCTACCGAGGCACCCTCTTTGACCAGCCCAACGGCAAACCTCCTGTCCATCCCCCTCCCTGCCCCCGTGACCAATGCGCTTTTCTCTGCCAAGCTCATCTTGCCTTCTCTCTCCGTGGCCTATAACGTCCATCCCTCCAGCTCCTGCACGGCAGAGTGGTTGGTCAAATCGACGCATAAGGGGGTGATGGAAATGTAGCGGTTCGCTATGGCGTGAAAATCCGTCCCCGCTATCTCCTGGAATCTCTGATCCCCTCCCCCTATCCAATAGTATTTTTTGCCACGGGGGTCAACCTTTTCCACCACTGCATCTTCAAAGACCCGCTTGCCTTGATGGGTGATCTTATAGGAGCATATCTCATCCGCCTCCACGTTGGGGACGTTGATGTTTAAGAAGGTATCCTTGGGAAGCCCCACGTGCATGATATAGGTGGCCACCTTGAGGGCAAAGTTGGCTGCAACCTGATACTTGAAGTCCTTGCGGGCGGCCAGAGAGATGGCAAAGGCAGGTATACCGAGAAAGGTGGCCTCAAAGGCGGCGGAGACCGTGCCCGAATATACCAGGTCTTCGCCCAGATTGGGCCCGTTGTTTATACCTGAGATGACGAGATCGGGATTGCCCTTCAGGATACCGTAAACGGCTAGGTTGACGCAATCCACCGGCGTCCCGTCTGCCGCGTAAACCCGCGGGGAGACCTCCTCGACCCGCAGGGGGCGGTGAAGGGTCAAAGAGTGGGCGGCGGCGCTTCGCTCTCGGTCAGGGGCCACCACATACACCTCGCCGAGGGCCTTCATCGTATTGGCCAAAGTACGCAGCCCTTCAGAAAAGACACCATCGTCGTTGGTGACCAAAATCTTCATTTCCATTTCATGGAAGGAGGAGGAAGGACAAGCGGTTTTTTATAGATGGTCGGGGCGAGAGGATTTGAACCTCCGGCTCCTAGCACCCCATGCTAGTGCGCTACCAGGCTGCGCCACGCCCCGAACCAAAATATAAAATAGCAGATTTACCTTCCTTAATCAAGAGCCTCTTTTATCTCCTTGAGTTCCTTCCTGACCTCCCGCAAGACTTCTTTGTAACCTTCTTCTAAAAAATCCATCTCGAGTTGCCCCCTCCGTCGGCGGCTCAACTCCAGCAATCGCTTCTTGGCCCCCCTGATCGTAAACTTCTCCTCATAGAGGAGCTTCTTGATGGTGAGGATAGTCTCCAGGTCTTCTCTTCTGTATCTTCGCTGCGTCCCCCCGAATTTTTCGGGCCGCAACTTGAATTCCTGCTCCCAGTATCTCAAGACGTGGGGTTTCACCCCCGTAATGCGACTGACCTCCCCAATGCGATAATAGAGTTTATCAGGGTAGACATGTTTCCCCGCTGCCATGGGAAAGGCCCCTTAAGCATTTAACAGCTTTTTCAAGGTTTGGCTCGGTCTAAATGTCAACACCCTCCGCGGGGCGATCTCGATCTCATCACCCGTCTGAGGATTCCTCCCCTTTCGCGCCCCCTTTTCTTTGACCACAAAGTTGCCAAAACCAGATATCTTGATCTTCTCTCCCCGTTCCAGGGTCTCCTTCATGAGATCGAAGACCATCTCCACCATTTCAGCCGCCTCCTTCTTGGAAAACCCCACTCTTTCGTAAACGCTCTCCACGATTTCGGCCTTGGTCATCCCCTCACCTCCTTTACAAGTACTCCCTACCTGACCATCAATTCGGGCACTTTCTCTAGCCGCTCCAGCACCTCTCGATGAAACTCGTTTACTTCTTCGTCGGTCAACGTCCGATCAGACGAGCGATATCTAATCCTGAAGGCTAGCCCCTTTCGGCCAGGGGGGATGGAATCCCCCCGATAGCAGTCAAAGACCACGACCGCCTCGATATATTTGTTATCCACCTCCCTGATAAGCTCCGTAATTTCTCCCGCGCTCATACCCTCATCCACCGTCACCGCCACATCCCTGGCTACCGAGGGAAACCTGGGCAGGGGAGTAAAAGTTATCTCCCTCCAGAAGCGATCCGACAAGGGGGAGATATCGAGTTCAAAGATGAGAACTCCTGGGGGAAGCTCAAAGGCCTCAGCCACCTCAGGGTGTAGTTCCCCCATAGTCCCTATTTTTTCGCCATCTAGTCTTATTACTGCCCCCTTGCTGGGGTGGAGATAGGGGATCCCCTCGCTGGTAGTAAAGGTCGGGGGAGGGGTCCTTAGCTCAGCGAGCAATTGCTCAACACACCCCTTGACGTAGTAAAAGTCCATCTCTTGAAGCGGGATATTCCACCCCTCACCTGCGGCGGTACCCATTACCAGTCCTGCCAAGGCCCTCCGCTCCACTGGCAGACGCTCTCCCTCGCGGGGGTGGTAGACCTCCCGCAACTCAAAGATCTTCAGATCCCTGTTCTTATGGCTCAGATTGTACCTGGCCGTCTCCAGCAGGCCCGGTAGCAAGGTGGTCCGCATCACCGATTGTACCTCTGCAAGGGGATTAAGCAGGGCCAACGGATGGAGCCTGAAATCATCAGCGGGCAGCCGTAGCGCCTCAAGGGACTGGGGGGAGATAAAGCTGAAGGTAATCACCTCATAGAACCCAAGGCCAACCAGCACCTCCTTGGCTTGCTCTTCCAGTGCCTCTTCCCGCTCCTTCCGAAAGGGCAATACCCACATCTTGGGCACCTGAACTGGGATCAGATCGTATCCCCTGAGACGCCCTATCTCCTCGATGAGGTCTATTTCTCTTGTGATATCGCCTCGGTAGGTGGGGGACGTGACCACCCATTCGTCCCCCTTGCCCTCCTTAACCTCCATGTGGAGGCGCTTCAATATCCCCTTCACCTCCTCTTGCTCCATGTGGATACCCAGTAGGGTGTTGACCCTCGGCAGGCGCAGCCTGATCTCTAAACGGAGAAGGGGGGTTGGATAGCAATCGATGACCCCCTTTGCCACCTCACCTCCGGCGAGTTGGGCGATGAGGGCAATCGCCCGCAGCGAGGCGGCGGACACCCCCTCGGGATCAACCCCTCGCTCAAACCGGTACGATGACTCTGTCTGCAGGCCCAAGGCCGTGGAGGTGCGCCTGATCCCCTCGGGGGAGAAATAGGCGCTCTCCAAGAGGACGCGGGAGGTATCCTCTCGGATCTCTGAGTTCAACCCCCCCATGACCCCACCGATGGCCACCGGCCTGACTGCATCACAGATCATGAGGGTATCTTTACTCAAGACCCGTTCCACCTCATCGAGGGTCACAAAGCGCTCTCCCTCAGCCGCCCTCTTTACCACAATCTCTCCCCCCTCTAAGAGGTCAAAATCGAAGGCATGGAGCGGCTGTCCGTATTCCAACATGACGTAGTTGGTCACGTCGACCACATTGTTGATGGATCTCACCCCAGCCCGCTCCAACCTGGTCCGCAACCAGAGGGGAGAAGGGCCGATTTGCACCCCGGTGATGAACCGGGCGGAATATCGGGGGCAGAGATCAGGGTCCAGTACCGATACCCGCACAAATTCATCCACTCGCTCTTCCCCCTCCCGGAGCTGGGGGGTTGGTGGGTGAAACCTCTTGCCGGTCAAGGCAGCTACCTCACGGGCTACGCCGATCATGCTGAGGCAATCTCCCCTGTTCGGGGTCAGGGAGACCTCCAGGACATAATCTCTGACGTTGAGCAAATCCGCCACGAGGGTGCCTATTGGGGCCTCAGGGGGGAGGATCATGATCCCCTCCGCGCCGGAGGAAAACCCTAGCTCTGCCTCTGAACACATCATCCCTTCAGAGAGCTCACCCCGAATCGTTGTCTTTTGTATCTTCACCCCCTCGGGGAGTTCAGCCCCCACCAGGGCCAAGGCCACCTTATCCCCCTCCTTCATATTCCGGGCACCGCAGACGATGGAGTAGGGCTTCTCCGCCACCTTCACGCGGCAGAGGGAGAGTCGATCGGCCTGGGGGTGGGGTGCGATGGAGGTAATCTGGGCCACCACCACCCCCTTGAACTCAGGCCCCACCTCCTCTACGCCTTCTATCTCCAGGCCTGCCATGGTAAGCAAGTCGGCGAGCTCAGAGGGGGCAAGCTCACAATCGACATATTCCTTTAACCAGTTGAAACTTACTCTCATCGAATCTAAAACTGTGTGAGAAAACGCAGATCATTAGTGAAGAAGAGACGGATATCATTGATGCCGTACTTCAGCATGGCGATTCGTTCAACCCCCATGCCGAAGGCAAATCCCGTCACCTCTTCGGGGTCATAGCCCACGATGCTGAAGACCTCGGGATCGACCATTCCTGCACCGAGGATCTCCAACCAGCCGGTCCCCCCACAGACGCGACACCCCTCCCCATGGCAGATGACGCAGCCGATATCCACCTCAGCGCTGGGCTCGGTAAAGGGGAAAAAGCTGGGGCGGAATCTCAACGGCGTACCCTCTCCAAACATCTCATGGACGAAAAAGGTCAAAACCCCTTTCAAATGGGCAAAGGAGACCCCCTCATCCACCATGAGCCCTTCTACCTGGTGAAACATGGGGGTGTGCGATATATCGGAGTCCCGTCGATAGACCGCACCTGGAGCGATAATCTGGATAGGGGGGCGCTGGCTCTCCATCACCCTAATTTGGACAGGAGAGGTGTGCGTGCGCAACAACACCTCGTCGGAGAAGTAGAAGGTATCGTGCATATCCCGGGCTGGGTGATCGCGGGGGATGTTGAGGGCCTCGAAGTTATAGTAATCCAGTTCAACTTGAGGTCCCTCCGCCACCTGGAAGCCCATCCTGGTGAAGATATCCACTATCTGGGCCATCACCTGGGTGATGGGATGCACCCTACCCCGCAGCAGCGGGGTACCGGGTAGGGTGATATCCAACTGTTCCTGCGACAGGAGCCGTTGCTTTTCTTCGTCGTGGAGACGAACGAGGAGTTCCTCGATCTTCTCCTCCAACTCTGTCTTTAATATATTAGCCTGTTCACCTGCCCAGGGCCGCTCTTGAGAAGGGAGTTCACGAACCCGCCTGAGCAGGAGGGTGAGTTTTCCCTTTCTGCCCAGAATCTCTATCCTTATCTGGTTTACCTCCTCTTCGGTTCTGGCCTGAGCGATCTCTTTGAGCGCCGACTCGCGAACCGAACGCAGGACTTCTTTAAAGGAATCAGACATTCTTCTTGGCTATCTGAACGAGATCTGCAAAACCCTCGGCATCATGGACGGCTATATCCGCCAAGACCTTTCTGTCAAGGACTATATTGGCCTTGTGTAGCCCTTCCATGAAACGGCTGTAGGTGATATCGTGGGCCCTGGCTGCGGCATTGATCCTCGTGATCCATGCCCTCCGGAACTCCCGTTTTTTGACCCGCCGGTCGCGGTAGGCGTAGCGCAGAGCCCGTTGCACTGCCTGACGGGCGGTGCGCAGGAGACTGCTGCGCGACCCTTGATATCCTTCAGCCATCTTGAGGATCCGCTTTCTCTTGCGCGCTCCTCTGATTCCGCGTTTGACCCTCGGCATGACAAAGTCCTCCTCTCTAGCTAACTGTAAGGCATCAATCTCTTGATCGATTTTATATCAGTACTGTGTACGAGACCAGGATGCCTCAAATTCCGTTTCCTCTTGGGGCTCTTCTTGGTGAGGATGTGGTTGGCGAAGGCCTTCTGACGTTTGACCTTTTTCCCCGATCCTGTGATTTTAAACCTCTTCGCTGCCCCACGACTGGTCTTCAGTTTAGGCACACGTCACCTCCTTAATTTGTACTCGCGATATTTAAAAAGACCGTGCTTTTCGGATCTCTTAGTGAGGAGCTAAAATAAGTATGATGCTTCGCCCCTCGAATTTAGGAGGGTGTTCCGCCACCCCCCATTCCTTGGTCTCCTCGACGATACGTTCCATCATCCGTTCTCCCAAATCCTTATGGGCCATTTCTCTGCCTCGGAAGACGATGGAGATCTTGGTCTTGTGCCCACCCTTCAAAAAGCGCTCAACGTGTCGGAGCTTAACCTGTAGATCATGTTCCTCCGTCTTCGGTCTCATCCTGACCTCTTTGAGTTGGCCACTCGCCTGCTTCTTTTTGGCCCCGTGGGTCTTTTTAGTCTGGAGGTACTTGTACTTCCCATGGTCCATGATCTTACAGACGGGAGGATCAGATTTGGGGGAAACCTCCACCAAATCCAATCCGGCATTGCTCGCCTGCGCCAAGGCCTGTTCGATGGACACGATCCCTAACTGGTCCCCCTCTGGACCAATGAGTCTCACCTGAGGAGCCCTGATGTCTCTATTAACACGGACGTTTTTATTCTCTATTTTTTTCACCTCCTTTTGGTAGAATAGACCTCAGGAATCTTACGTTCCTCCTGGATCAGGGACAAAAACTTCTCAAGCTCCATCCCCTTGAGGTCTGCCCCATCCCTCTTTCTGGGGGCGATTGTCCCCGCTTCTTGCTCTTTATCGCCGATGACCAGCATATAGGGAATCTTCTGTAATTGGGCCTCCCTTATCTTGAAACCCAATTTCTCATTCCGAAAGTCCTGTTCCACCCTGATCCCCTCATCACACAGCCGCTGAAAGGCCTTTTCCCCATGCGGGATGTTCCGATCCGTGACAGTAAGGATAACGGCCTGCACCGGTGCAAGCCAGAGGGGGAATGCACCTCCATAATGTTCGATGAGGATACCAATAAATCGCTCCATGGCCCCCAGGATCACCCGGTGGAGCATCACCGGACGGTGCTTTTCGCCGTCCGAACCTATGTAGGAGAGGTCAAAGCGGTCGGGCATAGTGAAGTCGCACTGGATGGTGGCGCACTGCCATCTCCTGCCCAGGGCATCCTTCAATTTCACGTCGATCTTGGGGCCATAGAACGCCCCCTCTCCTTCGTTAACCTCATAGTCGAGACCCTCTTCCTTCAAGACATCCATGAGGGCTTTAGTGGCCATCTCCCAATCCGCGTCGTTCCCCATAGACTTCTCAGGCCTTGTGCTTATCTCCAACTCATAAGGAAAGCCGAAGATGACCATGACGTCCTTGACGAAGGTAAGAATCCCCCTGATCTCCTCGTGCAACTGATCGGGCCGACAGAGGATGTGGGCATCGTCCTGAGTGAACTCCCTCACCCGCAACAGTCCGTGCAGCACCCCTGACCTCTCGTGGCGGTGTACCGTCCCCAATTCAAAATACCGGAGGGGCAAATCTCGATAGCTGCGTTGCCTCGATTTGTAGATGAGCATATGGGCTAAACAGTTCATAGGTTTCAGTGCATATTCCTGACCCTCCACCTGGGTAAAATACATGTTATCCTTGTAGTTGTCAAAATGTCCTGATCTCTTCCAGAGGTCCAACTTCAAGATCTGGGGACCGATGACAAGATGGTATCCCCTCTTGAGGTGCTCGCGCCGCTCAAAATCCTCCAGTATGAAGCGCAAGAGGGCCCCCTTGGGGTGATAGATGACCAACCCGGCCCCCGCCTCCTCATGAATGCTGAACAGATCAAGCTCCTGCCCCAGGCGGCGGTGATCTCTCCGTTTGGCCTCCTCTAACATCGTCAGATAGACATCCAATTCCTCCGTGGTGGGAAAGGCGGTGCCATAGATCCGTTGAAGCATCTTGT
>MGQF01000083.1:9368-10169 GCA_001797745.1 Deltaproteobacteria bacterium RBG_13_52_11
CCAGTAGGCTCCGGCTACACTGAGAAGCTTAAAAGCCTTGATTCCTCCCGTGGAGGGCAGGTGGGGACCACGACAGAGGTCGACAAATGCGTCATGCCGATAGAGGGTTACTTGCTCACCCTCGATTGCCTCCAAGAGCTCTACCTTATATGTCTCTCCCCGTTCTGTAAAAAAAGTAATGGCATCCTTTTTAGAGATCTCCTCGCAAATAAAGGGCAGGTCCTGGGCAATGATCTCCTTCATCCGGGCCTCAATCTTGGGAAAGTCATCAAGAGAGAAGGTGCCTTCATAATCGAAGTCATAGTAAAATCCATCCTCTATCGAGGGGCCGATGGAAAGTCTGACCCCAGGGTAAAACTCCTGTACCGCCTGAGCCATCACATGAGACGCGCTATGTCTCAGGGTTGCGATGAAATCAGCATTTTCTTTTTTCTTCGCTGCAGTAGTATGACCCATCTTCCGTCTGCTATAGAAAGAAACTAAGAAAAGGCATCATCCCGTCCCCTTATCGATGGCGGCAAGGAGGGGACGGGTTGATGCCTTTTTTCCATTTTTTTAAAAAATGTAGATGAGAGAAGCCCTTTCTTTTTGTTGTATCATGAAATGATGAAGACATATGGTAGGCACGGACGGTTTCGAACCGTCGACCTCTACCGCGTCAAGGTAGCGCTCTCCCATCTGAGCTACGTGCCTACACAAAAAACTTTTTATTAATAACAAGTTATGCCTTTTTTGTCAAGGGCAAATTGTTTCTTGTCAAGCCAAAGTAGAAATGTCCTGTTCTTACCAAAGTAGAAATGT
>MGQF01000084.1:0-984 GCA_001797745.1 Deltaproteobacteria bacterium RBG_13_52_11
AGCCCAAGGGGGATATTCTTCATCAACTCCCCTGATTTGGCCTCATATTTCGCCAGGAGCTTCGCCTCATAGACGCGGCCGTACTCCCGTATGGAGGCCAAAAAGAGTTGATGGAAGAGGACAACCCGTTCCCGCTTGGGTGGAATCCCTTGCTTCAGGGCCAGCTCCCGCAGGGCATCTATGACATGGGCGATGTGGATATCATTGGGGCACCGTATGCTGCAGGTATAGCAACTGACGCATACCCAGATGGTCTCGGAGCGCAGCAGTTCCTCCCCCCTTCCCAGCTGGGCCATCCGGATAACCTGGCTCGGAAGGATATCCATGGCCTCGGCCATGGGACACCCCGTGCTGCACTTCAGACATTGATAACAGCGAAAAATGTCCTCGCCGCTTTCCTCTTTGAGCCAGCGGGCGAACCGTGCTCCGTGGATCAACTCACCCCTGCGTATAGCACTGCCCTGTTCCATCCTCCCCCTTGGCTCATCTCCGGGGTGAAGCCCAAACTTCCCCTCCGGAGGAACCTTCTATCCGGCACCGATTAGAGGCCGGCTGTATCCAGGAGGCGAGGGATTTTGTCCTCCCAGCCCATCGCAATGATACTCACCCCCTGGCACACTTCTCTTACCCCCTTGATTATCTCCGCTGCTATCTCAATAGAGGCCACAATCTTATCAGGTGCCTTCATCAACCGTTCAATGATCCCTTCGGGGATCAAAACCCCTGCAACGTGTTTGTTTATGTATCTGGCCATGCCGGCAGACTTCAGCACCATCAGCCCCGCGATAACGGGGGCACCGAAGGTCCGCGCCTTCTGCATGAAGGCCTCGAATTGTACGAGATCGTACACGGAGGTCGTAACGAAGAACTCCGCGCCGAGCCCCACCTTCTCCTCCATCGCCCGCATCTCCGCATCGAGGTCTTGGCCGCGAGCGCTGGCATCGAGCTTCGTGCCCACGCAAAAATGGGGGGGGCCTTCAAGAT
>MGQF01000084.1:1046-5489 GCA_001797745.1 Deltaproteobacteria bacterium RBG_13_52_11
TTTATATCGAAGACCGCCTTGGCCTCGGGATGATCTCCCAATTTCGGATCATCCCCCACGACCGCCATCATATTCTCAATTCCCAGGTGATAGGCACCCAGCAACTCCGCCTGCAGCGCCACTCGGTTCTGATGGGCACACGAGATCTCACCTATCGTCTCATATCGTTTGTCGAGTAGATAACGACACGCCCCCCACGAGCTCATACGCATGACCCCTCCCTGAAGGGAAGGTATAGAGATAGCCTCCACTCTCCCCTTCAAGGGTATCAGCTGTTCCTCAAACCTCTTGACATCTACCCCCTTGGGAGGCAAGACCTCCACTATCCTTAAAAAGCTACCGCTTTTTAGCCGATCACGCCACCCCATGGGACCCTCCTTTTCTCAAGTCAAAACGCCCCCACTGTAAGCAATTTTGAGATGAGACACAAGAGATTTTATGGATTTCCTGTGCTTTCTTGAGACTGTGTCTCCTCATATTCTATCGGCAGCATAACCCGGAAGGTCGTTCCGCTCCCCACCACGGTATCGACCTCTATATTCCCCCTATGCTCCTTGACGATGCCGTACGACATAGAGAGACCCAGTCCTGTCCCTTCACCCACTCCTTTGGTGGTGAAAAAGGGATCGAAGATCCTGGGGAGGATGTCCTCAGAAATCCCCACACCAGTATCGGTGAATTCAATAGTGACACTATTTCTTTCCTCTGAAAGGAAAGTCTTTATCGTAAGAACCCCCCGTCCGTGCATGGCATCAGCGGCATTGATCATGATGTTCAGAAAGACCTGTTTCAATTGGCCAGCGTTACCCCACAGGGGAGGGAGGGTGAGATCAAGCTCCTTTATTATCTCGATGTTATGGAAGGTAGCCTGGTTTTCCAGAAAGAGGAGGCCATCGGTTATGGCCCTATTGACATCGGTCAGTTCCAACTTAGGCCCGCTCTGGCGGGAGAATTCGAGCAGGCTCCTGACAATTTCCTTACACCTCGTAGCTTCCTGGATAATCTTCTCGAGGTCCGCCCGCTTCGCGTCATCAGTAGCGAGCCCTTCCATCAAGAGGCTGGCGTATATAAGAATACCCCCCAATGGGTTGTTTACCTCATGGGCGACTCCTGCCGCCATCTCTCCCAAAGACCTCAACTTCTCTAGCTGGATAAGCTGCAGGTGGGTCTCCTGGAGCTTTTGTTCCATGACGAGCCGGGGGCGAAGGTCGGTAAAGATCCCCACTGAGGCCACCTCCTGACCATCCTGGTAAACGAGGGCGGTCGAGAGGTGTATAGGGATTTCATTCCTCCTTTTGTCCACTACCTTGAACTCCGAACCCGTAAACCTACCGATGCCCCCATAGTCAGGGCTGCGCAGTTTCTTCATTACTTCTTTGGCCACCCCTGGTGGATAGAGCTGGGTTATGTGTATCTTACCCAACACCTCATCCGCCTTATAGCGGAGAAGCTCCTCAGCAGCCCTGTTAAAGACGATGATATTTCCCTTTATGTCGGTGGCGATTATGGCGTATGGAGAGCTTTCGACGAGCCGCTTCATGAAGTCATTGGTTTCCCTGAGCTCCCGTTCTAGCTGCTTGCGCTGGGTGATGTCGATGATAATCCCCTCGTATCCGACGACCCTCCCCTCGCTGTCGCGGATGGCATGGGCGGAGAGGAGCACCGTGATCTTTCCCCCATCTTTTTTCTTGAACTCGACCTCCCACTCTCTGACAGAGTCATCTCGTTCCACCATCTCCTGAAATATCTTGCGATCCTCAGGAATCGCATAGAGGTCCTTGGCGATATCTATCTGTAACAGCTCCTCTTTGGTTTTATACCCGAGCATATCTAAGAGGGCCTGGTTACAATCTATGAATTTGCCTTCCGCGGTGCTGATGAAGAGCCCTTCTCCTACCTGTTGGAAGAGCTCCCGATACCTCTTCTCGGAGACCCTGAGCCGCTCTTCAAACCTCTTGCGCTCGGTGATATCGGTGAGGTAGGCGCACCCCTTGATCTCCCCTTGCCCCCCTTCGGCCAGGGCCAAACAGAGGTAGATATCCCTCTGCTCCCCCTGGGCAGTGGAGATCTGCACCTCCCGACACAGCTTATCCCCAGGGCCCTTGAGCTGCTCGAGGACCTCCTCTACCCCGTGTCCCAAAATCGATATGACGTCTTTCCCCAAAAGCCCTTCCGGAGGATAGCCGGTGAGTATGGCGGCCATCTGGTTGGTGAAGGCTATAGAGCGGTCCTCGTCGAAGACGAGGATCCCGTCATTGCTCATCTGCACCAGGGCACGGGTGTACCGATCTTGTTCTTTTTCTAAAGACGGCAATGGGGGGGAGATCGACTTGCGAGGTTTCATCTCAAAACTATTCTAAAATAACTTCTATCTTATCGCAACTGCGGATATCAGGCGCAGAGGAGTATAGGGGGCCCCTCCCCCTTCTCCAACGTGATAGCCTGGCTAATCATCTTCATCTTGCGGCCTCTCAAAGGGACCACCAGGAGGTGTCACTTCTATCTTAAACCTCAGTGGCGCACGTTTCTTTTCTTGCGTCGATTCCGGACAATCACATCTCAAAAAGAAGTGCACCTTTAAGAGAAAGACCTTTTGAGAAGAATCCTCTTTTATTAAGTCTTTATCTTTTTCTTTGAATGTAACGCTGTTTCCCTCTTGTTTTTTCTCCCCAAAAGAATCCTGCCAATTACCTACATCTTTGTTAATTTTAATAGTTGGGACCCATTTCACATAATGAATAGAAAAGCGACAATTTTTTCTGGTTTGAGGACATGTCTTTTCCTCACAGAGTCTTTTTATCCCCTCAGTATGTACGAGTTCCACCCCCCACCAAGGGGTTATTGGTCTACCATTCTCATCTTTTGGCGGGTTCCCTTTTCTATCTGCGTGAGTAATATAGCAGGAGAGAAAAGGTCCGTTATCAATATAATATTCGTGATCCTTTGAGTCTAGGGGTACTAAGAAGCCTTTATTGCCTACCTGAACAAAAACAGTCCCAAAATATCTCCACTGCGGACAGGATCCCTCCGTAGAAATCCTGATCTTTAACTTGTATGTGGGGCAGCCGCAATGCTTCCGTGCCCTTTGCATGGCGTCTATATCATGCGTGAATACTTCATTGACAGCAGCATCCCAGTCATAGGTGGCGCCTAATCTTAAGTCACAGCTCTTATCATCTCCTTTCCCCTTTTCGGTAACTATCTTTTCAAACATCCACGAGGCATAATACTTGCGGTCATCTTTGAAACGATCCATGAAGGCTTGATAGGCGTCGATATATACCCTATTTTTTTCATCCGAAGACATCCCGTCAATGGCGTCAAAAATATCCGCACCCCCTAGTTTCTTTCCATATGCCACTGTCAGATACCTGCGAACTTCCTCTTTCATCGCTTTGTTGTTTCTTTCATTACACTGTCGCTGAACCAGCGCCCGTATCCTGGCAACCTCGGCTTCGTAGCAAAGGAAAGGCACAAGCGCGGCAATATGCCCTGTCTTCAGGTCCTCCCCTAACGTGATCTTGACCTTGCCATCTTCACCGGTTACCCGTGCCCCTTCGACCTTTTTGCCTGCATCCCAAACGACAACGATTGCTGGCGCGGGGCTCCCCGATGCTAATTGTCTCTCTAAAAGTTTCCGGATTAATTCCTTTTTGTCCTCATTGGATAAATTTCTCCATTTCGCATCGGCTTCGGTGAGCAAGCGCCATTGTTCAGCTGTGTTACACTTGTTGCACGATTCTTTTGCCCTACTCAGTATTTTAAGGATGGCCTCGATTTCTCTTTCATCTGCATAGGCCCTCTCCACTGATAAGTTAATAAGGAAGAGGGCGATTAATGTTGAGGTCAATAGTTTGAGGTAGATCATTTGCCTTAAACTCATGGATTGCCTCCCCCTGACAGATTACCACATACCCAGGTACTGTCAATCTTGTTGAGTAAAATCGTCAGCAGATGCGGGGGAACTGCTCGCCGCTTAAAGGCTCGAGCAGCCTATGCCCGCCAATAGCTGTTTTCAAGAGGACCTTGCCTGGATGCTCTGCCACGACCCTGCCGATGATCACCGCCTCTTTGCCCAAAGGGTGCGCCTGCATGGCCCGGAGGATCGCTCCGGCCTCCCCCTCCGGCACGAAGGCCACGAGCCGCCCCTCATTGGCCAGATAATAGGGATCAAACCCGAGCAGATCGCAGACCGCCTTGACCTGATCCCTGATAGGGATCTCCCCTTCCTCCAGTTCTCGCACCGCATGCACCCCTACCCCTTCGTCTCGGAGGACCAGGTTCCCGACGCCCGGCATTACCATCCTGTTGTCTGCCATGTGCATAAAGTATCCCTTAAGGGATACTGATCAAATCCTTTGATCAGGGTTCTTTTGTTATTCACGGCAGGATTGCACGCTGCAAGATCTGGGGAATCTTTCCTGCCCATCCGCTGAAGACTCT
>MGQF01000084.1:5508-6269 GCA_001797745.1 Deltaproteobacteria bacterium RBG_13_52_11
TTCTTCATTACCTGGATTACTTCCAGCGCACTCTTTTTACGCGTCAGCTTCTCGCTTACGAGGGTTGAGGTCTGGGCAGGAGACCGGCGGCCTTGGTGATTTCACTGACCTTCTGTTCCCACTCAATGGCCATAAGGTGAATTCCATGCACCCCCTCGATCTCCCGGAGTTGCTCGATCTGTTCCACGCAGATCTTTATCCCCTCCTGGGCCGGTTCTTTCGCCTTCACCATCCGCTCTACAATGGCATCAGGGATGGTGATCCCCGCTACATTCTTGGCCATATACCGGGCCATACCTCCGGACTTGAGGGGTGTTACCCCCGCCAGGACATGCAGCTTTTCATGGAGCCCCCGGTCTCTCGCCATCCGCATCCATTCTTTAAAGCGCTCCATGTCGTATATGCATTGGGTTTGGATGAAATCGGCCCCTGCCTTGGCCTTCTTCGCCAGCCGAACCACCCTGAACTCAAAGGGGTCGGCGAAGGGGTTGGCCGCCGCCCCGATGAAGAGCTTAATTTCGCCTTCGATCTTCTCCTGCCCCCCGAGCAGCGTCCCCTCATCCCTCATGGTCTTCACGCACTGCAGCAACTGCATGGAGTCAATATCAAAAACATTGGCCGCTTCCTTCTGGTTGCCGAAAATCTGGTGGTCGCCGCTCAGGCAGAGCATATTCTTGATCCCCAGGGCCGTGGCCCCAAGGATATCGCTCTGGATGGCGATGCGATTCCTGTCCCGGGTGACCATCTGCATCACCGGCTCC
>MGQF01000084.1:6314-7152 GCA_001797745.1 Deltaproteobacteria bacterium RBG_13_52_11
CGTACGATGGAGGTCTGATTATCGGTGACGTTGACGGCATCAACATACCCCCGCAAGTATGCGGCCTTCGTCTTTATCACCTCTACATCATTCCCCTTGGGAGGACCAAGCTCGCCGGTGACGGCAAATTCCCCTTTTCCCAGTATCTTCTCTAAATTGCTCCCGGACTTCATAGCAGTAGATCCTCCCTTATCACCTTTCTTGGGCCGCCGCTGAGACTCGGCTTCCAGCTTTTGGGTGGCACGATTTCCTCCAATACCGCTAACTGCCCCCGAGCCTTAAGTCGATCATAGACCAACTGCCAGGCGCAGTCGACATCCGGGTTAATCTCACACTTTCCGCGCTGCGAACCCCCGCACGGGCCGTTGAAGAGTCGTTTGGCGCATCGGGCAATGGGGCAAATCCCTCCCGTGATATGTAAGACGCAGTTTCCGCATCCGGCACATCGCTCTGCCCAGACACCCGCGCCAAGATTAGCCCCGTAAAACTCGGTGTTGAGGGCAGGCTGTACGATACTCTGTTCACCCGCCACCTCTGCCACATACTGCACACCAACCCCACACGCCATGGAGAGAACGGCATCAGCCCCGGTGATTTTATCAAGGCAGGGCTCAATGTACTCCCTATCGCACTGTCGCTGCACGGTGGCTTCTGCTATCTCCTGCTTTCTTCCCTCTTTCTCGTTCAGCATTCGCAACTGGGAGGCAAGTATCTCCACCTCTTTCTCTCCACCGGCCATGCATACGCTCACACACGTGCCACATCCTAAAATCAGCAGCCTTTTATAGGGCTCCACCATGGCCTTGATTTCCTCCAGCGGCTTTCTCTCGCCAACAAT
>MGQF01000084.1:7161-9512 GCA_001797745.1 Deltaproteobacteria bacterium RBG_13_52_11
ACCTCCTTCTGCACGACCCCCTTTTTCCGCAGGGGACTGGGACCGAGCTCTTGTGCTCGTTTGGTCATTTCTTCCACGGCGGCGGTGAACTTAGTGGCGTCGGAAGCCCCCATGTTGAACATCTCCAACCGCTCAGGCTCTAGCCCGACCTCCGCCAATAATCCCTTCGCGTAACCAACCTTCTTTTTAGCCCTTAGATTTCCTTCCAGGAAATGACACTCTCCCTCTTCTCACCCGGCTACAAAGACGGCGTCGGCCCCCCCCTCGAAAGCTCGCAACAGGTGGATGACATCCACCTTGCCGGTACACTGGAGCTTTATGATCCGCGCGTTAGGCGGGTACTCCAGCCTCATCGAACCGGCAAGGTCGGCTGCGGAGTAAGCGCAGTATTCACAACAAAATGCTGCAATTTTCGGCTCAAAGGACTCCATGGTCTAACCTCCCCTAGCAAGTGCCTCAAAAAATGTATCACATTTCGCCACTATCTGCGCATCTCGGTAATGCTGGACCTCAATGGCCTTTCGGGGACAGGCTGAGGCGCAGATCCCGCACCCGTGACACGCAGCCGCCTCTATTTCAGCTACGCCCTGCTCATTAATGCGCGGAACAAAGTAAGGACAGACTCGCACGCAGGTGAGACAGGCGACGCAGCGCTCCTGATCCACCACTGAGACAACGCCGCTAATGGAGAGCTGTTTTTTTGAAAGGATCGTCGCTGCCCGCGCCGCTGCCCCCTGCGCCTGGGTAATAGTCTCGGGGATCAGCTTTGGCGCGTGCGCCAAGCCGCACAGAAAAAGCCCTGTGGAGGAAAAGTCGAGAGGGCGAAGCTTCACGTGGGCTTCCAAGAAAAACCCATCTGCCGTCAGAGGGAGCTTGGTGCGAGATGCCAGCTCCTCCATATCCTCCCGGGGCCTGATCCCCGCACTTAAAACAAGATAATCAGGCCTCAGCAGCACCTCCCGTTTGAGGGGTTCATCGTACACCCTGACTTCCACACCCTGCCCCTTGACGGAGACCTGGGGGCGGCGTTCCGGAATCCAACGAATAAATCGCACCCCTTGCTCCCGGGCCGCTCTGTAGTAGAGTTCATAGTGACCATAGGTGCGCACATCTCGAAACAGGATCGTTACATCAATATCGGGATTGATCGCTTTGAGCTTCAGGGCGTTCTTTACCGCCTCCGCGCAGCAGACGCGGCTGCAGTACATATGGCCCTCCTCACGGGAGCCGACGCACTGGATCATCACCACTTCCTTGGCCCGTTTGCAGGCGTCTTCGTCCGATTCTATCCTTGCCTCCAGTTCCAACTGGGTCATAATCCGCTCGCTCTCGCCGTAACAATACTCCTGCGGCTTGTGCTCTGCCGCACCAGTGGCCATGATGAGCACGCCGTGTTCAAGCGTGATGTTATCCCCATTTTGAGCTATATGTGTTATGAACTTGCCGACGTGCCCTGAAAAATCGGTGACCTGAGCGCCGGTGTAAACCGTAATGCGTGGCTCCTCCTCCACACGATTGAGCACATGGCTCAGGTACTGCTGGACGTCAAGGCCGTCAATGGTGGTATGAATATGGCGGAGGTAGCCGCCCAGCTCCGCCTCCTTCTCCACGAGACAGCACTCGAACCCCTGGGATGCGAGGGAGAGGGCCGCCGTGATCCCCGCCAATCCGCCGCCAATGACCAGCCCCCTCTGAGTCACTGCCACCGACATGTCTCTGAGGGGTTCCAGGACCGCGGCCCTGGCCACCGCCATCCGCACGAGGTCCCTGGCCTTTTCCGTGGCCTCTTGGGGATGGGTGGCGTGCACCCAGGAACACTGGTCGCGGATGTTGGCCATCTCGAAGAGATATTTATTCAATCCGGCCTCCCGCAGGGTATCCTGGAACAAGGGCTCGTGGGTCCGGGGGGTGCAGGAAGCAACGACAACGCGATTGACGCCGTGCTCCTTGATGGCATTGATGATCCTCGCCTGGGTATCGGTTGAACACGTATAGATATTTTCCTCAACGTAGACAACATTCGGGAGTGTCTTGCCGTATTCTGCCACGGAAGGCACGTCAACCACACGCGCAATGTTGGTGCCGCAGCGACACACAAAGACACCGACGCGGGGCTCCTCGTCCTTGACATCCCGCTCCGGCGGATACTCCTTCTCGACGACCATGGTCCCCCTGACGTCGGCGAGATCCTCCATGACGAGCGCTGCGGCGCTGCTCGCGCCCATGACGGTCTCGGGGATATCCATGGGGGTTTCAAAGACCCCGGCCGCGTAGATCCCCGGGTGGCTGCTGCGGTTGGGCAAAAAGCTGCCCGTCGCGGCGAATCCGAACCGGTCCAGCCCTATCTCTAA
>MGQF01000084.1:9521-9713 GCA_001797745.1 Deltaproteobacteria bacterium RBG_13_52_11
CAGCTCTTTGGTGCCCGGAGAGGGGACTAACCCTGTGGAGAGAACCACCAGGTTGAACTTCTCCTCCTTAATCCGTCCGTTATCTGCAAGGTAACGAAGCCTTAAATTCCCGGTCTTGGGATCTTCGGTAATCGTGGAGATGATCCCCCGCCTGTATCGCACCCCGTAATTATTTTTTGCCGATTCATAATA
>MGQF01000085.1:0-2186 GCA_001797745.1 Deltaproteobacteria bacterium RBG_13_52_11
ATGGGGAGAGGGGAAGGATAAGGGGAAAATCAGGGGGAAAGGAAAAAGAATTACGGCGTTTATATTATTCTCTGTACGATAAGGCAGTTTATGTATGACGCCAAAAAAGAGGGGGATGAAAAGCATCCCCCTCTTTTTATTTTGCTCTTTTAATTCTCGCTAGTCGGTCTTGCTGGGATGGCAGCCGCTGCACTTGACAGTAGGGCCTGTCTTCTTTCCCTGTTTCTCTAAATCCTTATGGCAGTCCTGGCACTGCTTGTGGTAGGCCCTCTTGAGCCCCTTTTCACCGGTATCATCCGCCTTGTGGCACTCGGCGCACTTCTGGGGGGTCTGGCGCTCTTCCTTTTTCCACGTGTGATGGCATTTGGTGCAGGCTACCGTGCTCGCATGCAGCTTGTGGGACAGAGGCACAGGGCCTTTCAATTTGTTGGGGTACTTGTTATCAATAGTGACCTTATCAGGCTGCGCCAGGGCAATGCTGAGGATACCCCCTGCCAAAAACGCCACCGCTATTATAAGATAAAGCCATCTCTTCATCTTGTTCCCCCTTTCTTTTTGAAGGTTGCTAGAAGATGTATACCCGACAGCACCCCTCTTGTCAAGGGTTTTTTCGTATACTCATTCGAGATAGTGCAAGGGTTTTTCCCTCATCTCTTCCCCTGTTCGAGTTGCTCCACAACTGATCTATATTTTTCATGGATCATCTTTTTGTCAAATTCCCAGAATTCCTGAAGCATCGCCTCCTGTTCCTCTGGACTCAGATACGCCTCCGATGCGGGGAAAAAGACCTTATCCTCTTTCGTTATGTGTTCCGGGTAAAACTGGACCAACGCCGTGAATTTTTCCGCGATGATCTTCAAAGAATCCCTGTTGCCCTGAAAGTACGCCTGTTTGGCATCAACGAGCTCTCGCACCTGCTGCCTGCCGTATTTGTGCTCTTCGATTAACTCGTTCATTATGTTAGTATCTGCGGGCGACATCTTCTTTGCGGCAAGGACCCTGAAGAGGATATCTTCCTCTTTCCCGTGGTGGGTCCTGTCGGCATAGAATCTCATGAAATCAACGGCCGCGTCGATGAAGACGGGATCTGCCGCGTTGCGTGACTTTATCTGCCGTATCTCTTCGCGCACCAGTTCAAGCATCCGCTCAATGAGGCGGTGTTCGATCATTAAGGGACCTCGCGGCTTCATACCTCTACCCTCCCCTGTGTTTTACGTACAGAATACGATTATTTTCCCCTTGCGTATACTTTATAGATAAATTCTTTAGTGTCAACAAGTCGTTGCCTTTTGCAGAAGTTATGGGGGTCTTAGGGTAACTGGAATCAGAGGGCAAGAGGTGAAAATATTCAACAATGTTCCCTTAATGCTTCCCTAAGATTATTTTGGTTTCAATCCACGCGCCCGTACGGGGCGCGACAAAAAAATTGAAGCATCTATGTTAGAAGAATTATGTTTCAATCCACGCGCCCGTACGGGGCGCGACGGGCGAGCCCGGCGGGGCAGTGAGCCGGTCTTTGTTTCAATCCACGCGCCCGTACGGGGCGCGACAGGAAATGGTAAGGGCATATAATGAGGCCCTTGAGTTTCAATCCACGCGCCCGTACGGGGCGCGACGGGAGATTACTGAGGTCTTGGGTATCCCTAAAAGGTTTCAATCCACGCGCCCGTACGGGGCGCGACGGGGCTTATGGTAGAGACTAAGCTTGAGCTACTTGTTTCAATCCACGCGCCCGTACGGGGCGCGACAAAGATATATGGAAAATTTGAATGTCCTACGAATGTTTCAATCCACGCGCCCGTACGGGGCGCGACAACAAGAACTAAAGGGGTTAGAGCCATTAGCCGAGTTTCAATCCACGCGCCCGTACGGGGCGCGACGCCAAGGTATGCCACACCCTGGGGGTATTAAATAGTTTCAATCCACGCGCCCGTACGGGGCGCGACTCATTTGCTACATTGCCACCAGCAAGTGTTGTATGTTTCAATCCACGCGCCCGTACGGGGCGCGACTGAAAATCTGAAAACAATGTGTAATCTTGTAAACGTTTCAATCCACGCGCCCGTACGGGGCGCGACCTTCACTTAGGTATCTATAATCCCCGCAAAGCAAGTTTCAATCCACGCGCCCGTACGGGGCGCGACACCTGAGCAATGACACAATCAACCATGGCAACTTGTTTCAAT
>MGQF01000085.1:2199-2400 GCA_001797745.1 Deltaproteobacteria bacterium RBG_13_52_11
CGGGGCGCGACGCGCCGTTGCTCAGATTGTAATAATTGTAAGGTGTTTCAATCCACGCGCCCGTACGGGGCGCGACTGCAAAGTCGGGCTTGGCATAGTGCATTGTATCGCTGTTTCAATCCACGCGCCCGTACGGGGCGCGACCATGAAGGATCGGCAACAATAGGTGCGATACGTGGTTTCAATCCACGCGCCCGTACG
>MGQF01000085.1:2511-5129 GCA_001797745.1 Deltaproteobacteria bacterium RBG_13_52_11
CAGGAGACGGGTTTCAATCCACGCGCCCGTACGGGGCGCGACCGGCGGGATGTGCGCATAACCCACGCATTTGAACACGTTTCAATCCACGCGCCCGTACGGGGCGCGACGTACAAACACCAACTGTATGATTTAAAAACATTTTTTCTTTAATTTCCGCACATCCCATAAAAATCATTCCCCATCATATTCAATTGTCAAAGAGCTTGTTGGCTAAATCCTTTGATTTCTACCAGTTACATCTTCTGCGAACCCCCCTGGAGATGCATGTCAGCTTCAGGTTCGCAGCCTTCTTTAGACAATCAATGGTCCCTGCTGATCAATGCCTTTTTTTGCGCCGACATGCTCAACCCGTCTGCGCCAGTTGGAGCCGAGATAATAGAACCTTAAACTGTCTACCTTCTGATCTATCTCATCAATGAGCCGTTGCTTTAAGACGGCCCACTGCGCAGGGTCAACAATACATTCAAAAACAGAAAATTGGACCCTTTGGCCATAATCCTGACAGGCCTTTGCCACTTTGTGGAGACGCTTAGGCCCTCCCGAGTCTGTTGTGGCAACATCATAGCTGACCAACACAAACATCCTATACCTCCCGACCGAAGGGACACCTCCGGCTATTTCCAGATAAACGGCGGATAGCCATCCAAATCTCCTCTCAAATACCGAGCCATCAACATGGCCTGGATATGGAACAGGATTCCAATCCGCACCTTTTCGTCCAGAAAGGGGTGTAATATCTCCTCCTGTTTTCGTTCCTGATATGACACGAGGAGCGTTTTACGCGTCTCATCGTCCATCACGACAGCCCCGGCATCCATCTTTTTGAATCCCTTGTCCTGCACCTGTTGAAGATTGATCAACGACAGGGTCAGACGATCGGCGATAAACGGCCTGAATTCCTCCATCAGGTCAAGCGCAAGTCCAGGTCTTCCCGGGCGGTCCCGATGGAGGAAACCGACTGCCGGATCAAGCCCCACCGCTTCCAGGGCCGACCGCACATCGTGCATCAAAAGGGTGTAGATAAAAGACAAAAGGCAATTGACGTTGTCGAGCGGCGGCCTGCGGTTTCGCTCATCGAAACGAAAGGCCTCTTTTTGCGCGACGATCAGGTGATCGAACACATTGAAATAGATATGGGCAGAATCTCCCTCGATGCCGCGCAGAACATCCAGCGGCGCATCCTGATTCAACAATTCAAGCTGGCGGTTGAGCCGCGTAGAGGCGTTTCTAACCTCCTGCTCCTCGATCTTGCCGGCATGGTCCCGAAGCGCGCGCTGTAAAACAGTGCGGCAGTTGGCGATCTTCCCCGTGAGGATGAATTTTGCCATCCCCGCGGAGAACATAAGGTCATCCGCCTTCCGGTACTGCTCGCGCCTGAGCAGGACGTTCCCGGAAACCGGCCCTTGAATCTTGGCCAGAAAGCGGCCGTGCTCGGTCAAGAAGCTTATGGCCACGCTTTTTTCCGCGCAAAAGCCCATGAGATAAGGGCTGCAAGAGACATTGCCGAAGCAGACGATCCCGCCAAGCGTATGGACCGGAACACGGAGACGGACCTCTCCATCCGCCTTGACGACGACTGTCTCTCCTTCCTTGGCGAGATAGGCCCCTTGCGTAGTCACAAAGAGGGTATTGAGATACTTTTTCATGGCGCATCAACCATTCGTGTCAAGTAACGTTTCACCGAGGATTTTTTTTCAATTGTTTTTGGCATGCATTCTCCGATGAGTGAACAGCTTTTACACCGCTTTTCATAAACCGGCGGGGGCGTAACCCCGGCTGTAATCAATCGGCGCGCCTTATCGGCAGTTTCTTCGGTCTCCAGCCGAAGGGCATCGTCAAAGGTTACATCAAGACGCCTTCTGGTCCGTCCGTAAAAAATGGCCCCAGTGGGAACAGAAACAGACAACATCTCTTCCAGACATATTGCCTGGGCGCAGAGCTGAATCAAGTCGCAGTGGTCATGCTTTGGCTTGCCCCGCTTGTACTCCACAGGAAAAGGCTGCCAGAAATCTTTACCAACACGATGGAACTCCACCACGTCGGCCTTGCCGATCAAGCCGAGCCTCAGTGATCGAAGCGGCAGGCCATATTCAATGCGAACATCACCCCGCGATTCACGATCTTGCTCGTGTACCCGCTCGTGCATGATCCTGCCCTCGGCTGTCGCACGGTTCTCATCCCAGAGTTGCTCGATATGAATCAGGGCGCAGCGGCGAGGACAGTAGCTGTATTGGTTAAGTGCTGAAATCGGAACAGGTTCATCCTCTGCTTCTCTCCAAGAAACAATTTCAGCCATTGGGGTGTTCCTTTTCCAGTCTGCCTGTTGTATCGTCCCAAATCCACAATTCCACTCCGTTTGGGATTCTGTTTTTGTTTACAGTCACAGTATAATGTTCAAACCTGCGAGGAGTTGTTTCATTATCATTTTTCATGGCTTCCTTATTCTTCTGAATGTCTATCACCTTACCGATATCAAGCAGTGCCTGCGCAGGAGCGCAGCCAAGTTTCGCCTGTCTTGCTCGCTGTTCCGGTTTTGTGTCAGTACCGACATGCTTGAATACAAACAGCCCTCGTCGCGCCATATATCCTTTGCTTGCAGAGCGGTCGTGGTCATA
>MGQF01000086.1:0-2983 GCA_001797745.1 Deltaproteobacteria bacterium RBG_13_52_11
TGTGGTTCCTTATCCGGGTCCGGCGCAGCTCCCGCAAGAGGGTCTCGGCATACGCTGCCCCTGGCTGCAGGATGTCGCCGATGATGAAGATAGGGGCGTTGAGGTGCCTCTGCACTGCTATGATATCCCGCGCCAAGAGAAGGGGATCGCGATAGGAAGGACGGGTTCTCCCCTCCATATCCTTCAATGCCTGATTGGAGGCGCCGCAGGTCTTGCACTGATAGGTGCACCCGCGACAGGTGAAGACAGCGGTGAGGGGGTAGAAGAGCCAGTTGGTGAAAGGGGTATAGCCGATAAGGTCCCGGTATCGGGCCACCTGGCGCATGATGTGGCCGTAGTCAATGACCACGTCATTGAGGTCATGAGGGATATGGGTCAACGGGTTGACCTTCACCTCTGTCTCATCGCGCCACGTGAGGTTGGGGACCTCTGAGGGATCTCCCTTGTCCCTGATGACCTGCATGAGCTGAAAGAGGGGCTCCTCGGTAGAATCTCCCCTGACCACATAATCCACCTGAGGGTATTCCCTGATGATCTCCTCATGGAAGTAGGTGGCGGAAAATCCCCCGAGGATGACGGGGATTTCGGGGTGGTATTGTTTGATGATCGCGGCCAGGGCCAGGCTTCCGTGGCAGTGGGGCATCCAGTGCAGATCAATCCCGAAGGCGCGGGGATGTAAAGAGGCGATGAATTGCTCCACATTGAACCTTTCATTTTTAAGCATTTTTATTGCGATATTGACGATTCTCACCCGGAAGCCCTTCCTCTCCAGGTATTCCGAGATGCTGGCAAAGCCGACAGGGTACATCTCGAAGATCGGGGTGGAGGGGATCACATCGCTGATGGGACCCAATTGGATGGGGCGTTTGCGAAAATCATAGATGGCGGGCGGATGCAGGAGGATTAAATCAGGCTGGGGCATAGTGGACCTTTCTTTCCCAATATGGTGCAGGGGGGTACATATCACAGATTCCTCACCGGGTCAAATCTCACCTCCCATCCTCTCCTTGATGGCCATCTCTATGGCCACCAAACCAATAGTGAGCCTCCTCATCTCGGTGAGATTGACGACCTTCTTCTTTTTGAGGAGATTGACCCCCTGCAGGGTCTCTTTCCAGTAGAACAGGATATCCGAATCATCAAAATAGCGCAGGCCCTTGATCTCTCGCAAGACCTCCGGCGTGTACCCCCTGCGTATACAGTCATATGTCTCTCTTTTCACCGAATCCTCCGCATCGCTGTCAAGGGGACACCCCTCATAAAATATTCTAACAATAAAAATCATCTAATAAAAGGGGCTATTCGCTCATCCGCCTTTTGGTCTTCACCTTGTTCTGGTCCCACCATGCCTTTATTAATCTGCCCTCATCATGTTGTTCAAAAAAGGGTTGACAGCAGTCGAGGAGGTGCTATATTTATGACTGATAGTCATATAATGACTATCAGTCAATTAAAATGGGAACAGAAGAGAGAAAAGAGAGAGAAAAGCTGGCCAGGCAAGAGGCCATTATGGCGAGCGCCCGTGAGCTCTTCTTTGCCAAGGGGTTCACTGCCACCAGCATGGATGAGATCGCCCAGAGGACGGAGTTGAGCAAGGGGGCCCTCTATCTCTATTTTGCCAGCAAAGAGGTCCTCTACGCTACCATCCTGAACGAGGGGCTCAAGATCCTCTTCGATCGGATCGAGGCGGCCTTCCAGTTGGACCTCCCCCCTGACCAGATGCTCAGGAAGATTGGTGAGGTACACTATCGCTATTATCTCGATTATCGGGAGTACTCCCGGATATTCTTCTTTCGGGAACACAGAGATGTGGCCAGGCAGCTCCCCCGGGAACTGATCCGGGACAATCTGGAAAAGGGAATGCGCAACTTTCAACGCTTCAGCGAGGTCATCCAAAAAGGGATCGAACAAGGGATCTTCGCCCGTGTAGACCCCCGGAAGGCAGCAGTTGCTTTCTGGGGTGCGACCAACGGGATCCTCTTCCTCTTCGAGGATGAGTTGAACAGAGAGATGTTTGGCATGGATGTGGAGCAGTTGATCTACTATACTATCGATCTCTTTATAGAGGCCCTGAAAAAAAGACAAGGAGGATGATGATATGAATATAAGGACGTATCTTTTGGCTATCACTTTTATCTTGGTATTGCTCGCCGCTTCCTTTGGGGAGGAAGGCACAACCCCTCCTGCTGTTGATCAGCAGAGTTCCTCTCCACCTTCAGATGGATCGCAAGGTTCTCCTCCCCCTGCTGGTTCGCAGGAGCCCTCTTCTCCTGTTGTCGGCCAAGAGGGTGTCTCTCCCCCTGCAACTGGCTCGCAGGGGGAGACTTCTCCTACAGTTAGTGTACAGAGTACAACTCCCCCTGTAGCCGGCTCACAGGAGAGCACCCCCCCTGTTGAGGGTCCTGAGGTTTCTGCTCCTCCTATTGGTGGTGCGCAGGAGGCCTCTCCGCCTGCTGCTGCTCCGCAGGAGCCTTCTCCTTTTGTTATGAGCCCGCAGGGTTCCTCTCCCCTTACCTTGAAGGAGAGCATTGAGATCGCCTTGCAAAAGAGCCCCACCCTTCAGGCGGCGCAAGGGGCGATCAAGGAGGCCAAATACCGGCGCCTGGGGACCATCAGCGACTTCCTCCCCCAGGTCAGCACCCAGTACAGCTATACCAGATTGGACAAAGCGCCCACCAGCAGTATTTTAGGGCCTACGGTGACAGTAGGGACCAAGGACAACTATAACTGGACGAGCACCGCCACCCAACCCGTCTTCACCGGCGGCGCCCTCATCAATAACTATTTATTGGCCAAGATCGGTGTGGACATGGCCCGGGTGGAGCTTGAGCAGACCAGGCTCGACCTGGTCCTCCACGTAAAGGAGGCCTACTACGGGGTATTGACGGCCGAAAAGGGGATGGAGGTGGCCCAACAGGCGGTGGCGCAACTGGATGCACACTACACGGTGGCCCAAGCCTTTTTTGAGGTGGGGATGATCCCC
>MGQF01000086.1:3072-5161 GCA_001797745.1 Deltaproteobacteria bacterium RBG_13_52_11
CGTCTTTAATACGCTCCTGCGCCGTGGTATCAAAGAAGCAGTTAGGCTGGGTGAATCTCTGGAGTACACTCCCATGACGGTGGATATGGATGCCTTTATTGAGGAGGCCTTTCGAGAGAGACCGGAGCTCCGGTTGTCCGAGCTGGGGATACAATCGGCCAAGAAGGGGGTAGGGCTGGCCGCCAGCAAGCTTTTTCCCCAGGTGAGCATTGTGCTCAACTACGAGCGTGTGGGGGATGAGCCCTCAGTCAATGGCTCTCGGTATATAGCCGATGCGGATAGCTGGAACGTGATGGGCGTTGCTCAATGGAACGTCTGGGACTGGGGAAAGGCCTGGTGGGGAGTTGGGGAGAATAAGGCCAAGGTATTCCAGGCGGAGTGCGCCTTGGAGCAGGTCAAGGATGCGGTGAAGCTTGATGTCCAATCGACCTCCCTCAGTGTAACGGAGGCAAAAAAGAATATCCAGGTGGCCGAGACGGCGGTGAGCCAGGCAGAGGAAAACTTCCGCATCAGTGAGGAGCGCTATAAAGGGCAGGTGGCGACCTCCACAGAGGTACTGGATGCCCTGACCCTCTTGACGCAGGCCAGGACAAACTACTATACCGCCCTGAGCAATTACAACGTCGCCAAGGCCCGCCTGCAGAGGGCCATTGGTGGCATGTGAGGGAGGGGGCGTCGGGCCGCGGCGCTTAGACGCGGGAGGCCTTATAATGCCTTCGTTCAGCATGCAAACCAATGACAGGAGAGCGGTAGATGGATATCAATAAACCAAAAGAAAAGTTTAAACATCTGAAACGAAGCCATAAATTTGCCGCCATAGGTCTGGCTGTTGTTGCCTTATTGACCATCATCTGGTTCGGTACATGGCTGACGTATCGCTTGACACATGCCACCACAAATGCCGCCTTTGTTAAGGCCGATCTGGTGGATCTCTCACCGCTCGTGCCCGGCCATATATCCGAAATTCTGGTTGATGAAGGGAATTCGGCCCGAAAAGGAGACGTCCTCGCTGTTCTCGATGATCGAGATTACAAACAGGCCTTGGAAAAAGCCCAAGCCTCTTTCGAACAGACGCGGTTTAATTATGGGCGATATGAAAAACTCTACAACTCAAGGTCCATTTCCAAAATGCAGTTTGAAGGCTACGAAGTAGTCTATAAGACGGCCAAGGCCGATCTCGAGATGGCCAAGCTGAACCTGGAGCACACCAAGATTATAGCGCCGTTCGACGGGATTATCGCCAAGCGATATGCGCAACATGGTAGTTTCGTCGGTCCGGGGTTGCCGGTGTTCAGCATCTATGATCCCGCAACCATCCATGTCGTCGCCAACCTCGAGGAGGGAAAGTTGGCAGGCGTGAAGGTCGGCCAGCCGACCGATATCTGGGTAGACGCCTATCCCGGTATAAAAATTAAAGGGGTTGTGGAACGCATAGGCCAGGCGTCGGCGGCCGAATTCGCCTTGATCCCCCGGGACACTTCTGCCGGAGAATTCACCAAGGTTGTTCAGCGCGTCCCCATAAAAATTGCGATTCCCAACATGAGAGTGTATCCGTTCCTTCGCCCCGGTCTCTCGGCTGCGATAGGTATTGCCAAAGACAAATGACGACTACCGCACATACCAACGACGGAAAGAAATGGATATCGACAGTCATTGTCACCCTCGGTGTCTTCATGGCCCTGCTCGATACGACGATTGTCAGCATCGTCCTCCCCAAGCTGATGGCCGCCTTGGAGGCGGACTACTATGGCATCCAAATGGTGGTGATCAGTTATCTTCTCGGGTCGGCCATCTCCATGGCGGCGGTTGGGTGGTTGGGAGACCGCTTTGGCGCCAAGGCCATCTTTTTAGCAGGATTGGGTATATTTACCGGCATGAGCGCCCTGTGCGGGGCAACGTCGAGCCTTGCCTTCATGAACATTGCGCGCTTCTGCCAGGGCATTGGCGAGGGCTTCATCATCCCCACCGGCGTGGTGGTCTTGTATGAAACCTTCCCGCGCGAGGAGCATGGGATGGCCATGGGATTCTACGGATTAGGGGCGTCCTTTGCCCCGGCCCTCGGGCCGACCATCGGCGGCCTCATCACCGA
>MGQF01000086.1:5213-19006 GCA_001797745.1 Deltaproteobacteria bacterium RBG_13_52_11
TGCGCCTCTTTTCCAACCGGACCTACGCCGTCGGGGTATCTGTCCTGGCCCTGTCCGCCTTGGCGACCTATGGCTTTTGGCTGTTACTGCCGGTCTACTTGGAAAAGCTGCGGCAATTCACAACGCTGACCTCGGGGTTGATCATGCTGCCGGGTTCTCTGGCCGGTGGTTTAGCTCTCATTGTTTCCGGCATCTTGAGCGATCGCTGGCAACCGAAGACCGTGCTTCTTATCTGCTTGGTAGGCGCGATGCTCATGAGTTTCTATTTTCACACGGGCGTCGATACCCCTAAGTCTCAGATTATGTGGGATTATGCAAAATGGGCCATATTTAACTGCGGGTGCTTCACACCCATGTTTGTGATTTCCTTATCGGGGCTCTCTGCAAAACATATTAACATGGGCTCGACCATCTTGAATGTTGTCCGCCTCATCTTTGGAAGTATCGGCACGACCTTTGCCGTTTCCCTCTATTCCATGAAGACAGCCACATTTTATACCATCCTTTCAAGCAAGGTTCACTACGGCTCTCCTGCAACGAGGGGATTGATAGGGAAGGAGCTTCTGATCTACGGAAAATCTTTTATGGGGCCGGCCTTACAAAAGTTTCAGGCAACGCTGCAAGGCTACATCGCGAGCTATGCCAGCTCGTATGCCTTTGAAGCCACCTTTCGAACATTAGGCATCATGATCTGCGCCGCCTTGATAGGCGCCCTGTTTGTAAAACGTCGTAAAGCGAACAGTTCAAAAGTGATGGTTCATTAAAAAAATGGCTAGTACCACGGTGCCTTTCATAGTTATGACACGAGTTAAGACAGATATGGCCCATGCAACAAGTGGATACAGTGCCGCGTATTCGCACGGGAGGCCGATATAACGTCTTCACGCATTACGCAAGCGATTGGGAGGAGGCTTCATGGATAAAAAGGTGAGAATGAGATATGTCATAGTGCTACTCATCATCGTGGCCCTTGTGCTCACGGCCCTGCTGTTTAGTAAGTACGGTATACCCCTCAAGGAGAAGGGGAAGGCACCAAAGAAAAAGACGGTACCCGTTGTCGTTACCACTGTGCGTCTCGGTTCAATCAGTGAGACCCTTGAGATCTCCGGCGAGATCGAGGCGAACCAGAAGGTCATTATAAAACCAAAGGTCCCAGGAAGGCTGGAACAATTGCGGACGGTATTAACCGAGGGGGGGAAGGTCATCGAGGTCCGGGAGGGGGTGAGGGTACATAAAGGGCAGAAGATCGCCCAGATCGACCATGAGGAATATCTTGCACAGGTTAAAAAGGCCGAGGCGGCTGTGGCCGAGGCGGCAGCCAACCTGGAACAGACCGGAAAGGACCACGAGCGTTTTTCTCAACTCATGGAGAAAAAGGTGATTGCAGTGCAACAGTACGAGAAGATGAAGACGGCCTATACGCAGGCCCAAGCCGGATACCAAGCGGCCCAGGCAAACCTGGACCTGGCAAAGATTCAGTACCGGGAATCCACCATTGTCTCGCCCTTGACCGGTGTGGTCACCCAAAAGCACATCGATGAAGGGAATATCGTGCATACAGATACGCCTATTGTAACCATTGAGGATATCCAGACGGTGAAAGTTGTGGCGGGGGTTCCAGAGCGCTATTTGAAAAATATCCGGTCCGGGAAGACGCCAGCCACCATCAAGGTGGACGCCTTTCCTGAAAGAGATTTTCCGGCAACAGTGGAACGTGTTTACCCTGCCGTAGACCTCATGACCAGAACGCTCCAGGTCGAGATCACGATAGCAAATAAAGAGAATCTTCTGGGGCCGGGGATGTTTGCCCGCGTCTTTTTTGCCCTGGCGCACAAGGATAATACCGTGGTAGTGCATCGCGATACGGTCCTGGGGAGTGAGGGGGGGGAACGATATGTCTATGTGGTAGCTGTCCGGCAATCTCATCGGGTACCGGTCAAGCTTGGTCTCCAACAGGGAGACCTCGTGGAGGTGCTGGAGGGGCTGAAACAGGGAGATCAATTGGTGACCAATGGGATGAATTACCTCCAGGAGGGAGCCGAGGTTGAGATTATAGAAGAGGGAGCCAACAAGTGAAACTACCGGAGGTTGGGGTCAGGAAGCCCGTCACCACCCTGATGGTCTTTCTCGCCATGATTGTCTTGGGATCTGTGGCCCTCCCCTTGCTGGGACTGGACCTGATGCCGGATATCGACATCCCATCTGTTTCGGTGATTACCACCTATGAAGGGGCTGGTCCTCAGGAGGTGGAGACCAGTATCACAGAGCCGCTGGAGGAGAGCATCAGCACCACGCAGAAACTGGATGAGCTAACATCCATCTCCATGGAAGGCCTCTCTGTGGTCACGGCAAAATTCAAATGGGGGATAAATCTGGGAGAAGCAACCAACGATATCAGGGATAAGGTGGAGATGGTCAGAAAGAGGCTCCCGGAGGCGGCGGATACCCCTGTCATTTTTAAATATGACTTCTCCATGTTTCCGGTCGTCATCCTCGGCGTAAGCGCCGATCAAAGCTGGGGGGATCTCGAACGTATCGTCAGCAAGGATATCTGTGATCCCTTAAAGAGGATCCCCGGTGTGGCCACGGCAACCTACCGGGGGGGGCTGCAAAGACAGATCAAGGTGGAGATTGACCGGACGCGGCTCGAGGCCTTTGGTCTTACCACCGCTCATGTTGTCCAGGCACTGGCCTTGCAAAACCTGAGCAACCCCGGCGGCCACCTGAAATCAGGTGCAATGGACTATCTGGTGAGGACCCCGGCGGAATTCTCGTCTCCCCGTGAGATCGGCCAGGTGGTACTGGCCCACCATAACGGGACCTCGGTCCATGTCAATGACATTGCCAGGGTATATGATGGGTTTGCTGAGAAGACCCAGGAAGTTCTCATTGACGGGAAGCCGGGCATGACCGTCTTTGTGCAGAAGCAGTCGAAAGAAAACACCGTGCAGGTGGCAAAGAGGGTAAGGGAGGCGCTCACAGATATCCAGAAAGGTCTTCCGCCGGATGTCAAGGTCAAGGTCACCATCGACTCCTCCGACTTTATTCGAAGCTCCATCAACAACCTCCGGGATACCCTCATCTACGCATGTATCTTTGTCTTCTTCGTTATCCTCCTCTTCATGAGGAATATCAGGGCGAGCCTCATTATTATTGTGGCAATCCCCACCTCCTTGGTGATTACCTTCATGCTGATGTACCTCATGAACTACACCATCAACCAGGTCACCCTCTCTTCGCTGGCCATTGCCGTGGGTATGGTCGTGGATGATGCCATCGTCATTGTGGATAATATTCAGCGACACAGGGAGCGGGGGCAGAGGCCCACTGAAGGGGCGATATTCGGGGCAAGCGAGGTTGGCACCGCCGTGATAGCCTCAACCCTCACCACCGTCGCCATTTTTGCGCCCATCGTTTTTGTCGGGGGGATCACGGCGGTCCTCTTTGGTGCCCTGGCAGCTGTAGTTACCATGGCCATGGTGGCCTCTCTGGTCACCTCCTTGATGCTGAGCCCCATGCTCTGTTCCAGATTTCTCGAGGTAGAGTCAGGGCATACCAGCCGGTTCTTCAGGACAAGCGAAAGGATGTTTGTTGCCCTTGAGGATGGCTATTCAAGGTTGCTCGCTTGGACCCTCTCCCACCGCAAGGTGATGGTTGTTGGGGGAGGGCTCCTCTTGCTTGTATCCTTAAGCATGGTGCCGTTGATCGGGACAGAATTCATGCCCGAACAGGATCAGGGGAGGCTGTCAATAAATGTCGAGCTGCCAGTCGGCACCCGGTTTGAGCGGACGGGTGAGGTCTGTCAGAAGATCAATGCGATCATTGAGAAAAACGTCCCAGAGCTCTACACCTATTTTGATCGATGGGGGGCTGGAGCAGCAGGGGCCGGCTCTTTTTCCCTCGGTACGGAAGAGGCATCGTACAGAGGAAGAATTACCGCAAGACTGGTATCCAAGGGGGAGAGGAAGGCCTCGCCCAAGGAGATAGTTCAACGGATTCGCCCCATGGTCGAGCGGATTCCGGGTACCGAGGTCAGATTCAGCACGGAAGATCCGCTGGCCGGTATCATGTTCGGGAGCGGGAAACTTCTGAGCATCGATCTATATGGATACGATCTCGATGACGCCAGGAATTATTCTGAGGCGGTGCAGGACGCCTTGCTGAATATACCGGGGGTCAAAGATGTAGAGATCAGCCGAAAACAGACGAAACCAGAATACCAGTTTGTAGTGAACAGGGCGAAGGCTTCCGCACTCGGGCTCGATGTGACCACAATCGGTAAAACAGTAGAGACCTATTTCAGCGGAAATACGGATGTTAAATACAAAGAAAGAGGTGATGAGTATGATATCGAGGTGCGCCTGCGTCCCGAAGACAGAAAAAAGATAGAAGATCTTCGCGATGTCTTTATCAATACGCCTGATGGCAGGAGGATCCCGCTTTACAATATCGCTGATTTGCGCCTTGGCCTCGGCCCCACCAAGATCGAGCGAAAGAATCAGGCGAGGGTGATCACTGTTTCCGGGGACATCTATGGACGTGATCTGGGGAGCGTGGTCGCCGATGCAAATGAGGCGTTACGAAAGCTCCCCAGGCCGCCGGGATTTTCATACAAGTTTTCCGGCGCGCAAGAAGAAAAGGTAAAAGCCTTTCAACTTCTCATCATGGCGGCTGCCCTCGGCATGATCCTCGTCTTCATGGTCATGGCTTCCCAGTTCGAATCGCTGCGAGATCCCTTTATCATCTTCCTTTCCATCCCCTTCGGGTTTATAGGGGTCATCTGGGCCCTCGGCCTGACAGGCCAGACATTATCCGTGATCTCTTTTATAGGGGTCATCATGCTCATCGGCATCGTGGTGAAAAACGGTATTGTCCTTATCAGCTATATAGGCATCCTCCGCCGGAGGGGCTTCTCCATCCAGGAGGCAATAACTACGGGGGGACGTTCAAGGCTGAGGCCTGTGCTGAGCACCACGCTCACGACCATCTTGGGGATGACACCTCTCGCCCTCTCCACGGGGGAGGGGTCCGAGGCATGGGTGCCGATGGCCGTGACCGTGATCGGAGGGCTTTCGCTGTCAACGGTGGTTACCCTTGTTTTGATGCCCACCCTTTACAGCATATTTGAGGATTGGAAAGGGGTTGTCAGCCGTATGAATAATAAAAAGAAGGGACAGTGATGAAAATCGTTATGATTGTCCATAATGTGGCCATTGATGAGGAGGTAAACGAGCTTCTTGGCAATCTGGGGATAGAACATTATACGAAGTTTCCCGATGTCCTGGGACGCGGAGAGCTGAGCGAACCTCATTTAAATACGGAGGTTTGGCCGGGCGTCAATGTGGCTACTGTTGTGGCAACGGAAAATAAGAAGGCCATGGAACTCATGGATGGAATTCGGGAATTGAGGAAGACCCTTGGGAAAGAGGGAATTAAAGGTTTTCTCATCCCCGTGGAGAAGGTGACCTGATGACGCAATCTATCCCTCTTTTCCTTTTGATTCACGTTGATTTTAGGGTAACAATACCCCTCTGTTTTTCTTCCCTTAGGTGAGCTTCGAGTGGCAGGAACTGGTTGATGACCCAGAGGTTGGTCCTCAGATGCTCGGTAATCCGGGTGATTGATATTGTTGATTCCCCCCCTGCCACGGCGAGGAAGGGGAGGATCTGATCCCCCATCCACTCGTCGAGGGCGGCCCCGGAGTTGATCTGCCTGAGGAGGGCAGCGGCCCCTTCTGCCCCTACCTCCTCCGCCCTTTTGCCCCGGGCGCCTAAGGCATTAGCGCCGAGGATTGTCCCTTCTCCCAGGGCCCGGAGATCGATCCCGGAACCAGGGGATGCTGTCGGTTTATACTCCACCTCGATCTCTGAGGGAACGCCGGATTTCTGCAAGATTGCCATGGCCCCCTCTTGTTGGCGCTCGGCAACCCTCCTTTGCCTCAATGCGTTTGAGGCATGGGACCTTCCCTGAATCATCCGGATTGACCCTTGTTCCAGGAGTTGCAGGGGGGAGAGGGCGCCCCCTGTTAGGCTTACCGAGACCTCACCACCTCCACGGGGAAAATACCCCCGCTTGGTCATTGCCAACGCTCCACAATAGCCCACCCGCTCCAAGACCGGAAGGGTCACCTCCGTTACATAACCGATTGTCGGCGCCCAGGGGACATCGGTCCCCCCGATGATCGTGAGCTGGAGGGGAGAAAGGGCCTTGATGGCTGGCAGCATCATGGTTTGTAAGATCAGCCCGATGGCCCCTGCCGTTCCGACATCGATACGCAGGATTCCTCCTGCAATCCGCCCCGGTCTGATGGTTATCTCCTCGGAGCCTACGTGGATCCCCGCAACCTCAGCGTTACAGAGCGCGGCAAGGGCCTTCACCCCTGCCTCGTGTTGGGGGCGCAGCCCAGGCTTAGACCTCCCCCTTCTGATATTATGGATTCTGCACGGGGTCCCCAGGTAAGCAGCGAGGGCAACGGCGGTGCGCAGGACCTGGCCACCCCCTTCGCCGTATGAGCCGTCGATCTCAATCATCCATAGATCCACCCCTGGCCCCGGTACCTGAGCATCTCCACGAAACTCTCCAGGCGCAATCGGGTGCGGGCATCGACAGGGGCAGGTCTGTCCCCCTCGATGGTCAGGATGGGGAGCTTTATCTCCTGGCGCAGGATGATGTCCTGGACCTGACGGAAGCAAAAAGACTGGCAATAGTGGATAAGCCCATCAATCCCCCTTCGGCGTATTTCCTCCTTGATGTCCTCCAGGCGGATGAAGAAGGAGTATGGATAGGTGAACTGGCGATACTGCTCCACGATGTCATCGGTAGTAAAGGGCATACTGAACTGGCGCTGTAGCTCGTTGAAGACCACCCTTCCCCCGAGTTCCTCCAGACAGTCGTAGAGATCGGTGAAGATGGGGGGGACCCCAAGGTACCCCAAACGGACGCCATCGGCCAGGGGTCGGCGCCCCGTGGCCTCGGCGAGGAAGCGGTCTGCCTCCCCTTCAAAGGCTTGCCAGTCCCCATTCATGTCGCTGGTGCTCACCAGAAAGAGATGGTTTTCATTGCCGGTGACCACCCCTTCCTGCCACGTGAGGCGGTCTATCTCATGGACCTTGCCCCTGACCCGATCGAGGGTCTCTTTGGCCTCCCGCACCTCTTCCTGGGTGACACCGAAGTGCTCCATCATCCGCTCTATCTGCAGGGCGAGCAGGTGCCGGTCCTGATCGTAGGGATAGGCAAAGGGGAAAATCCGCACCCCGGCTGTCTGGAGGACCTCCATGAGGGCGTGGGTATTACTGCAGTCCCCTTGGGTGACCGCCACCATTTCCGTGATCCCCTCCGCGAGGGTCACCCCGTAGATACCCTTGATCCACCCGCAGGTATTCCGCGGGAAGCCAATGGCCTCGGCCTTGGCCAGGAATGACTCTTTCTGAGGGTTGGTGATGAAGCGGTTGTTCAGGTCGACGGGGACCTTGCCGGCGGCGAAGACGATCTCCACGGGGATGGTGGTGGTGAGGCCTACCTTTTGACCATCCCCCCTCTTCATGCTGCCGCTGCCTTCTTGTCTCTGCGCCACAAGAGCATATCGACAAAGGCCTCCAGGAGGGTCTGAATTCTGCTCTCCACGTCCTGTTCATCGAGGGTAAGGGTCAGGACGGGGATGTGGTAGTCTTTACTCACCTGCTTGAGGACGGCGGAGGCGGTGGTCTCGGGCATGCAGGCAAAGGGCATGAGGTGGACGACCCCGTCATAGCCCTCCCGGGCCCTCATGATGGTCTCCCCTACGGAGAAGTTGCACTCCGCCCCCACATCATAGCCCAGGTATTCCAGAGAGGTCTGATAGAAGCGGAGCCGCTCTTTCTTCTGCTCTCTTCCCACCCCGAGGCTGCGGTTGATATGGGTGCTGAACCAGGAGCTCCTGGTCACCGCTACCCCCATCTCCCCGAGGCGCTGCTCCACCCCGCCGTTGATCTCCGGGTCCATGACCGTGTAAAGCTCTCCCACAATGGCAACCCTGAAGGGCTGGCGCCCTCGATCCTGCTCGGTTGTCTGGATGATCCGCTCACCATCTCTCACTGCCTCCTTGATCTCCTTTCCCCCGCTGGACTCATCGAGCATCCGCAGGGCCTGCTGCAGATTTCTCTGGGTGCTCCCCCTGACCGTCTCCCGAGCCCTCACCGCCATGGCCAGTCGCTCCAATCGTTCGGTGGCAAGCATCTTGCGCCACCCGATGTAGAGGGCATAGGGGAAGGTGAGGTAGTTTCTCAATGTGAGCTCCCTGCGCAGGGTCTTGGTCTCCTCGTGGTTCTTCATCAACGCCTCCCACGTCAGACGAGGGGGGATGGTGAGCCACCGATAGCGCAGCCCGAGATCTTCGAGGATTACCTTGTGGACCAGGTCGTAGAGTCCCAGCCGGCAGGGGGGGCCGCTCCCCACCATGACGATGGTGTCGGCGCCTCTCTGCAGGGCCTCGATGAAGTTGCCCAGGATGACCTTGAAAGGGAGGCAGATGCACTCATTGGAATTCTTCACCCCCAGGGCCAGGGTCTTTCGACTCGTTATGGGTGGGACCAGGTAGGGGATACCGGCGGTTTCGGCAATGGCCTTGCAAAAGATGTGCATGGTGCCGAGGCGGGGGAAGGTAACCCTCATTCATCTTATCCTGCAGCGGCCTTGCCCTTGTTAATCTTATTGAGTTGGAATTCTTCCCAGGCGGCGTCGGCAAAGGGCTTGAACTGGTGGGCGTAGTGGTCTATCTGGTCTGCCAGTTCGGTAAAGAGCACCTCGGCGTCAGGATGGGTGAAGCAACGGGCGTAGTTGAGGGCTATATCCCTGCCCTGCGCCGGCTCATCGATGAGCATACAGGGGCGGAATTGGTTTTCGTTAAAGGGCTGGCGAGAACGGATCTCCTTAAAGAGTCGGGAATTGAGCACCTCTAAGAGGCTTTTTTCCTTGATGTTGTCTTCGGCGAAGTGGCAGAAGACGCACGGCTCCACCTCTCCGCTGGCGGTGATGTGCAAGTATTTCCTCCCACCGGCGATACAGCCCTTTGTCAGGTGGCCGTCGTTCCAGAAATCCACGAAGAGCATCGGCTGAGTGGCCCGGAAGTGTTTGAACCGTTCCCTCATATAGTTGCGCTGTTCAGGGGTGGCCATGAGCTCCATTTCCGGAGCCCTGCCGACGGGTACGTAGTGAAAGTTCCACATCAGGATGCACCCCTTCTCCACAAGGAGATCGATGAATTCGTCGCTGCCCAAGACCTCGGTATTTTCACGGGTCTGGGTGGTTGAGACAGAGAAGAAGAGGCCGGCCTCCCGCAGCATATCCATCACCTCCAGGCAGTGCCGGAAGTGCCCTTTCCCCCTCCTCTTATCGGTCTGTTCTTCCATGCCCTCCAGGCTGATGGCGGGGATGGCATTGCCCAACGCAGCGAGTCTTTCAACCACCTGTTCATCGATTTGCCGTGCATTGGTGTAGATCTGGAAGCAGACATCCTCATGCTTTTCAAAGAGCGAGAAGAGGTCTTTGCGCAGAAAGGGCTCTCCACCGGTAAATAAGATGAGGTGGATCCCCATTTCCTTCGCCTCGGTAATGACCCGATCCATCACCTCAAGGGGGAGGTCATTATCGCGAGGGTAGTACCCCGCATAACAGCCGTAGCAGCTCAAGTCACAGCGCATGGTAGGGCTGATGAGCAGCGCATCGGGGGGGTAGGTGCCGGTACGCTGCTCAAACTCCTTGCGCTTGTTGGTACCTACAAGGAGCTGATTGATGATGAAGTTCTGGATGATCTTGTGGCGGTGCAGCGGATTGATTTCCTTCACCACCCTCCTGGCTATCTGCAGACCAGGGTGCCCCTGTCGAAAGAGTTCTCGGATCCAGCGGATCTTCTCCTTATAAGATTCTTTTTGCGGAATGATCTCTGCGAGATAGGTGATTTTGCTGAGCTGTTCATCGGATGCGCTGGCCAGCAGCACAAGGGCTGTGGAGGCGAACTTGACGAGCGTATAATCCTTTATCCTCTGGTAGGCTCCCATCTCATCTCCAAAAGAACTCCTGTAAGAAGGTTCGACAGACCAACCATGTATCCTTCACCGGCCGAAAGTGGCTTGAGGGTCTTCCGTCAATATAACACGTGGTAACGGGAATTTCAACCACAGTGTGCCCCCTCTTGCAAGCCTTAACGAGGAGCTCGAGCTCCCCCTCATATCCCGTTGCACGCAGCGGCATCCCTCGCAACACCTCTTTGGTGATGAGGCGATAGCCAGACTGCGTATCGGTGAGGAGGGCGCCAATCAGTTTGGATACGGCCCTTACCCCCCCAATAGAAAATACCATTTCCCAAATAATGCCTCAAGGGTTCGCGCTTCCAAGCGTTCAAGGAAGACCTGAAGCTTGCCAGGGCCAAGATGCTCTTGAGCTTACCCTTATATCGTGGTATTTTCACGGAAATGATGAAGATCTTATTGATAAACCCCGCCAACGCCGGGATCCTCAGGGCGGTCGGGGTTCAGTTTCCTCCGGTGGGGCCCTTATATCTCGGCTCCTATCTCGAGAGAGAGGGGTATCAGGTAGAAATATGGGATTTCTGTACTCCCGGGGAAAGTCCCAATTATTCCAAATATGATCTAGTGGGCATCTCCACCGATACCACCCGCCACAACAAGGCCATGGAGATCGCTTGCCGAGCAAAGCAGGCTGGCTGCATAGTGGTCATGGGAGGACCGCACCCCTGTTACATCGATGAGGAGATCCTCGCCAGTAAGTGGGTTGACTTCATCGTCCATGGCGAAGGTGAGGTAACCCTCCTGGAGTTGATCAGGGCACTGGAGGAAGGGGGGAAAGATTGGGAAGGGGTAAAAGGGCTCAGTTTTCAAAGGGACGGTAAGGTGGTCAGGACCCCACCTCGTCCCGTCATCGAAGACTTGGACTCTTTGCCGCTGCCTGCCCGCCACCTGATAGATATGGATCTCTATCGCAGGACGAAATTCGGCGACCGGCCCATCACCCCGGTAGTAACGAGCAGGGGGTGCCCGGTAAACTGTAACTTCTGCTCTTCATCCAGTTTTTTCGGCCGACGGTGGAGGGCGAGGAGCCCGGATTCGGTGGTGGAGGAATTAGAGGAACTCCATAATAAATATGGTTTTGGCGCGGTGGCCTTCGTTGACGACAACTTCACCCTCTCCCCCGAGAGGGTGGTGGCCATCTCGGAGGGGATCATCAGAAGGGGTCTTGATATGTGGTGGTGGAACTTTTCGAGGGCAGAAAACATCGTGAAGAACGAGGAGATGCTGGAGGTGATGAAGAGGGCGGGGGCCAAAACCATCTATATCGGAGTGGAGAGCGCCAGCCCCCAAACCCTTGCCGAACTTGGGAAAAGGATGGATCTGCATACGGTGATAAAGGCGGTGGAGGTGTTGAAAAGACATGGCTTTCAAATATTCGCCAGCTACATCTTAGGAAGCCCCCGGGACAAAGCAAAGGATATCCATGAGACCATCCGCTTCGCTAAGAGGCTTGACACCAATGTGGCCCAGTTTTCCATCCTCACCCCTTACCCTGGTACCGCCCTCTATGAAGGGTTGAAGGAGAGGATTTGGCACCGACACTGGCCCTTCTATGACTCCCAGCACCTGGTATATAAACACGAACATATCTCCTTTATCAGGATGGAATGGCTGCTCTTGAAGGCCAACCTCCTCTACTATACCCGTTCCAAGGAGGCGATGAAGGATGTTTGGCAACTGGCCAAGAGGCATAAATGGGGATGGGGGACCCTGTTGCAGTTTATCCGAGATTACTTCTGGGGCAAATAAACGATGCGGACAGGGGAGCGGCTCAACAGGTTCTTCTCCCTCGCGTTGCTCTCTTTCTTAGCTCTACCCCGTCTGCTACAGAAGATATCCACTCGCTCTTCTAGCGCCTCATTGTGTCCAAGACCACCAGGGTGTTGAAGAAATATGTGTGTCTGATCAAGAGGGGAAGCGGAGTGGTGGAGTTACTCTTCATTGTTAAACACTATAAACGTTTGAAATATTGTTTGGGTTATTTAAACCCATCTAGTATATGAGGACGGAGGATATGGGGACTACCTACGATGCAGTAATCATCGGCGCGGGGATAGGGGGACTGAGTTGTGGTACCCTTTTGGCTAAAGAAGGGCTCAGGGTACTGATCTGTGAGCAGGCCTTAAAACCTGGTGGGTATTGTGTGAATTTCATGCGCAATGGGTTTACCTTCGCACCTGCTGTCCATTACCTCAATGAATTTGGTCCCGATGGTCAGATGCACGAGGCCTTCCAGATCTTGGGCCTTCCTCCTGAGATCGAATTTTGTCCACAGGACCCCCAGCGCCGAATAATTACCCCCCATTTTCACCTCACCCTCTCCACTGATATTGATCGGTTCGAGGGGGATCTAATCCGCCTCTTTCCCAAGGAGGAGCTGTCTATCCATGCATATATTGGGGAATGGAAGCGGCTGGTTAAGAGCATAGAGGGTCTTCCTCTCAAATCTCTTGAAGTCATCAGCCTCAAAGAGAGGTTTCAGCTATTACACAAAGTTATCAAGGTGCCTCAACTACTCCGGTATCGTGGCAAAACGGGCCAAGAAGTCCTGGACTCTTTTTTCAAAGACCCTCTCTTAAAATACCTCCTCAGCTTTGGCGCCCGTAAGGGCTCCTCTATCCTTCACTGTGCAAGTCCTATCATGTGGGCCATCAAGGGGAACGTTTATTACATCAAAGACAAAGGGGTAGAGGCTCTGCCTCAGCTTTTTCTCAGATATTATAAGGCTTACGGCGGAGAGATTTCCTTTAATACCCTTGTAAAGAAGATCGTGATTGAGAAAGGGAAGGCCCGGGGGGTTCAGATTGAGGGAGGAGAAGAAATACAATCCAGATATGTCATATCTAATGGGGACGGTCACGCAACATTTCATGATCTAATAGGTAAGCACTTATTACCAGATCGGTTCATACGGAAGCTCCAAAAAAAAGAGGTCTCAGCGCCAATCTTCACCGTCTATTTAGGTGTAGATCTCGATCTGACGCAGATGGGCTTTGATGGAGCTCTCGTCCATTACTATCCAGCAATGAGTAAAAACCCATGGGAGGAAAAAAACGTAGAGGGATTTGACATCGAGAAGGGGAAGATGGCGATCCGTATGGATAGCATAAAGAACCCGATGCTTGCCCCCATGGGCACGCATACCGTCGCTATCGCTGCATTTGCCCCTTATGAACTCTTTACAGATGGTGCGAACATCAACCCCCATTATACAGAGATAAAGGAAGAGATGGCCCAAAAGATTATTGGCATTACGGAAAGGGTGATCCCCGGCCTATCCAGTCATATCATGGTCCGGGATGCCTCAACACCTCTAACGTACGAGAGAGAGACATTAAACATGCACGGCGCTACCATGGGTTGGTACCTATCGGCACAAGAATTCTCAAGGATTCGTAGCCAAAAAACACCCATTGCCAATCTTTATCAGGCAGGCCATTGGACCTTCCCTGGTGGAGGTATACCAATGGTAATCATTTCTGGGATCAATGCAGCTAAACTTGTCTTGAAGGGCATGAAGAAATTCACAACTCAATCCTGCATGGGGAATATGTTTTAAAGACCTGGTCCCAGAAAATGTGTTGCAGAATGTGAGAAGAAAGCGAGGGGGGCATTAATCAATAGGGCTGTAAGGCGATCCTCCATCTTATCCTGCAGCGGCCTTGCCCTTGTTAATCTTATTGAGTTGGAATTCTTCCCAGGCGGCGTCGGCAAAGGGCTTGAACTGGT
>MGQF01000087.1:0-3393 GCA_001797745.1 Deltaproteobacteria bacterium RBG_13_52_11
GTACAGTCTGTTACTTATCCACTAAAAGAGTTTCCCAAAGTCCACTTTTGAATCATAAGGGAGTCCACTTTTCAAAAATTCCTAACAGATGTTTGGAACTGTGTGTTGCTTACGACTGAAAAGATGTTTGGAACTGTGGAAATGATAAATTCTTGACAAATTATATAAAAAAGCTTAATTATTGTAGATGCTTGTAATTGTGCTATTTACTAGCAATTATTTCATTTAACAACCGTTGCTTAATTTTAACTATTAGGTGATTGATAAGACAACTTTCGAAGATTTCTCTACTTACAGAATGCGTCTCAGAATAATGCCAAAATAGACAATATCCATGTCTAGGCCAAAGACAGAAAATCAAAAAAGAAGAAGGGTAGTAATCACTGGCCTCGGGGTGATCGCATCCAATGGGATTGGCAAGGATGCCTTCTGGCAGGCGCTCAAAGAAGGAAAATCAGGTATAAAACGGATCACAAGTTTTGACGTATCCTCTTACCCTTGCCAGATAGCTGGGGAAGTTCACGGCTTTGATCCTTTGGATTATATGAGCCCAAAAAGCGCCAAGAGGATGGATAGATTTGCCCAGTTTGCAGTTGCTGCTGCTAAAATGGCTGTTGAAGATTCTGGACTTACGATATCCCACAACAACAATACCAGCATAGGTATTGTCTTCGCTTCTGCGGTGGGTGGAGCGATTTTTGGCGAGCACCAATATGGCATCGCTATAGAGAAAGGATTTCAAAGAATAAGTCCCTACTTAGCAATAAGTCTTTTCCCCGGAGCCGCATCAGCCCAGATTGCTATAGAATTTGGAGTAACCGGTTATAATTGCACCCTTTCTACAGCCTGTTCTGCTGGAGGAGATGCTATTGGTCATGCCTTTCATGCCATACGTAATAATCTCGCAGATGCAATTATTAGCGGTGGAGCAGATTGCCCTATCGGTCCAGTTACCATCGGCTCTTTTTCCATCATCAAGGCCTTATCGACTAAGAGAAATAATGAACCATGGAGAGCCTCAAGACCCTTCGACAGAGAGCGTGATGGGTTTGTTATGAGCGAAGGGGCTGGAGCAGTAATTGTAGAGGAACTGACTCATGCCTTAAATCGAGGAGCATATATCTATGCAGAGATAATAGGCTATGGCACAACATGTGATGCATTCCATATGACACAACCGTTACCCGAAGGTGAGGGAACGATAAGAGCGATTCAAATCGCTTTTAATGATGCCAATATTAAGCCAGAAGAAGTAGATTATATTAACGCCCATGGGTCTTCAACTCCTATCAATGATGGCCATGAAACAAAAGTTTATAAAAAAGTATTTGGCGAGCATGCATACAAGATCCCCATCAGTGCTAATAAGTCGATGACCGGACACTCTTTAGGAGCTGCACCGGCTATTGAATTTGTGGCCTCGGTTTTAACCATGCAGAACCAATTTCTGCCACCCACTATAAATTATGAACATCCTGATCCCGAATGTGATCTCGATTATGTACCTAATGAAGGACGCAACGCAAAAGTACATACAATTTTGTCAAACTCTTTGGGATTTGGAGGGAAAAATGTGGCATTAATTATAAGGAAATTTGAGGACAAAGTAGAAAGCAAAAAATAGAATTAATGTTGGTTTAGTAAATAAAATTATAAATCAGATTTGTGAGGTAGAAAAAATCTTTTATTCTATTTAGGTGAGATTAGAAGAAAAAATACATAGGAGGGGAATAATGATTCATCTTGAGCACTCAATTGTCATAAAAAGTAGCATCGACAAGGTCTACGACATAGCTGAAAACATTGCAAAATTTCCAGACTTTATGCCCCATGTAAAAACATCAAACATGATCAAAAAACAAGGTAATAAAAGACAGGTAGAGATGTCTGCCGTCGTCAATGGAATGAAGTCACATTGGATTTCAGCATCAACAACAGAGAAAAATAAAAGAATTCAATATAGTCAAGTTAAGGGATTGTGCAAAGTCATGCGCGGAGAATGGCTCTTCAATAAAGTCCCCGAGGGAACCAAAATTACGCTCATTCATAACTTTGATGTAGGTTGGCCCGTCATCGGTAATCTTATCGGGCGGGTAATCGTCAAAAACTGGGTCGATAAGTATTCCCATCTTACTTTAGGTCACATTAAATCAAAAGCTGAGTCACATAACTAATGATTATGAGACAGCTAGTAACGCGGAAGCCCCCCAACTATGGAAACTAAATACATAGCGATATTCTTCATTATTATGTTAACCTTCAATCGTTTGAGATTAGCAAGACTAAGCGCTACTTTTAAAGAAAAGAAGAAAGGGGAAATATCGAAGCGATGGACATATTTTCTGTTGTTCATTTTGTATGTAGCTATCATTTTTGGATCAATCCTAGAGAACTGCCTTTTGGTTGAAACGTTAAATATTGTTATTTCTTCTGTCGGCCTTATTGCATACGTGATTGGGCTAGTGGGTCGAAACAAAGCAATAAAGACACTAGGTAAATATTGGAGTACTCATATTGAGGTAAGAGATGGTCAACATATTGTTCAAGAAGGACTGTATAAATATGTGAGGCACCCTGGATACCTGAGTTTGATTATAGAAACACTCTCCATCCCTTTAATGTTAAACGCATATTATTCTTTCTTAGGCGTCATATTCACATGCATTCCTGCGGTTTTGATCAGAGCTAAATTTGAAGATATGGAAATGGAGAAAAAAATAGGTAAAAAATTTAGTGCTTACAAAATGAAAACTGGAGCATTTATACCAAAAAAACTACTTGTTTTAAAAATACCTACCTTGAAAAAGAAACATCCTCCTAAAACTAGCTAACGGCAATGAACACCTACGCTATATTACCTCTGTGTCCAGTAATACTGAATTTTCTTTTATTAATCTTTATCTTAACAAAAGGAAGAAAGAAGAAGTTAAATCAGGCCTTTGCCATTTTGAGTCTTTCTGTAATGGTGTGGAATTTTGGATACTTTCTTTTGTATATCGCTCCATCTAAAAATACTGCTCTTCTTATTAGACATATAAATTTTTTGGGGGTGGTTTTTATGCCTCCAACCCTTCTTTATTTTGTTATGGTTCTTATCAACAAATTTACCAAACAAACTAAAATTGTATGTTTAACGGCCTTTACGTCCAGCTTTATTTTATTTTTATTAAATTTTAAAGGTTTCACTACTAGCGATGTCCTGCGATACCACTGGGGGTATCTACCTTTAACATCGAAAACAGGGGTAGTTTTTACTTCTTTGTTTGTCGTTTATAATTTCTATGCTCTTGCCTTATTGGTTAAGGAGATAAGTAAGACAGTGGGCCTAAAACACAATCAACTTAAATATATATTTTGGGGAGCAATTATAGGTTATGGAGGGGGGGCAACAAA
>MGQF01000087.1:3456-10056 GCA_001797745.1 Deltaproteobacteria bacterium RBG_13_52_11
TCCTTGCCAGTTTAGCTATTCTAAAAGTAAAACCCGAGATAGAAGAATATATAGAGAAGTCACTGTTCAAAACCAAATTTGAATACAAAAAGGCATTAAGGGAATTGAGCGAAATAATAATCTCCTTTTTGGACGAAAAGGAGCTGTTTAAAAAGGCAGGGGATATTCTCACCAAAGACCTAGGCACAGAAAAAATCTCTTTCTTCCTGTTGGATAAGGAAAAGAGGGCCTACACCCTGCGCGCATCTCAAAACCTGCAACATTCTAAAGTTAAAGAATTTTCTCATCACGATCCTTTTTTTAAGTTGTTACAAGAGGAAGGAAAGGCCGTGGTGAAGGAAGTTTTTGAACGATCTATGGATGATCCAAACATCAAGCTTGTAGTAGGCAAATTAGACTCCATGGAATCCGAGGTGTGCGTACCCTTGATGACGAGAAACCACTTAATAGGGATCATCAACCTTGGCCATAAGCGAGGTGGCGAGATGTACTCCCATGAAGACCTGGACGTACTCACCCAATTTGCCACCCAGGCATCGATTGCCCTGGAAAACGCCCGTCTATACCAGGAGATGCAGCGGACCCAGATGCTCATGCGCCGCTCCGATAGGTTGGCCTCGCTGGGTTCCTTGACCGCGGGCCTGGCCCATGAGCTCAGAAACCCGCTGGCTACCATCAAGACCTTTCTGGACTTGTTCCCCCAGCGGTATGATGATGAGGAATTTCGGGGTAATTTTCTCAAATTGACAAGCTCTGAGGTAGACCGAATCAATACCTTGGTCACTGAACTGTTAAACTTTGCCCGGCCATCAAAGCCTAAGTTTAAAAAGGCCGACATCAATCAGGTCATTAAAGAAGTTATCCCTCTCATCGCAGTGAAGGCGAGCAAGAACGATATTGTCATTGATACCGATCTTCACGAGACCCCCAAGGCAACGTTCGATGAAGACCAAATGAAACAGGTCTTTCTCAACATGTTCTTGAACGCCATCGATGCGATATCCGTCCATGGGCGGATATCGGTAACGAGCAGGAGTATCCAAAAGAATGGCATGGAGTACGTCCAGATAGAGATTGCGGACACCGGAAAAGGCATTCCCAAGAAGATAGTGGAGCAGATCTTTGATCCCTTTTTTACGACCAAGGAAAAAGGGGTTGGCTTAGGACTATCCATCGCTTACCAGATTATGCAGGATCATCATGGCACCTTAGAGGTGGAAAGCAAGCCAAAAAAGGGCACCTCCTTTTTCGTAAACATTCCCTGTGAAATCTAAGGTGAAAAGCCCACTGCTTTTAGTTCCATCCATGTTATCTAGGCCCTAAACTGAATCAGAAAAAGGTACACTGCAGGGGCATTGCCCACATAACTATTTGATTTTAAAGAAGGAAATTGGTCATTCGGATATCTACAGAGATGTCCCCTTTTATCCACATAAATAGTTTCTAGATCCACGTCAGTATCCCCTGACATCCACATAAATAATCCCTTTCATTAACATGAGCAGCCGTTTTATCCACAAAGTGCCTTTTTTTGTCCATAGTGGTGTCATTTTTTGTCACTTTTCCGCGGAAAATTTTTGCAATTACTATTACTATTTATATTTTTTTTACGATTGGCTATTAACTCCTTTATATTAAAAGATATTTTGGCTTGCTCTATCGGCTGAAATAGCATCCTTCTCTTAATTAATATATAGGCACACAAATTGCTTAGGTTATACTATTATGGAGCACGATAGTAGACCCAATGTTTTAATTGTGGACGATGAGCTAGGGCCGCGGGAATCCTTAGGGATGATCCTCAAGCCCTCTTTTAATATCTTCACGTCAGAAGACGGAAGAGAGGCCCTCCAGGTCATTAAAAATAAGAACATTGACGTTGTCACCCTGGACCTCAAGATGCCGGTTATGCCGGGTGAAGAAGTACTCAAACAGATAAAAGATTACGACCCCACTATTGAGGTCGTCATCATTACCGGTTATGGGACGTTAAAATCAGCAGTAGAGGCCATAAAATACAACGTCTTTGACTACATCCTTAAACCTTTTAATGTGTCAGATATCCTCTCCACTGTCAAAAGGTGCCTCGAGAGAAGGGAGATGAGCTTCAGGGTAAAGGCCTTTTTAACGGAAATAGAGAAGGAGAGCAAATCGCCCCTCAAGATGTATAAACACATATCTCATTTCCTCAATAAATTGGATGAGTTTTACCATCCGGCCAAAAGCGAAGGTTATCTGGAATTTGTCAAGGTACTGACTTCCACGTTGGAAACCAATGACACTTATACAAAAGGCCATTCGGAGAGGGTCAATTATTACGCCACCCTGATCGCCGAGGGACTGGGGCTCTCCCAAGTCGATACGAGGGATCTCCAAACCAGCGCCTATCTGCATGATATCGGCAAGGTAGGTATAAGCGTTAATAATGGTTCACTGGATGAGAACGAGTTGACTGAGATGAGGAAACACCCCCTCAAGGGGGTAAAAATGGTATCCCCCTTGAAGCTTCCGCATGAGGTAATCGGAGGCATAAAATATCACCACGAAAGAATGGATGGAGAAGGGTACCCCGAGGGCCTGAAGGGGGATCAGATACCCCTCTTTGCCCGCATCATAGCCATCGCAGATTGCTATGATGCCATAACAGTGGGCAGACCCAATAAGGCTGCCATGAGCAAGAACGAGGCACTACTCGAATTAAAAAGGAACGCTGACTCTCAATTTGACAAGGAACTGCTTGACATATTTGCAAAGGCGCTGAGAAAAAAATGATAGGAACGTTAATCCGGTGCATTGAATGTAACGAAGTCATCAATATGACAGAGTGGGATTATTCCCCTCACTATGCATGGTATGAAGGGGAAATCAAAGAGCAAGACAGTAATGACAGACAAGACTTTCTGCAACGACACGAAAGCCATAAAACCGAGGAATTGATCCCTCTCACCCCTCCTATAAGCGACAAGCCGTACGCAGAACCCCTCAAGATATCTTATTTCGAGGCCACCAATGGCAAGAGAAGATTCTTAATCAAACGGTGGCGCAGCAAGATCGACGATCCCTACACATATGAGAGTATAGATGGATGCATTGCGCTGACCAATGGAAAGGTACGTGCCCAGACCGAGGCCATAAAAAAGCAAATGAAGGCGGAAAACAACTCGGCTATATCTGAGGAAAAGCTGAACTGCTTTGTCAAGGCCATCCAAAAGGAAGTTGAAAACCTGGATCCAGATACCCTTGCGGTCTCCGCCGAAGGGGAAACCCCCTTAATCTCCTACTATCAATTAGGAAGCGATTGTGTTGATCGGATCTTGACACGGTGTCAGGATAGCTTTGATCGACATGAGCTGAAACTGCTCAGGGATTTTGTTATAGAACACAACGAGTACGACGATGTGATGACCTTAGTGGCGAAAAAGGAGTTTACAATAAAAAAAGAAGCGCAGAAGGACGAGATACCAAGGGCTGTGCGCCCTGCCCAGCACATCTCAAGATCCAACCCGTAAGGCCTTCAAAACTATACGAAAAAAAGGAGGTTAGCGCAAATCGCTAACCTAGGTGTGCTTGCTGGCGCCCCCGGCGTGATTCGAACACGCGGCACCAGGATTAGGAATCCTGTGCTCTATCCACCTGAGCTACGAGGGCGCATTTCTTTCAATCATTACCACCATCACGACTCTGTGTCAAGTGCGGAAAGGTTGCTTAAAGAGGGACAAGTACTTGTTTTCTCAGCGCTTTACGCGGGGCAGGTGGGTGTGTTTCAACAGCCTTTCAGGTTTTTACATCTTCCAGCAGGATTATATCCCTCTGCTCCATCACCTTGCGCAGGCGTTGGAGGGCCTTGACCTCGATCTGCCTAATACGCTCCCTGGTGACCCCGAACATCTCACCAATGGCCTCCAGGGTCTTGGGCTCACCATCGCGGAGGCCGAAACGGAGCTTAATTACCGCCTTTTCCGGTGAGGAGAGGAGCTCCAACCAGGAGGTAACAAGTTTAACGAGCTCTATATGTTCGGTGACAGAAAAGGGACCAGGTTGCTCCTCCTCCGTGAAGGTGAGGATATCCGCCAGATGATAGTGCTCTTCTTCATCTAAGGGGGACTCGATGGAGGTGGCCTTACGCACAGCCACCATCAAACGACTCACATAGTCCGCTTCCACCTCCATCTCCTCTGCCAGCTCATCGAGCAGGGGCTCTCTCCCGAGCCGCTGCGTTAAAGAACGCGTGACACGAATCATCCTCTTCAGATCTCCAACCACATGGGCAGGGAGCCTCACGGTCCTGCTTTGGCCTACCAGGGCCCTCTCAACGGACTGCCTGATCCAGAGGACGGCATAGGTGGAAAAGCGGCACTTCTTCTCCGGCTTAAATCTCTCTACCGCCTTGATGAGCCCGATATTACCCTCTTCGATCAAGTCCAGGAGGGGAAGACCTTGTCCCATATACCGCTTGGCCACCTTGACCACTAACCGCAGATTGGACTCAATCATTCTCTTTCGGGCCGCGTCATCCCCTTGCGCTGTCTGTCGGGCCAGCTCCTGTTCCTCCTCTGAGGTGAGGAGTTTAGCTGCCCTGATGTCCTGGAAGTACAAACGCAGAGAATCGAGAGATACGTCTACGTCTCCAGAGGGGAACTTCTCTTCTTCTTTCCTGAAGACGTCGTCTTTTCCCTGCATGATTCCCTTTTCTAAGGTAGAAACCGCATGGGATCCAACGGGTTGCTCCCCTTTCTGATCTCAAAATGGAGGTGCGGTCCTGTGGCGTTTCCCGTCTTGCCGACCCGGGCGATGATATCACCCCGCTTGACCAGCACCTCTTCCTTCACCACATTCTCCTCGTTGTGGGCATAGATAGTGAAGAAATGATCCTGGTGCTCGATGATGATGAGGTTTCCATACCCCTTCATCTTATTATCACTGTACACCACCTTGCCGCTATCCACCGCTCGTACGGGGCTACCTTCCAGTGCAGAGATATCGATTCCATCATGCCGTCTCTTTTCATTCGTACCGAACGTAGCCGTCACCGTCCCTTCCACCGGCCAGATAAACTTCCCCTTTTCATATCGTACGGCCGTTGATCTCTCTCTCGCGGTGACATCTTCTACATAAATATCCACCTTCAAGACCTTGGTGGCCCCGGGGATGAAGATCCTCTGGCCCACTGCTATCTTGCTCTTGTCCTTGATCCCGTTTATCCTAGCCACCTCGTCCATATCCACTCCGTAGGTCTTACAGATCCGCCAGAAGGTCTGATGATGTTTTACCGTATGATAGACACCAGGCTGGCCATGACCGACATCCCTCGTGTGTTGGCACCCAATGAAAACGACCAAAAGGACAACCACAAAGAACGCCGTAAGCCGCATCACCGAAGCATATCCATAAGCATGGCCACTGATTCGCGCCCCCCCTTCGCCAGAGGGACCCTCCCGTCCAGCTCCCAGGTCCTGATCCCCACGATGGGCTTTCTCACCTTGAGGGCGATGGCGATCTCTGAAAGGGTCCCGGCTTCACCATCGACGGCAACGAGGGCATCCGAGGCATGGACGACGAGGACATTGCGGGCGTGACTGAGGCCCGTCGGTATGATGAGATCGACGTACGGATTGGCATCCCTCTTGTTGTCGGTGGGGAGAATACCAATGGTGATACCGCCCCCCTCCTTGGCACCCCGACAGGCCGCCTCCATCACCCCTCCAAGCCCACCACAGACCAGGGAGAAACCGTTTTTGGCGATCTCTCGCCCCACCTCACGGGCGATCTCATAGATTTCAGGGGAACACTCAGCTCCGCCGATGACCCCTATCTGCCCCTTTACCAGTCTGCCCTCCATCCATGATCTCCTATCAACTTCACAAAGCGGACGCCGCCTAAATCCTCTTCTTTATATCCCTTCTCCTTTTTCACCACCTTGAAGAGGGTCTGAGAATATTCATCCCCCACCGGTATCACAAGCCTGCCCCTCACCTCCAACTGCTCTACAAGGGTTGGAGGGATCTGAGGAGCCCCGGCGGTTACGATGATCCCAGCAAAGGGGGCTTCTTCCCGCCATCCATGCGTGCCATCGGACACCCGGATAAGGACATTGGCATAGCCCAACTCATCCAATATCTTTCTGGCCTTGGATGCCATGGTGCTGATGCGCTCAATGGAAAAGACCTGTTGGGTCAACTCCGCCAGGACGGCAGCCTGGTATCCGGAGCCGGTCCCGATCTCCAAGACCTTTTCGTCCCCCTTCAAATTCAAGGCCTCGGTCATCAGCGCCACGATGTAGGGCTGAGAGATAGTCTGACCCTCACCAATAGGAAGGGGGAAATCGCCGTAGGCCTGATGCCACAGCCCCTCCTCCATAAAGTGGTGACGTGGGACCTTCATCATGGCATCCAGGACTCGCTTATCCTTTATGCCCCTGGCCACAAGCTGCTCTTGGACCATCTTTCTTCTGGCTAGGACAAAATCCGGCTGCTTCAATTCCCCTCTTCTATTATCTTTTTCCAGTGATAGAGGAGCTCAATTGCCTCCAGGGGTGTCAAACAATTAGGATCGATATTTTGGAGTTCCCGATATATCTGATTGTCCCTCACTCCAAAGAGG
>MGQF01000087.1:10413-27047 GCA_001797745.1 Deltaproteobacteria bacterium RBG_13_52_11
GGCGCCGAAAGAGCTCGTACTCCAAGGCCTTAATCCTTTCCTCGGCGCCCAGAACCTTGTCCTCGTAATTCTTGAGCTGGGGGGTAATGAAGCGCTCGGCATTGGTCAGGGTCTGCTTGCGCATGTAGTCCTCAGGGACCAGTTTCAGGTTGGGGTTGGTAATCTCGATGTAGTAACCGAAGACCTGATTGTATCGCACCTTTAATGAGGAGATCCCGGTGCGCTGGCGCTCCTGCACCTCTAAGCGGGCGATCCACCCCTTGCCGTCTCGGCTGATTCCCCTCAGCTCATCGAGATCCCTGTCATATCCATCCCTGATGATCCCCCCCTCAGTAAGGGTGATGGGTGGGTTTGCGACGATGGCCTCGTCTATCCATCCGGCCACCTCATTGAACTCATCCAAACCTCCCCTGATCTCTTGCAGCAGAGGGGCAGTGACATCCGCCAACGCTTTTTTGATCCTCGGGATCGCCCTCAAGGTAGCCTTCAAGGCCACCATGCCCCTCGGGTTGGCCCTCCCCATGATCACCCTAGCATTGAGCCTCTCCAGGTCATAGACCTCCGCCAAAAGCTCTCTGAGATCGGCCCGCGCCAGGGGTGCCTCCTTGAGATGAGCAACGGCCTCCAGACGACGCTCGATCGCTTCGGCATCAACAAGGGGATAGGAGAGCCAACCTCTGATCCTCCTTCCCCCCATGGCGGTGATCGTCTCGTCCACAATATCTAAGAAGGCACCCCTCTTTCCTCTCCCCCCCAGTGAGGTGAACAGCTCGAGGTTCCTCTGCGTCGCCTCGTCCAAGATCATGTAATCCTCTATCCGATAGAGAGACAGGGGCTTGATGTGTCCGACATCAGCCTTCTGGGTCTCGTGGGCATAGTGGAGGGCGGCGAGGGCAGCGTGACGGGGTTCATCCGTCACCCATGAGGGGATTAGCTCCGCTATGGGGCCAACAGCAGCCTCGCCTTGAAAAGAGGAATCAGGGAGAGTGTTTACCAGCATGGAGGGGAACTCCCTCCTGAGTTCCGCTAGAAACCTCTCTTTCTCCTGCAAACCTTCGGGGATCAAGGCCTCCCGTGGGCTGTTCTTCACCACCTCGCCCGTCAGGAGATCCTCATCATCTATCCGACACCCCTTGAACTCGCCTGTGGAGAGGTCCAAAAAGACAAGCCCATAACCCCATTCGCCTCGACACAAGCTCATCAGAAAGTTGTTCTCCTTCTCCCGGAGATTATCCTCCTCCACTACCATCCCCGGGGTGATCACCTGAGTGACCTCCCGCTCCACCAGCCCCTTTGATGCCCGGGCATCACCCACCTGTTCGCAGATGGCCACCTTATGCCCCTTCTCGATGAGCTTGGAGATGTACGGTGCCGCAGCATGGTAGGGGATCCCGCACAGGGGGATCCGCTCCTTTTCCCCTCTCTCCCGAGAAGTGAGAGCAATATCCAAAATCTTGGAAGCGACCTTGGCGTCTTCGAAGAACATCTCATAAAAATCCCCCATCCGGAAAAAGAGGATACAATCTCGATAATCCCCCTTTATCCGCAGGTACTGCCTCATCACAGGGGTGTAATCATGCATCCCGATGACCTCATCAAACTCCTTCAAAAAGGGTATTTTCACGACAATGTAGCAAAACAGGGGGGCAAAGTAAAGGTTACCTGTCTCGCAGGAAGTGTTGCGCCAGTTCCAGATCGAAAGGATCGGTAATTTTTATATTGCGCGGGTCGCCTTCGAGGACTTTCAGCCGATTGCCCGCCTTCAGCACGAGCCCGGCGTCGTCGCTGGCCTCCCTGATCCCCGCTGCCAAGGCCTTGCAATGGGCATCCCACAAGGTTTGGAAAGGAAAGGATTGGGGGGTCTGGACCTGATACATCTGTTCCCGCGGTGAGACCCTCATGATCTCTCCACCGCGACACTCCACAATGGTGTCCCTGGCCCGTAGGCCGAAGGTCATCCCCTTGTGTCCCTCCCGAACAGCCACCTCAATCATCTCCGCGGTCACCAGGGGGCGGGCGGCATCATGGACGACGCAGATGTGTGGGGGATCTGCCTTGAGGTATTGCAGGGCCTGCCAGCAGGAAAGCTGCCTGGTCTCACCACCAGCGATCACCCCCTGTATTTTATCAAAGACATAAGGTTTAAGGTCCGCAGTACATCGCTTTTTCCACCCTGCGGGCACCACGACCAGGATGGCGTCGATGGAGGGAGCTTGTTGAAAGGCCGCGATGGTGTGGACGATGATGGGCCTCTCGCCCAAGAGAAGGAACTGTTTGGGGATCTCCCCTTTAAGCCTTGTACCCGCACCTCCCCCCAATATAATGGCATAATTCTTCATAAGGCTAAAATTCGGATAATCTCTGGGAAAATCTGTTTTGCCACATCGGCGCGCGCCCCGCCGTGCGGAGGGCACCTTCGTAGTACCAGGCATCCTTCTCCCGCGTCAAGAGGGAAGGGGTGTGAACTTTTAGTAAAAGCCCTTCCTGAACCGGCTCAGGAATAGAGAGCGTAACGCCTGGCCGCTCCAGGCAATCCCCCTCCGCCATGAGCGGGTGAAAGAAGATGCCGGTCATCTTTTTTTCCACCCTCCAACAAAGATCTCGAAGCGTATCTGTCGATACTCTGGTATCGATGATTACGTCCTAGCCACTGGGTCAAGATCGCCGAAAGGCCATTTCGCAGAAACAGTCTACATCTTTTTTGTTATGGGAGAAAGAAGATAATGAATCAAGGAGGAAGTGGGGCATCACAGGGGGTATCGCTCCAAGAGCTCTTGACAATCCTTCACCTCCGCTTCCTTCCCCCTCTTGATATAACCGCTGATGAGGACGCGCAATTTTCGGTGGAACGCCTGGATGGTGAGATCCCGCATCTGAGGGGCCAGAACTCCCAGCTCTAGTATCTTCAGCAGCGCAATCACCCTGTATCGGTCATTCCCCCACCCTAGCTGGGAGAGTTGATCGGGGTGCCCTCCCCTCTTGACGATCAGCCTCTGGGGGATAAAGAAGACGGGGAAGCGTGATGCCACCCGCAACCACAGGTCGTAGTCCTCACACACAGGGAGTTGGGGATCAAAGGCCCCGACCTGCTCGAAGAGACCTCGATGCATGAGGGCCGAGGATGGACTGATGATACAGAGGGGGAGACAGTGAGGATAGATCCACCCCGAATATTTGGCGTGTTTCTTTTTGGGATTGACGTACACCCCGCGCCTGATCCAGATCTCATCGGTATAGCAGATCTGAGCCTCAGGGTGCTCGTCCATAAAGGCGACCTGTATCTGGAGTTTTTTCGGCAACCAGAGGTCATCGGAATCAAGGAAGGCGACGAACTCCCCTTGGGCGAATTCGAGGCCTCGGTTGCGGGCTGTACTGACCCCTTGGTTTGCCTGATACGAATAACGCAATTGCTTGCCATACTGCTTGAGGGCCTCACCTGTGCCATCAGACGAACCATCATCCACCACGATCAACTCATAATCCCCATAGGTCTGGGAGAGAACGGAGTCCACCGCCTCCAGCACAAACGCCTTCCTGTTATAGGTAGGGATGATGGCCGATACCCGGGGCATATCGCTCTTTTATGTTGCGCCGCTTCTTATGGTACGGTTAGAAAAGGAAAGCTGTCCGCTCGACCTCGCTTCTTTCGATTTGCTGTCCGGATCATGAGATGATGAGGTCCACAAACTCCCGCTTGCGGATATCGACGAGGCCCCGATCGGTCAGCCGCAGATACGGAAGGCCGGTAAAGGGCAAGGTCTGCAAGGTGAGAAAGGGACGGGGGACGCAACCGAGGGCCCTACACGCCTCCTCCACCTCGGTTACATGCTGGGCAACCCCCTCCAACGGCATATCGGAGACAACGCCACAGATGGGCATGGGCAGCTCAGCCACCACCCGTTCACCCATCACCACAATGATCCCCCCCTGATGCTCAAGGAGGCGGTTCACGGCGAAGGCCATCTCCTGATCCGTTGCCCCTATAACCAAGATATTGCTTGTATCCCAGATAAGACTGATCGCCACTGCCCCCTCCCTGATGCCTAGACCGTGCACAAACCCCATGGCATGCTGAGGCCGTCGGTCGCGCTTGGAAATGTGGGCCATCTTCAGGATTCCTCTTTCCGGATCGGCAATGAGACTCCCCTGTCGCACCCCCAATTCAACCCGCATCTCCTGGGTGATGGTCTCGTTGACGATATCAACTACCCTTACGAGGGCTCTGTCTTTTGAATGCGGGATTCGGAAATTCTCCTCCTGCACACCCTCCAGGGCGAAGGTGTGGTAGGCAGGTTCTGGGTAGCGGTAGCGAGGCAGATCTGCGACCAATCTCCCCTCTTCGGCCACCACCACCCCATCCTTGATCACCGTTGCCACCGCCACACCCCTCAGATCAGAAAGAAGGAGGAGGTCAGCGATCTTCCCTGGTGCTATCCCCCCCAACTCCCTCAAGCCGAAGTAATCAGCGGGGTTGATGGTGACCATCTGGATAGCGACGACTGGATCAAAACCCGAAGCAATGGCCCGCCGCACCAACTCATCCATGCACCCCTGGTGGATCAACATCTGGGGATCAGCCCAATCGGTGCAGAGCATCACCCCCCTCAGGTCCACTCCCAGGTCTTTGATGGCGGAGATAGCCCCCAACTCCCTCCTGACAGAACCCTCCCTGATCATCACCCGCATCCCCAAGCGCAACCGTTCCAGGGCCTCCTCTGGGGTGGTGGACTCATGGCACGACGATGTCCCCGCAGCGCCATAGGCTATTAACTTCTCCCCGCGTGCACCCGCAGCATGACCCTCCCTGGTCTTCCCCAACTCCTGCGCCATAGCGTACCTCGCCATGGCCCTCTCATCCCCGTCTAAGACCAGCGGCCAATAGGTCTCCCCTACCCCAAGGACAAAATCCTCTCTAATCAACGCCTGAAAGTCTTCCAATGAGAAACCCATGCTGGTCTCAAATGCAGGAAGGGGGGGGACCATGGAGGGGGTCAAAATGAATATTCGCAGCGGCAGATCACGAGAATCCTCGATGAACCAGTCAACCCCGTCCCTGCCAGCGGCGTTGGCGAGCATGGCCGACTCTGAAACGGCCGTGGTATTCCCATGAGGGACAGCATAGCGGGCGTACTCAGCACACTGTACGATGCTGTCCAGATGAGTATGCGGATCGATGAACCCAGGGGTGATATACATCCCCCGGGCATCGATGACGTGGGTACCATCCCCGATGAGGCAACGGAGATCATCGCCCATGGAGACGATCTTTGTACCTTTGATACCCACGGAGCAGTTCTCCTGTATCTCTCCTGTGTAGACGTTGACCAGAGCCCCATTGAGGATAACCAGATCGGCCTTCTCTTCCCCCAGGGCGGTCCTTATGAGACGTCTTATCTCTTGAGCTCCTTCCTTGCTCCCCTTCACGTCGACCTCCCTGTACAGGCATGCAAAGAAGCATATTGTATCACTTCTGCAGCGAGGGGGAAAGGAAAAGGGCACCCCTTGAATAATAGATAGAGAATGGATATACTCAATGACACGAGAATCCAGCGAAGGAGTTGAATTATGAATCAAGAAGACGGAATAAGAAGATTTTCCGGCGCCTCGAAATACGTACTGGACGAGGAACTGGCCGAGATCGTTAATATCTCCATAGCCCTCGAGATGCCCCTCTTACTCAAGGGTGAACCCGGCACAGGCAAGACCATGCTGGCGCACGCCATTACTGAGTCCCTCAACATGAGGCTCATTGTCCTGAACGTCAAATCGAGCATGAAGCTCATCGAGGCCCTCTACCAGTACGATACCCTGACCCGGTTGAACGACAGCCGATTTGGAGATTCTACGAGGGACGTCAGCAATATCGAGGAGTACATCAGGATGGGGAAGATCGGGCAGGCCTTTGTCTCGGATGAACGGGTCGTGCTCCTCATAGACGAGATCGATAAGGCCGATACCGATTTTCAGGACGATATGCTCGACATCCTCGACCAAATGCAATTCGACATTATCGAGATCGATAAGAGCATCAAGGCGAGACACCGGCCCATCGTGGTCATTACGTCCAATGCCAAGAAGGACCTCTCCGATCCCTTCCTGGGGCGCTGCAACTTCCACCACATCGCCTTTCCTGAGTCGGATATGATGAAGAATATCGTCCGGGTGCATTTCCCCGATATCGATAAGGAACTCCTCAACAGCGCCGTACAGGCCTTCTACCGCCTCCGGGAGATCAAGGAGATCGAGAAAAAACCCGCTACGAGGGAGCTCATCAACTGGATCAGGGCCCTGCGGGCTGATCCGGACTTTCGGGTCAAGGACCTCATCAAGGGTAACATCCCGTACTTGGGGGTACTGTTCAAGAAGAGTCCTGATTATTTCATGGCCCAAAAGGTAGTGGCCCACTTCAAGGTCTAGAGGTAGGCAGCAAGGATGTTCGTCGATTTTTTCTATACCCTTCGCAAGGTGGGGATACCAATCACCCCGACCGCCTTCCTGCGGCTGCACAAAGCCTTGAACATGGGGCTCATCAACTCCGTCGATGATCTTTACACCGCGGCCCGCTCCATCCTTGTGAAGAGCGAGAGGTACTTCGATCTCTACGACCAGGTCTTTGCCCATCAGTTTCAGGGCGTTGAGCTCAAGGAACCGGATGAACAAGAACTGTCGGAGATAGCCCGGGCCCTCCTGGACGAGTGGTTAAAGGACCCCCGCCTCCTAGCCGACACCCTCGGCATCGATGAGTCTGAGCTTGGAAAATTAAGCCCGGAGGAGCTCATCAAGTACTTTCTCGAGCGACTCAAAGAACAAACCGAGGCCCACCATGGGGGAAAAAAGTGGATCGGCACCGGCGGGACCTCACCGGTGGGGCACTCCGGATACCACCCAGGCGGTATGAGGGTTGGGGGAATATCCAGGAATAAGTCTGCCGTCAAAGTGGCCATGGAAAGAAGATATCGGGACTACTCCCAGGAGGCCCCCCTGACCCAGTCCCAGATGGGTGAGGCCCTGAAGCGGCTGAGACATATGGTGCCTGTTGGCCCCAAGGACAAGGTCAACATAGACAAGACCATCTACCAGACCGTCAAGAATGCCGGTGAGATAGAGCTCGTCTTCGGTCGAAGACTCAAAGATCGCCTGAACGTCATCCTGACCATCGACAACGGCGGATGGTCCATGGAGCCCTACGTCACTGTGGTGCAAACCCTCTTTAATTACGCCCGATCCCAGTTCAAGGATCTCAAAAACTTCTACTTTCATAACACGATCTATAAATATCTCTGGGAGGACCCACACCGGCATAACAAACCTTATCCTATTGACGAACTGGTTCGGTTTGATCCGGAAACGAGGTTTGTCATCGTCGGCGATGCCAGTATGGCCCCCTTTGAACTCATGTCCCAGAATGGCTCCATCTATTTTGGAGAGCGAGAACTGTCAGGGAAACCGAGTGTTGAGCGCCTGCGGTTCATAGCCAAGAACTTCCCCCACTCCGTCTGGTTAAATCCCGTGCCCGCTTATGAGTGGAAATATACGTACACCATTGGAGTCGTCCGGGAGATCTTTCCTATGTTTGAGTTGACCATCGATGGGCTGGAAAAGGCGGTCAACCATATGATGCGCAAGAATTGATAGAAGCCTCCCTCAGCCATCAAACCAGACCACCATTCCCCCTATGCAATTCTAACAGCCCCGTTCAACTCCCCCCTTGCTTTGCGAATCAAGAAAATATAAGCTTTGTGACTGCTCCTTCGTGTAAGGATTGGCATAATACGGTGCGGTAGTTCACTCCCTGTCCGCGTGGACCACGGTAATGATGGTCACTTCAGGGGGTGCCAGAAAGCGGATGGGCGGTCCCCATGTACCGCTGCCCCTGCTCACATAGAGGGAGGAATGGCGGGGCAGATGCACTAATCCCGCGTCATAGGGGAAAAAGATTTTAGAGGCGTAGTTGAAGGGAAAGATCTGTCCTTTATGGGTGTGCCCCGAAAGCTGCAAATCAAAGAGACCCAATATCTCTTTATCTACCACCGGTGGGTGTTTTAAGAGCAGGGTAAAGCGTTCACGGGGTAAACCGGCAAAGATGGCCTTTTCTGATGGACCGCGAAAGAGACCGAAGTGCCTCCCCGTTGGGTCATCAACGCCGACAATCGTCACAAACTCAGCCACCTCACGGGCCTCTCCCCTCAACACTGTAAAACCTGCCTCCTCTATAAACTGCAATGCCTGGTCAAGACCGGCATAAAATTCATGATTTCCCGTCACGGCAAATTTACCGTATGGGGGATTAATGTCCCTCAAGGGTCCGGCGAGTTCCCCGAGGTTGTCGATCTGCCCGTCCACGAGGTCTCCGGTGGAGACCAGGATATCTGGTTGCGCCCGCTTGACCTCTCTGAGGATCTTTTTCAGTCTCCCCTCTCTCACGATAAGCCCCAGGTGCACATCGGAGATCTGGACAACGGTGAGCTGGCCGACCTCGCGTGGGACCTTGGTACTTGTGATGACCACTCGTTCGCTGCGAATGGAGCGGGCCTCAAAGAAGCCGTACGAGGCAACAGCCGAGGTAAGCAGGACGGGGATGAAAAAAGTCAGGCGTGGTGAGGGGATGAGAGATGAGAGGTTCATCCGCAGCACCATCCCTCCCGCTGAGAAAGCAAGTCGATAGAGGTCAATCAAAAACGAAGAGATGCAGAACAGAAAGACCACGCCCAACCAGGTATATCCGATGCACGAGAGGAGGCGGGCGAAAGACTCTAATGCATATCTTTCGGATACGCGCACCAAGACTGGTGCGCTGACCATGACGGCCATAAAGAGAATGAGGATAATGGTGAGCCCCGTCCCCAAGGCAAAAGCACCCTTGATCTTGAGGAATATGTACAGATGGAGTGAGCTATAGAGGAAGAAAAAGGTGAGCAAAAAAAGACTCATCACACCTCCTGTCTTCGTTCGCACTGATGTAACTTTGGTTTCGCACTCATGAGCCAGACAGACATTAGAACGTATATCATACCATACGAATACCTCCCCCTCAATAAAAAGGCATCGCTGTAATAAAAGATCATGAGAAAAGACATTAATTTCAAGTTATACATTAAAAATGTATAATATGTTCTATATTTTATTCAATGAGGTATAGATCAACTAAGAGGCATAAGCAAAAACAAGGATATGGGGGAGGTTATCCCACTTCCTTACAAGAAGGCTAGAAAGGGTCGCCAGGAAACGATGTTGAAAAGTTGTTTATAACGAGAGGGCCAAGGGCTTAATTTTACAATTATTGTGTTCTGACGCTCAAAGTTTATGTACTTATTGATTTTATTGAATTTTTTTGTTGCCTAATTGTTAGGCAGTATAATATATCCCTTGTGATACAGGGATGTTAGGTAATTTCCTAATAATTTTTCAACACGTTTTAAACAAGTATCGTTGATTAATTCGCATTACTGCTTGCCCCTAATGATCCTCTTCCCCTTGACCTCAACCTACTGGTGTGGGATATACTTCTTTTTTTCAGACATTCAACTGTGTTGAACATGAAAATGTGCTCATTCTGAGAGGGTAATGATGCGCATCCGGCAGCCAGGAAAGGTTCGAGAGCAGCTGTGGCTCATAGGGCGTGAGGAATCGTGCGTCTATATCCTGGAGGGGAACAATGAGTCCATGATCATCAACGGAGGCATGAGTTACCTGGTGCCTGATCTGCTTCGTCAGTTCGAAGGCTTTGGTATCGACGAGAAGCGTATCACAAAACTCCTCATCCTCCATTCCCACTTCGATCATGTGGGCACTGTTCCCTTTTTCAAACGACGTTATCCCAACGTAGAGGTCTATGCCTCGGCGCGCTGCTGGGAAATCCTTCAGATGCCGAAGGCCATCGAAAGCATCAATGCCTTCGGCCGCAGCGTTGCCAAACGGATGGGAAGAGAAGGGGTACACGCCACATACGATCTGGCATGGCGAAATGATATTACGGGGACCATTGTCTCCGAAGGAGACCGAATCGATCTGGACGATCTCGTGGTACAAATCATCGAAACACCGGGGCACTCCTCATGCTCACTCTCCGCCTACGTGCCCCAGTTCAAGACACTCTTTGCCTCGGATGCTGGGGGCGTCCCCTACAAGGGTAAGATCCTCCCCCTTGGAAATTCCAACTTCACGCTGTTTCAGCACAGCCTCGAAAAACTCAAGGATCTCGATGTGGAGTACGTCTGCGCAGATCACTATGGGTATATCGCTGGGAACGAGGCTCGTGATTTTATCCGACAGACCATCGAGTTCGCTCGGCAGGAGCGCGCCTCCCTGGAGGAGGCTTATCGGCGCACAGGAGATATCGATATCATCGCCAGGGAATTGACCGCCGACTTTTATCGGAAAAATCCCGACTACTTCATTCCACCCACAATCTTCGAAGTGGTATCCCGACAGATGATCCGGCACCTTGCCGATGCCATGAAGGGCAACAATTTTTAAGGGTCATGACTAGAAAGCTCACTACAATGAGAATACGTTCTAGTCAAGATCCTCAGCAAAAATATAGGGGCTTCTTCTAATATCTCATATGTCCCTCCCAGATCGGAGGCTTTTCTCTGTTGTCTTGCCGTCTGTGGGCAACGTGATGATGATAGTGGTCCCTTCCCGGACCTTACTCTTCGCCTCAATTTTGCCCTGGTGAGAACTGATGATACCATATACCACCGACAATCCCAGCCCCGTGCCCATCTCTTTGGATGTAAAGAAGGGGTCGAATATCTTCGGTAGATGTTCTTCTAATATACCTACCCCATTGTCGGCAATCTCCACCTTTATCTCTCTTTTCTTCTTTGAATAGGTGGTGATAATTATCAATTTCCCCTCATTTTGTATGGCTTCACAGGAGTTGACAATGATGTTGAAAAAGGCCTGCCTCAACTGCATGGGGTCGGCCATAATGGGTGGGAGTTCACTGTACCTCTTTTTCAACGTGATCTCCTGCATGGTTACCTGATCGGCCAATAGGGAAAGGGTTTCCTCAAGCACCTCATTGATATTCACATCAGGTTTTAACGAAGGTTCTCTCTGTCGGGCAAAGTCGAGGAGGTTTCTTACAATGGTGCTGCATCTCTCCGTCTCCCTCTCCATGATCGTCAGGTAGGAGCGGAACTTCGGAATTTCACCCTCTTTGAGAGAGTCCTCAGCCAGCTTTCTCTCGATCAGCTTAGTATAGGTCAGAATACCGTTCAGGGGGTTGTTTATCTCATGGGCGATGGTGGCGGCCAACTTTCCAATGGAAGCCAGTTTCTCCGACTGCAAAAGCTGATTTTGAGTTGCCTTTAATTTAGCGGTCCTCTCTTCTACCTTTTTCTCTAAGTTCTTGATGAGATCCTTGATCTCCCTATCGTCCTTTTTCAGCCTTTGGGTCATTTTGTTGAAGGAATCGGCCAGTTGTCCGATCTCGTCATCAGAACGGTGGAGAAGGGCGTGATCAAAATCTCCTGCCGCCACCTTAGTCGTCCCATCCGCCAACTTTTTAACCGGTCGATAGACCGCCCTCTGGATGAACAGACCAATGATAGCGGAGATCACCACAATGGTGATGGTTGCAAACAATATGGTCTCCCCCTTGATCTCCTTTATTCTTTTATCGGTAGCAGCCAGAGAAAGGGAGACGTCAAGTATCCCTAAGACCTTCTGATCAGGGGGATGGTAATGACACGTTGCATTATAGCAATCAGGCTCATTGTAAATGGGATTTATCATCCCCAAGACTCGGTACCCATTGGACCTGAAGATTCTGCTCCTCTCTGGGATATCCAATCTCTCCAGGGGCTTACCCACAGCGTGGCATGCGTAGCAAGCCTCGGCCTTTTTGTCCACCATCTTGCCTCTCTCCTCCTCGTTGGAGGAAAACATGATCATCCCTTCTTTATTAAATATCCTCACCCTCTCTATCTCCTCCTGTGTTCCAACGGTTTCGATAGAGTTATAGAGGGCATCTCGGTAGTTGTGGAGCATGTCAAACCTGAGGCTTTTCGCCATCGTGTCGCTTAATTGTTTGGCCCCCAGGATGGTCGCACCGAGCAAGTGATCCCTTTGTGTGTTTAAATTAACGGAGGCGAAGACACCGATCACCATGAGCGTGATGACGCCCACCCAAAAGATGAGTTTAACACTAAGGCTCCGATACCACATACATTATCTCCTCAGGATAAGATGTTAATATGCTTTCAATGTTTAAACGATTTTGAGGAAATCATACTCGCACTTTTTCTTTAATCTATTTCACCCTATAAAGGCCCAGATGATCAGAATTATGGTGAACAATCCGATGATGAGCGCGCTCAAACCTATGACCCCTGAGAAGAAGTTGGCCAGGATGCTGGGAAAACCTGTTTTTAACTTCTCCAACTCCTTCGTCTTTTTCAGCCTTTCGTACTCGATGGGTCTGTCCTCGAGGAACTCCCATTTATAGATCCTGCCGGTAAAGATGGAGTAGTTCATCGGCCACTTGGTGGGGACAAAGTGGGTGTTGAAGAAGTGGATGGTGAAGATGAAGCCCACGGCCAGCAAGGCCTCCTCAGAGTGGACGATGCGGGCGACATTTATCACCCATCCTGGCAGGAACTTGGTGGTGATATGCGGCAACCACATCATAATACCAGAGAGCCCAATGGATGCCATCCCCCAAAAGACGGCCAGGAAGTCGAACTTCTCCCAATAGGTCCAGTGATCAAACCGTGGTGGAGGCCCCTGGTCCACAAACCATTTGGCCATGACAACAAAGTCCTCCCAATCCTTCTTTCTGGGGAGGAGGGAATGGGACCCGAAAAGCCTCTCCTTAATAGTGTTCCCAGTCCTTTTATTGAAAAAGATAAAGTGACCGCAATACCCCAGGACGATGAGGAATACCACGATGAGGATGAAGGCGCAAATCCTGTGGATGAGTAGGGCAACCTGGACACCAGCGATGAAGCTGAGCAAGAACTTGGACCAGGGGGCATCGGGGAACTTGAGGGGTAGCCCTGTGGCGGCCAGCCCGAAGAAGATGAAGATCGCGACCAAGTGAAGTATCCTGTCCCTGAGCTTGAATCGGATATAGGTCGTCCCTGGATTTTTAATTTGAGTCAGCTTGTCGGAGATCAGGTGCCCTTCGGCCAAAAGCCTCTGCTTTTCCCAAAAGGCCTTCCGCCACCACAGGAAGGTATGGCCCCAGTAGAAGACCAATACAATCAGGAGCAATACGACCATAAAGACCATGGTCCAAAAGAGCTGGGGGTATTTTTCACGATCCTCGAAGTCGGCGTGGGGGATGAACTTGATGAAGTTGGCATTGACCCCCTCATGACAGCGGGAGCATACCTTCATGATGTTCCTCTCGTTGATAGTCGACTGCGGATCTTCCTTGGGGAGGATATTGTGGGAGGTATGGCAGTCGGCGCATCCGGCTGCTGCATACCCCAATTTTCGGATCTTGCCATGGATGCTGTGCTCATAGGTCTCCACGGCGATAGTGGTCAGGTTGTTCTTCTTCATCAGTTCTTTGTCTGCGTGGCACTTATTGCATGCCCTAGTGTAGAACTCCCGCGCCTCCACGGGAGACGTGCGGCCGGCCGTGTGCCAGATCTTCGTATCGTGTAGCCCATGGCAGTCGGAGCATACGGCGGAATCGTTGTTCCCCTTCATCACCGCCCTTTCATGGCCGCTGGCTACATAGGCCTCCTCTTCGTGGCAGGACGTACACTTCTTAATGATCTGAATCTTGCTCCCCTCCCAGGGCTTCACATAGTGGATGTCTGCATGACACTCCACGCAGGAGAATCGCTCCCTGATGTGGTGGACGCTGCTTGTGTATTCCCCGGCCTCCTTTTTGTGACAAATGCTGCAATCGGCTTTTTGAGGGATGTAGATCCCCTGGGCGTGTTTTTCCAGGTCGATGATATCCACATGGCAACTGGTACAGGCATTGGCCCCGTGCATCGAGTTGGCGTATTGTTCGCCCTTTATGGCGTCGGTGTGACACTCCATGCAATCCTTGGCGAGGATGGACCTCTTCATCTTGACATCTATCGTGACCGTGCGCGAGTGGGCCAAGAGGGCTAAAGGTACCAGAAGCAGGAAAATGATGCCAAACAACAATCTCCCTGAACTACCGATCGTCCTTTTCACCATAAGGCACGTCCTCCCCATGATCTTTTCTACTTAAAGACCATTATTTCATAGAATCTATATAAAAAAAGAGAAGAACCGGGAGAAAAAGGGAATTTACCATTTAAGGCCCCATTATCTTCCCGCTCCCCACAACCCTGTCCCCCTCATAAAAGACCGCTATCTGGCCAGGAGCAGGTGCAAACTGTGGCTCCTCAAATATCACCCAAGCCTCGCTGCCTTTCACCTCTACAGTAGCAGGGGCTGGGTCGTGACGATATCTTATCTTTGCAGAAAGGGGGAAACTTCCATCCCCTTTCCTCCAGAGGACCAGAGTTACCCCGATGGTCTTAGCATAGGCTTCACACTTCGGTCCGATGATCACCACATTCTTAATGGGGTCGATCCCTATAACATAGTGAGGGGAAGAAGCACGTATACCAATCCTCCTTCTTTGCCCAAAGGTGTAACAAAAAAAACCTTTATGGTATCCCATAAGCTCCCCTTTGCTATTAATCAATGTTCCAGTTCGAGTATCCACTCTCAAGTGTCTCTTAATAAAGCTGATGTAATTATCATCTGGGGCGACAAAGCATACCTCTTGGCTCTCCTTCTTGGGCCCCAAAGGAAGCCCTACCTCCTGGGAGATCTGCTTTATTTCCGCCTTGGTATAATCCCCTAAAGGGAACATTACCTGTTTTAAAACCTCTTCACTCAGAAAGGAGAGAAAATATTCCTGGGATTTTCCTCTGTCCCGTGCCGCGACGAGACTGCAGCTTCCGTTCTCTTCTACGATTCGTGCATAGTGTCCGGTGGCGAGGCAGGAACCACCTATGCTCCATACCCTTTTCAAAAGGAAACCAAACTTTATCTTCTGATTGCAGATCACACAGGGATTGGGCGTCCTCCCCGCCATATATTCAGTGATAAAATAATCTACAACCTCCTTTTTGAAGTCCAGAGTGAAGTCGAAAACGTAATGGGGGATATCGAGGAAGTGGGCGACCCTACGGGCGTCGTCGATGTCCTCCAGGCGACAACAGCGGGAAACCTCGGGGTAGAGCTTCAGGGTAACCCCCACCACATCAAACCCTTCCTCTTTGAGCATATAGGCCGCAACGGAGGAATCTACCCCCCCACTCATAGCCACCGCTATCCTCTTAGCCACCTCTCTTCCTTCTCCAGAACTTGTTGATGTCTAAGACATACTATATAAGGCTCATTCCTTTGAGAGCGAAGGAGTTCCTCTTGCCAGTGGGCATGGTAGAGGGAACACAAGGGGTCTGGACAAAAGGGATCACCGATCTGGAAATAGAAGAATGCCTGTAAGAGGATGCCGGCAAGGACCCTGGGGAATCGTGGGTCGTTGATGGTAAGATACCGATCCTTCAAGCTATCTGGCATCATTTCATCAGGGATACCTTGGCTCCGGAGGAGGTAATATTCCCGCGGCCTTGCCGGTGCCTCGATGATCCCAGGGAGAGAAATGATCGTAGGAAATGAAAAGACCCCATACCGGAGATGCCAGCGGAGGTCATCCCTGTCAAAGGTGGCAATATAATCACGGGTGATAAAGAAAGGTTTGCCCCCCCACAGAACCCCCCTGGCGGACAATCCCTTGCTGAGCACCATGGCAAGCTGAACCCCAGCATACACGGCACCGTTGCCACACTGGCACGTCTCGCTCTTGCGCCTCTCAAATGCTATCTCTATGGGGAAAGGCTCCTCATTTAAATCAGGGCTGTCAAAATTGATGACCCGCAGCACGGCGAGATCCTCTGCCGCAGAGGGTGTTGCACGATAGAGGCACTCCCCCTCTTGTACTTCTTCCCCTGTCCAAGAGGTAAATATAGTAACGGCTTCGCTGATCACCTCACGGGAGGGGAAACAGGGGAAAAGGATCATAGTTTCCTTAAAACTTCTTCCGCCGCCCTTCTGCCGGACAGAAGCATGGCGCCGAACGTAGGGCCCATGCGGGGGAGTCCAAAGGTGGTGGCGGTCGCCATACCGCAAACCACCAGACCGGGGTGAACCTCTCCTGTATATTCCACGACCAAATCCTCTGATCTCTCCACCCACATCCCGCCAAACCCCTTGGTCTTGAGTACCCCCCTCTCCTCCATTTTTCGCACCACTGAGGCATCGTGTCCTGTGGCATCGACCACCATCTTAGCCTCAAGGGCAATGGGGTCCACGCAGGTAATCTGACGGGGAAGGGCTTCCACCGGCGTCCAGTTTACCACCGCGCCCCCTATCCGATTGTTCTCTCGCAAGACCACATCTTCAAAGACGGTCATGTTGAGAATCTTTACTCCGGCGTCGCAGGCAGAGGCGATAAGTCGGGCACAGGCATGGGGACCATCGGCGACAAAGAGCCCTTCGCGCGCCTGCTCAAAGGGGATCCCCAGCTCCTTCAATACCTCCTCACCAGGGTGCCTCACCGTTATCTTGTTCATGAGGAAGCCGCCTATCCAAAAACCACCTCCCAAATAATTGTTCCGTTCAAC
>MGQF01000088.1:0-2298 GCA_001797745.1 Deltaproteobacteria bacterium RBG_13_52_11
GTAGGTGCAGTCCTTATCTACCAAATATATGGAATCAGCGCTTGATTCTACCAATGAACGATACTTTCCCTCGCTCTCCCGCAACGCCTCCTCCATCCGTTTGCGCTCGGTGATGTCCGTATGCACTCCCACAAGCCCGATCACCTTCCCGGATTCATCCTTTATCGCAGCTGCACGTAGCTGGACCGGGAATTTACGCCCGCTCTTTGATACCATTCCCACCTCACCACTCCACGCCCCACCGCTCATAATCGTATCGAAGACCTTGCGGGCAACATTTTTATTCGCATAAGCAGCGGGACCTCCTCCCGCAGCCTCAAGCTCCTCCGGTGTGTATTCAAAAAGCTCGGTAAACGCCTTGTTGTGATAGAAGTGATGGGCCTGCGAATCGGACATCCCGATGGCATCGCTTGAGCTTTCCACCGCCTTATTGATGCGAAGAAGGGTCTCTTCCGCCTGCTTGCGCTCGGTGATGTCACGAATGATCATGCTTGTTCGCTGATGGCCCTGGCCGTCGGTGAAGATTGTTGAGGTAATGTCCACTGGAAATCCGGTGCCGTCGGCCCGAATCATCGTGATTTCGGCGCGTGCTTTTCCCATGCGGGTACGTTCTTCCAGTGCCGCAAACAAACGCGGGTCTGTTACATCCACCAACCCGTTGCGACCAATCTGCTTGATCTCTTCCGCCGTTCTGCCGAACATCTGACAAGCCGCCGGATTGACATCGAGAATAGAACCATCGGGCGCGGTCAAGAGAACAGCATCTTGCGAGTTTTCAAAGAGGGAATGATAGCGCGCCTCGCTTTCCCGCAGCGCCTCCTCCGCCTGTTTGCGGTCGGTGATGTCCCTTATGACTGCCAGAACAGCCTGTTCCCCCTGATATTCCAGAGGAGCAGCAGCTACCTCCGTGTGAATGACCGTTCCGTCAGCCCGAATCATCTTCTCCTCAATCAAAGGAGCCAATACCCCGCGTTTGGTCTGCGCCTCTAGTCGCTCCTTTACGATTTTACGGTAGTCCGGGTGAATATAATCCATGATTGGCCTACCCACCAGCTCGTCGGCGTCGGAGACACCAAACATTCTGGCAAGACTTTGATTCACAAATACATGGCGTCCCTTGGAACTAATGGCAATCCCATCTGGAGAAATCTCAACGACTGCACGGTACTTCTCCTCACTTTTCCGCAGCTCCTCCTCGGTTCGTTTGCGCTCATCTTCTTTTGCTTCCAATTCAGCAATCCGCTGGCGCAAGTGCGCCACCTCAGTTGCCCATTGCTTTGTGGTCTTATCTCCATCTTCCATTGTGAGTACCTCCTCAACGAGGCAATAACTGAACCTGATAACTTCGTATCCGATACACCTTGGATACCCTTATAACGATAGGATGTATCAAACCACTCCAGCTATACAGCCTCCTCGTTACTGAACTCATCTCATAGTATCCTGGTGAAGAACACATGAGGTCGCGGTAGGCAGGCAACCCCTACCTTTATCTTCTCGCTGGTCGTGTAGTGCATCTCTCTATGATTCCTGGTGAGGCATGGGCACGGGAGATAACGAAAACGCGGGCTCCAGAAACCTGAGGACGGCGACGATCTCGCCGATGATCCTCAGCTGGACATCTTCCCTGATCGATAAGGGCTCCATGGCGGGATGGGAGGGGACAAGTTGTATCCCCTTTGCCCCCTGGCGAAGCCTCTTGACCGTGGTCTCTCCATCCACCATGGCCACCACGATTGCCCCATTATCTGCCTTGGGTTGCGGCCTCACCAAGATCAGGTCGCCGTCCTGTATGTGGTCACCAACCATGCTATCCCCCCGGACCCTGAGGAGAAAAGAGCCCTTGGGCACCACGGATCCATCCAAGGCACAATACCCCTCGATGTTCTCCTCTGAGAGGACCGGAGTCCCGGCCACCACACACCCTACCAGGGGCACCCAGACGGATTGGCCCCCTCCCAGGGGCACTATCCCCCTGGAGCGGCCGGGGGCCTTTTTTATATACCCCTTCCGTTCCAGGGCATCGAGGAGCTTCTGCACCCCTGCGGTACTCTTCCTGCCTGTCAGAGAAAGCAGCTCCCTCACCGTCGGGGGATACCCCTTTTCTCGAACGAACCTCCGGAGGAAAAAGAGGACCTCCGCTTGTCTCTTTGTCAATTGATCCATGGTTCGAATGGAGTACAATGGAGTACAAATGTTCACCTTTTTATACTACCTCAAGGGCGAGATGTCAAGGACCAACTGGGGGTTGCCTTCCAACAGAAGTTATACTATCTTGAAACATTCCAAAAAGAAGTG
>MGQF01000088.1:2403-8360 GCA_001797745.1 Deltaproteobacteria bacterium RBG_13_52_11
TTAGGGAGGAGAAAATTGGAAAAGCGGGTGAAAAGGCTCAAGAACCACTATGTCTTATGCGGTTATGGCCGTATCGGCTCCTTTATCGCCAGGGAATTTGATGTCGAAAACATCCCTTTTGTGGTGATCGAAAAGGAGCCTGAGAGAATAAAGCTGCTCGAGGAGGATGGATTCCCCTATGTGGAAGGGGACGCTACTGATGACGAGAACCTCATCAGCGCAGGGGTAGAGAGGGCCCGGTGTCTGGTCGCCGCAACCGGCTCTGACGCTGACAACCTCTATATCACCCTTTCCACCAGGTCATTAAACCCCACCATCTATATTCTGAGCCGGGCCGGTGAGGAGGGGGCAGAGAAAAAGCTGTTGAGTGCCGGGGCCAATCGAGTGGTCTCTCCATATCTGATGGGTGCCGCCAGGATGCTCAACGCTGTCCTGAGGCCGAATATCGTGGAATTCGTTGACTTGGTCGTCGAGAGGAAGCACCTCGAGCTCCAGTTAGAGGAGATCACTGTTGAGGATGATGCCAGATTCAAAGGAAAGTCCTTGCGGGAATCGGGGATCAGGCGAGAGTTCGGATTGATTGTAGTGGCCATCAAAAAGGGATCAGGTACAATGATCTTTAACCCCTCCTCGGAAACCCTCATTGAAAAAGGGGATGTCCTCATTGTCCTCGGCGAGAAGAAGCACCTGGGGATGCTTGAACAACTGGTGCAATCTGCAGAAATGCTCAGAAAGAGGCGATCTCGATGATCATCCACATCACCGTCCCCTATAACATCCTCATCCAACGTCAAGATGAGATCATCAGCAAGGGGGTCAATCCGGAGATATACTTAAGTTCTTCCGTCCTGGATACGTGCCAAGACAGGGATGTGCACCTGCTGGGGGGTGCGTTGAAAAAGGCCGGCCTCTCCTATACCTTTCATGCCCCTTTCATGGACCTGGCCCCTGGTGGGGTGGACAGTAAGATCAGAAGGGCCACTCAGGAGAGACTGGAGCATGTCCTGCATTTGGCTGCCTTGATCAGACCCAAGACCGTGGTCTTTCATCCGGAATACGACCAGTGGCGGCACGGAGAGGCATTCGATCTCTGGTTTCAAGGGAGTCTGGAGATGTGGACCCCCTTAGTTAAAGAGGCGGAGAAAGTGCGGGTGACGCTGGCGCTGGAAAATGTCTTTGAGCTAGGACCAGAGACCCTCAAAAGGCTCCTGGAGAAGATTAACTCCCCCCATTGCGGCTTTTGCTTTGATACTGGTCACTCGATCGCATTCAGCAAAAGGGGATGGAAAGAGTGGATAGAGGTGCTGGGCAAGTATTTGGTCGAGGTGCACCTGCACGACAATACGGGTGTTGAGGACCAACATCTTCCCCCCGGCGATGGAAAATTTGACTTTACCGGATTCTTGAGCTTCCTGTGGCAACAGCGGCTTTCGCCTATCTATACCCTCGAGGTGCATCAGGAGGAGGATCTGCCAAGGGGCTTTACGACGGTGAAGGGATATATGGAGGCCTTGAGCAGCAAGTAACGAAAAATGAAACTGATCAAAGACAATGCCTACACCCCTACCCTTGGGCAGCCGGGTCACCTTCCAGGGGACCTTGGAAAAGGCGTCTAAAAGGGTATTGGAGTTGAAGCCCCGTGCCTATCTTGAAGAGGGATCGCTGGCTGCCGAGGGAAGAGGGACAATGATGATCATCAACCGGAAAGAGGGGTAGGCCGTTCCTGAAGCCATCTCTCGAGGAAGCGGTAAGGCGGTTCCTTCGACTTCCGCATGGTGAGCAGCAGCTCTATCAGGCCTCTCACGTCGCCGCCTAATGCCTCATAGGCCTGTTGGAGCAGACCCTGGGAGGGGGAAAGGCAACGCCGAGAGGCCAGGACCACGGCGTTGTTTAACCTCCCAATATGATCTGAAGGATCCCTTGCCTTTAACTGCTTGCTGAACTCGGCCAACCGCCTTTGCCCGTGGGCGAATATCTCCTCCCTCATCCTGACCTTCTCCTCCGGGGGTAGGTCTTGGGTATAGAGCCCCTTGAGCACATCATAAAGCTCCTGGAAAAACCCCGCGATCAGCCCCTCATCACCGACGAGATCCAGGGCAAACTGATAAGAGGGAGAAGACAGTCCAAACCGCTCCTCGATAAACATGAGGGAGCCCTTTTCTGCGATCAAAGAGGCTATCTGCTCGTTGAATTCCGTTTCTCCCTTGAAAAAGACGGTATTATGGACGAGTTCGTGGATGATGATATTGATAACGATCACCGGGTGGCTATCCAAGACAGTGGAATAGATGGGATCGTGCAGCCACCCCAAGGTGCTGAAGGCAATGGCCTGCTGAAGGCACGTATCAAAACCCCTCTTTTCTAGTTTCTTGATCTCCTTGACGGCATCCGCCCTGTTAAAAAAACCCTTGTACTCAACCTCCCCCACGATGGGGAAACGCCACGTATGGGGCTCCAGGCTGTCCTTGGGGCAGGCGCTCACCAGATAGATGAGGGCATCACCTTTGACGCGATAAAAGGTCTCATAGCAGTCATCAAGGTATAACCCCAACTTTTGTTGGGAAAACTCCTTCACCTCTTGAACGAGCCGAATCCCCTCCTTTATCTGCTGCTTAACCTCCTCATCCCCCAGGATCTCCTCATACGGTACACTCCCCCCTACGATCTTTGCCTCACCCCATGCGAGTTTCCCTATATAGAGGGTGTTAGCGCACGAGGTAAGCAAAGGGAAAAAGAGCAAAAGACTAAGGATTAAGCTCCTCGCAAACATGACTTACATATCCAACAAAAAGGGACAGCTCAATCACCAGCTGCCCCCTTCGTACTGCACAATTATGTGTTTTTTAATCCTCCAGGACGAAAATGACCTCCATTCTCACCCGGTATTCAGATATCTTGTCGTTTTCCACCGACACCCTAAACTCCAAGACGCGCATACCGGTGATCCCCCTGAGGGTCTTTGATGCCCGTTTGTAACCATTTTGAATGGCATCGTCAAAACCCTTAGGAGAACCTGCGATAACCTCGGTGATTCTTGCTACCCTGGCATCTGTCATACCCTTCACCTCCTTCCCCCCTATTTCCGCTCATTGAGTTATGTATGTCATCAATGAGAAGAATTAGTTTTACTATATACCAGAGACGATATTTGTCAACGATAAGTGATAGGATTTCGTTTTTCTGCTTGACTGTTCATTATAAACAATATATTCATATTGTGAATATTTATTCTATAAATAACCTTATAAGGGCGTTGATGTGGAACATCCTCAAGAACATGTAATCTTGGGAATTTTGATGAAAAAGGAGAGGCATGGCTATGAAATTCATCACCTCTTCTCCTCAGGTTTGGGTCGTGTCTGGCATGCCGGCATCAGTCAGGTCTATGCACTGCTCAAACGCCTGGAAGCTGCTGAAAAGGTATCCTCCATAGTGGAGATGCAGGATAATCGACCAGCGAAGCACATCTACTCGATCACCCCGAAGGGACGTGATGCATTCTTGCATTGGGTCAATGCCCCGCTTGAGAGGATTCGCGACTTGCGGCTTGAGTTTATTGCCAAGCTTTTTCTTATGAGGGAACTTAAACTCCCCGGCATCGATGAGCTCATCAGGAAACAAATTCATATCTTTCAAGAACAGTTACGAGATATTAAACAGAAGGATGCGATCAGCGCAGACGAATTTGATCATCTCGTCTTCCGTTTCAGGATTGCCCAGATTGAGACCGTTATTTCCTGGCTTCGCGACTGTGAACAAAACTTTGACCACTAAAATTCGGGAGGAGTTAGTATGATGCATCCAAAGGTGAAAGAGTTTTTATGCTCGTGTGTTATCATCACATTGACGATCTGTTTTTGTGCTGTTGGTGTAGGGGCCACTGAAAAACGGATAATTGCCTTCTGCGGTTCAGCGAGCAAGCCGGTATTGGAGGAAGCTGCCGAGAGTTTCTACAAACAGACAGGGATTCGCGTTGATCTTAACCTCGGTGGTTCGGGGACGATGCTCTCTCAGATAAAATTGTCGCGGCGCGGGGACGTATACATCCCCGGCTCGCCTGATTACATGATCAAGGCCATTCGGGATGGCGTTGTTGACCCCGATTCAGTAGTGATCCTTGCCTATCTCATCATAGCCATTGATGTGCAACACAACAACCCCAAGGACATTCAAACCCTTTCTGACCTCACGAGACCGGATATCAGGGTAGCTATTGGCAATCCTGAGGCAGTCTGCGTAGGGCTGTACGCCGTAGAGGTACTCGAGCAAAACGGGCTTTTGCAACAGGTGCAAAAAAACATCGTCACCCATGCCCCCAGTTGTGAGGCCACTGCCTCCCTCTTAGTCATGAAGAAGGTCGATGCCGTTATCGGATGGGATGTCTTTTCCAAATGGAATCCTGATAAGATCGATGCGGTTTTGCTGAAGCCCCATGAGATCACGAGGATCGCCTATATCCCCGCAGCCGTATCGACCTATAGCCAAGAAAAAAAGAGCGCGCAAAGGTTCATCAATTTTCTTGCTTCAGCCGAGGGGCAAAAGATCTTTGCCAAGTGGGGATACATCGCCACTGAAAAGGAGGCGCGCACCTTCGCCCCCAAGGCTCAGATTGGCGGTGAGTATAAACTTCCCAAGGGCTTCACCACTCCGGTTCAAAGATAAGATTTAATGTGGAGGTTATCACAGATGGATCTTAGAAGATCTCGAATATTGAAGGGGATTACGGGTGAGGGACCATTTAAGGCCGCTACGATTAGCTGCCTCGCCCTCCTTACCTTCTTTTTTGTTGGCATCGTTCTCTCTTTGGTAACCTATACAGATTGGAATACCTTTGTATCTACCCTCATATCCAAGGAGATCCTCTTTGCCATCAAATTGAGTTTGATCACTGCTACGATATCAACCGCCCTTTCCATCACCGTTGCCATTCCAGTGGCCTATGCCATCTCAAAAATTGAATTTCCAGGAAAGTCCATAGTCGATACCATTCTCGATCTGCCTATCGTAATCTCCCCGATTGCTCTGGGGGCGGCCCTCCTCGTCTTCTTCAATACCCCGGTAGGTATTGGGATTGAGGACAAGATAGCGCGATTTGTCTTTGAGGTACCAGGTATTATCCTCGCCCAATTCACGGTGATCACCGCCCTCGCAGTCAGGCTCCTGAAGTCCACCTTTGATGGCATTGATCCCCGGTATGAGCAGGTCAGCAGGACCTTGGGGTGCAGCAAGTTCAAGGCCTTTATCAGGGTAACCCTGCCTCTGGCGAGGGATGGTTTGATAGCCTCCGGTATCTTGACCTGGGCCAGGGCAATAGGGGAATTTGGCGCTACTGTCACCCTCGCCGGGGCCACCAAGATGAAGACAGAGACCTTGCCCACCGCCATCTATTTGAACCTGGCTACCGCCGACGTTGAAAAGGCAGTGGCAGTGATCTTTATCCTCATCGCTCTTTCGTTAGTAGCCTTGATCGCCCTGAGAAAGATCAGCAATACGAGGTATCACCTATGATCGAGATAAAAAATCTCTCAGTTCATGTAGGTGACTTTTCGTTAAGCGACATAGACCTTACGATCAATGATCGAGAATACTTTGTCATCTTAGGGCCGACAGGGGCAGGGAAGACCGTGCTTATCGAGTGTCTCGCTGGACTACACCATTTCAAAAAAGGAGAGATATGGATAGATGGCACTGATATCACCTCTTTACCACCGGAACAACGGGGGATAGGGTATGTACCACAGGATTATGCCTTGTTTCCTTTTTTAAATGTGGCGGAAAACATAACCTTTGGTTTGAAGATAAAACATGCCCCCCAAAAAACAATAAACGAGCGGGTAACAACCTTGGCCCACCTCTTACACATCTCCCCTCTGCTGACCAGAAATGTTCGCACCTTGAGCGGAGGGGAAAAACAGCGGGTCGCTTTGGCCCGAGCGCTCGCCACCTCTCCTCGCATA
>MGQF01000088.1:8458-13408 GCA_001797745.1 Deltaproteobacteria bacterium RBG_13_52_11
CATCCATGTGACCCATAACCTCATGGAGGCAGAGGAGATGGCTGACAGAATGGCTATCTTAAATATGGGCCACGTAGAACAAATAGGAACGCCTGAAGAGGTCTTCTTTTATCCCCAAAGTGAGACGGTTTCTGATCTCGTAGGGACACCCAACATCTTGGATTGTGACCACGTTAAGCCCATAGGACATGGATTAGTGGAGGCTATGTGCGGAGGTATGTCAATCATCCTTCCGCTTCAAGATGAAGGGATTAAAAAGATTGCCCTATTTCCCCGAGACATCTATATCTCCGCAACGAAACCACCAGGACCTGAATTAAACCGCTTTAAGGGGGTTGTGACAGACATTCAACCATTTTCTTCATTAATAAGACTCAGAGTCCAGGTAGGAGAAAATCAATTGCTGGCCGAAATGCCTCAGGATATCTTTGAAGAGATGGATATAAAGGCGAATCAGGAGGTCTTTTTGATATTGAAATTGAGAAGGCTAAGAATCCATTAAACGAGGAAATATCCCTGAAACGATACGCAGCCATAGACATCGGTTCCAATACCATCCTGCTTTTAATAGGCCGGATAACCCCCCATGGCTCCTTCGAGGTGGTACTGGATACCGGTGAGACCACCCGTCTGGGGAGGGGGTTGCAAAAAGGGGGAACGTTGAATCCCCACAGTGTCCAAACGAGTCTCGACTGCCTGAAGAGGTTTTGCTCCCTGTGCCAGATAGAGGGTGTAAAGGAGATCGCGGCCGTGGGGACCAATGCCCTGCGCCTGGCACGAGATACCGATCAATTTATCCAACAGGTCCAACAGGAATGCGGCATCTCCCCCCGCGTCATCAATGAGGTGGATGAGGCCATGCTCTCCTTTTTGTCAGTGCAAAAAGACCCTTGCATGCCTTGTGACGCCGTGGTGATGGATGTCGGAGGGGGAAGCACTGAGTACATCTTTGGCCAAGGGGAAGGCCCATCGCATCCCTTGCAGACCATCAGCCTCCCCCTGGGGGCAGTCAGCCTTACTGAGGAATTTTTGCTTCATGATCCCCCTTCCAGCGATGAAATGAGCAAGCTCCGCAAGGAGATCGAGAAGGCCCTGCTTCGCATCCCTCCTGCCTTAGCGGGCGAATTGGTGGGGGTCGGGGGTACTGCCGCTACCCTGGGCTCAATGCACCTGGGTCTGGATGTATTCGATTGGGCAAAGGTCCATGGTCTACTGCTTACCATCGATGAGCTCAGGGCCCAGGTAAAGGAACTGCAAGAAAAGGACATCGAGTCTAAAAAGAAAATCACAGGCCTCCCCTCTGACCGGGCCGATATCATCCTGCCAGGCGCCATGATCATCCTCTCCACCATGGAGAGGCTGAAAAAGGACGCAATCCACATCAGCTGCCACGGCCTCAGATATGGGCTCTTTTATCAGAGATTTATGGGTAACGAATGAGAAAGGCAGGACCAATTATTGAATTTTTTTTAGAGACTCCTTACCTTGCCTTTATCCCCTCAACCTTTATGCTCAGAACCAAATTGCCGATCTCTTTTAAGTCTTCTTTGGGTGCGTTCATCTTGTCAATAATTGCCTTTGCAGTTGGATCATTGGTTATATAGTCTATCGGGAATGATGTCTCATCTATTACCTTGACTTCGCTAAAACCAGCATCTCTTATTGCTTGTATATACTTTTCCTTCATTACCGCGCCCGAAATACAACCGACATATGCCTCAACAGAGTCTTTAATGAAATCGGGGAGCTCTTTTGTCAAGACAATATCCGATACCATCAGCCTCCCACCGGGTTTGAGCACCCTGAATGCCTCGTTGAAGACCCTCCCCTTGTCAAACGATAGGTTGATGACACAGTTTGAGATGACGACATCAACGGAATTATCGGCAGCAGGTATGTTTTCGATCTCTCCAAGCCTGAATTCTACATTTTCATAATTGGCCTTTTTTGCGTTCTCCCGCGCCTTATCGATCATCTCGGGCGTCATATCCACGCCGATGACTTTTCCACCCTTCCCGACCTCATTTGCTGCAAGGAAACAATCGAAGCCAGCACCCGAACCAAGATCAAGAACAGTTTCGCCTCCTTTGAGAGAGGCGATAGCGACGGGGTTGCCGCAGCCGAGCCCTAAATTTGCCCCTTCGGGAACCATCTGTATCTCTTCTTCGGTGTACCCTATGTTTTTGCTTATATCCTCGACCATAGCGGGACTTCCACAACAGGCGCTGGCAGGACTACAGCAAGCCCTCTCCCGTTTGACAACTTCAGCATAGCGTTCCCGTACTGCTTTCTTTATTTCCCCTTCTTTCATTTCTATCCCCTCCTATGTTATCCTGCCAATATATCTTTCATGAGTGGACCGAGCAATCCTTTCACCATCCCTGCAAGATTGTCCACTTTGATTAAGGAAATACAGCACACCTCACCACCTTTTTCCCAACTTATGACAGCTAACTTATCCCCAGCGCGAATTTTTGCCATATCCCTAATAGACTTAGGGATCACCATCTGCCCTCTATCATCTATGCTGATTACCGATTCAACTTTGCAAGAGCCTATTCCGCCGTCCATCGGCATGCAGCAAGATTCATTTTCACCTTTATCAACCATTTTCATCTCCTTAAATAATGTTCATTAGAAATTCAGAACTTTCAGTATTATCAGAATTATCTGAATAATAGTCATTCTGATACCCCTTGTCAAGGACATTTCAAAAATTCATGCCTTAATTTTTAAAGTTAAAAAAGATTAATCTGGCAATTCAACAGGTCTCTAGCAGAAATAGGCGGGATAGTTAGTAATGAATTGACGAATCAAGACACCGATTACTATTTACTATGCTTCTTGTATTTGATAAACCTGTCTTCTTGGTATTCCTCAAAGGCGATCCGCAGCTCCTCCTGTGTATTCATAACTATGGGGCCGTACCACGCCACCGGCTCACCTATAGGCCTTCCAGATATGAGCAAGAACCTGACTGGCGCGTCATTTGTCTGGACCGTGATTTCATCGCCGTCATCAAAGAGGACAAGCATTCCGTTGCCCACAAAAGGATCCCTTTGAATATCGAAATAGTTTACCCCTTCGACCTCGTACGTAAACGGGTTCTTCTCTTGGCAGAAATATCCCTGACCCTCAATCACGTAGGCGAAAACCGAGTGTCCTTGTTTTGTTTGATGAACGAATTCCGCCTGAGGCGGGACTGAAATATCAAGGTATTCTGGGTCAGTGACGATGTCACGAACCGGCCCCTGCTGCCCTTTCACATTGCCGGATATGACCTTGATCTTTACTTTGTTTTCCAGAATCAGCTCGGGTATCTGCTCACTCTTTACATCACGATAGCGAGGATCCATCATCTTATGAGATGCAGGCAAATTGGCCCAGAGCTGAAATCCCCACATAAAACCATCTGGATCGCCCTTGGGCATTTCCTGGTGAATGATCCCGCTCCCCGCGGTCATCCACTGCACATCACCGGATGTGATAATACCCTTATTCCCCATGCTGTCGCCGTGTTCTACATCCCCGCGAAGCACGTACGTAATCGTTTCAATGCCACGATGTGGGTGCCAGGGGAAACCCCTGAGATAGTGGTCGGGGTTATCTGAGCGGAAATCATCGAGTAGCAGAAACGGATCGAACAGGGGGACTTCACTGAACCCGAATACCCGCCGGAGATGGACCCCGGCCCCTTCAAGGGTGGGTTTGCCTTTCAAGACCTTGCGGATCTTTCTTGTTTTACCCACCGTTTTTCTCCCCTTCTGAGAGTGTTGATTTGTAGCTTTTGTCACCTAACGCTGCAAACCAGCTATCGACGCAAATCAACTACACTTGTTTATTAGGTTTTCATTTTCTGAAACTTGTGGGGCAGCAAATCTGCCACCTTGAAAACTTCCAATCCATTATCTCCGGGAACTATAATGTCTGCTTCGGGTGCATAGTCTGAGATCATCTCGCGACACATCCCACAGGGGGAGATAACCCTGCCTTTTTGATCGACGGCAACTATCCTCTCAATATCGGTATCTCCGGCTGAAGCGGCCATGCCTATGGCAACGGCTTCAGCGCAAACCGATACTCTCCCGACATTGGCCTTGACATTAACGGCGGAAAATATCTTTCCTGAGCGCGTACGAAGAGCGGCGCCGACCTCATGGAATTCGGGCTTAGAGCGGAGCGCAATGAGCGTCTTGGCGACCTCTATAAGCTGCAGATCCGCCTTGTCCAAGCTAGTCATAGCCCATTTGTGAGCAGGAACCTAAGGCTGTTTAATGCATTCGTATTCATATTCGATTTCAACCTCCAGAGGAAAGGGTTCATCCGTTAGAGGTTCAAGACACGCATTTATAGACTTGCCGCCATGTAAGCTGCTCAATGCGATATTGCTCCAGGAATTACCAGGTACGAGAAAGGCTGCCGGCATAAGGTTCCAACAGTGGCCGCCGTATTTTTCGCATAGCGCACCCCCACTGATTCCTTTGAGATTAAAGGAATCAACAATTTTAATTTTCCACTGCGTTGTAGTGTTGGTAATGCCCTTGAGACTACCGTTTTTGATGGGTGGGATAAAGCCGGTATAGGGCTGGATCGATCCCGTGGCGCAGCCGGATACTATTCTATACAGCTTCACCATACCCTTTCCCGGCGTGCATGGGGGTTCGTCTGGCATTATTGCGGCCGGCATGATGGCTGCTGCCGGAGACACGGTAAACCGCTCTTCCTTGGAATTGTTGGCTTCGTCAGGTTCATTGTATTGTTTACCAATCACGTTCGGATTCGGCCCAATCACGGATGCATCGGCAACGATCTGCACCGCATAGGTCCCGGCCCGAGAAAGATTGATTTTTTTCGTGAGCTGCTCAGTCATGCCCGCAGGAAGCGGATTGGCCTCGAGAGCGTCAATTATCTTGATTACTCCGGAAGGCACCTCTTTGACCAGAATGCCGA
>MGQF01000089.1:0-3719 GCA_001797745.1 Deltaproteobacteria bacterium RBG_13_52_11
CTCAAGGTAGCGGACAAGGATATTGATAACGTCAGAATAGTAATGCTGGGAGCCGGCGCGTCGAATACGACTATAGCGAGATTGATACTGAAAGCCGGGGCAGATCCGACAAAGATGTCAGTTTTTGATTCGAAGGGCGGCCTGCACATTGGCAGGGATGACATTAAGTTGGATCCTGCCTATTACAGGAAATGGGAACTGTGCCAGGCTACGAATCCGGAAAAAATAAAGGACATTGAAACAGCAATGAAGGATGCGGACGTGCTTATTGCGCTCAGCAGGCCTGGCCCGGACGCGGTAAAGCAGGACTGGATTAAAGGCATGGGGCGCAAGCCGATTGTTTTTGCCTGCTCAAATCCTGTGCCTGAAATTTATCCGTTTGCCGCCAAGGCCGCGGGCGCGTACATTATTGCAACGGGTCGCGGGGACTTTCCCAACCAGGTAAACAACTCGATCGGGTTTCCGGGAATACTCAAGGGCGCTCTCCTTGTACGCGCAAGGAAAATAACGGACGAGATGGCGCTTGCAGCTGCATATTCGATTGCTCATTACGCGGAGAAGAAAGGCATTCACCCGGAGAGAATTATGCCCACTATGGACGAAACCGAGGTCTTTGCGGAAGAAGCGGCAGATGTGGCGATGGAAGCAATTAATAACGGCGTAGCCAGGATCAGCCTCAAAAGAGACGCGGTTTACAAAGCGACTTTACGCGATATAAAAGAAACCAGGGCAATCATGGACCTCCTGATGGAAAAAGAATTTATTAAAAAACCGGATATAAAACTCCTTGAAGACGCTTTTAAGAAAGCTGTCGATTCGGTTAAGTAAAGCTTGGATGATAACTGTGGTCACATTAGCTGCGTTATCATAGCAACCACATCACGTACCGGACATGACCTGTCCGAGCGTTCACAAGAAATACCCAGACCGGTTTGCCGGCAATATATTTTACTTTTTGATCACGGTGAAGACTTTGCCAGCTTGGACTACTCTTAGTCATGTCCTCTCTTCTCGTGGTCCACTCATTGGACGTTGTTTCCGAATGAACTTAAAATTCAACTCCCCGTCACATAATGCAACATCTCAGGGGCATCGTGTCGCGGCTGCCGTAGCATACTGCACTTTCATGCCACTCAATCCGCCTTTTTAAAAAAAGTCAAGTCAGAACCAACAACTCCCACACCACAACTGGGAGAAAATAGAAATGCATAAAATCATGACCGTCCTCTAATTCCCTACTTTTCCCTTTACTTTTCTAGTAGCGAGAGGTAGACGGCACAACGCGCGGCAGACCCGCTTGACGGGTCGAGCCGCTGGTTGGACAACCGCGTTCAATGGACTTTCGTACTTGAACGGAAATAGAACTCTTTTCGGCCAAATGTCAATAGACAAGCCTGCCCGCAACGTTCTCCCATTGCCGAGACAATAACTGCTCAAGCGGCACTCTATAACAATTCAAGCTGACAGATCATCCCCGCAGACTTATTAACGCCTACTAAACAGTTACTCGCCGGCTACTTCATCGTCGCCTTATACACCGCCTTCAACAAGCGCGCACTATAGGCGAGCCGCTTATATACCTCATCTTCTTTCATTCTTGTTATCTGAGGATTCGCATCTCTCATCGAGTAGCCGATTTCGGCGGACTTATTGGCAATCTCCGCGATGTTGAACGCCAATTCTTTATAAAACTGATTGATATCCTTAGAGAGTTCAAGGGGCGGAAGCTCATTCATCCTTCTCTGGATCTCTCCCGCAAGCCTCGCGACCTTCACATCCGTTGCCTCATCTGCAGGGCCGGTGATTTCAACGATCCCGTCATTAGCGGAGTGGTTAGCCATGTTGAATTTATCATAGGCAATATTATGAAACGGCATCGACAGGTCGCCTATGTAATGCATGGCATAGCCGAGAGTGTAACGGGCGTACTTACCGCCAGACACCGTAATGATATAGTCGTTGATGGACGCAACTATCGCCCCGTAGAGACGGCCCTTTGCGTCTTCCGGGTCGTTGTAATCTCTGGGCTTGTTGTATTTCTTGAACAGGTCAAAAACTATCGTGGGGGTGATAACGACACCCTTCGTGGTGTTGTAGTAATGATTCAGACCTTCCAATTCGCCAGCTTTTTCCTTGGCTAAGTCAGCACCAACGGCGAGGTAGGCGTAGTTGTCGATCCCCGCCGCTTTTGCTACTGCCATATGCGTGGCGTCGTGCCATGCCATGGCCTGATTCGGGTAAAGAGATGTGATGCACGCGAGCGTGGCAATAGTCACCAACAGCCTTCTCATGAGGTTCCTCCTTTTGTTTTGTACAACTTAAAAGTCAACTCCCAATCGCATAATGCAACTTCTCAGGGGCATCGTGTCTCGGCTGAAGCAGCATACTTCACTTTCATGCCACTCAACCCCCTTTTTGTAAAGTCAACTCAGAAACAACGTCGCCTACGCCGCCCCCTTCATTTTTTTGGTTCCCAAGTCACATCAAAGGTGTGTGGCAGATCCGTGTTGATTCTGAACACCTGCACACCGATGCCAGATGTCTTCATGTAGTTCCTCTGGGCAGGCGAGAGTTTCGCCTTGCCCGTCTTCACCTCGATCCAATTGAACGCTTTCTTCGAGAGGTATGGCTCCTGAATGTACCTGTCACCCGTCAAGGTGAAGCTGCTCATGAGGGACACTGTAAGAAAATCGTAAACGTAGTTGGGCTTATGGTCGTCTCGGTTGATAGGGAACGAGAATCGACGAACTTCATCTACAATGTCATCCGGAATCCGAACTGGGATTCTCCGATCTCCGAACCGGAACCGTAGAATATTTTCTGGTGTGAAAGTGCGATATATTTCGTCCAGAGATATGTAGGCATACTTATTTCTCTGGCAGAAATGTTCAAACACAAGTTCGCCGATGTGTCCCTGAATGTTTGAGTTGGTCTGGAGTCGCGTCATATTCAGATCCCAATGGTCGAGCTGCGCGGAATCCGAGTAATGGAGAAAGATAGATATTTTGGAATGAAGCGGATTTCCGCTCAAGCGCCTTGTTCTCACCCGCGGCGCGGCAAGTCATAGGATTCACAAAACTATAAATTAATAGGTGCATGGTGTCAATATTTATTTACTTTTAGCATGTTGGGATGAAAACCTCCCAGATCACCTCGTTATTTGCGTGTCAATTGTCAGGGGGCGAAGGGTAGGGCAGTTTTAGCTTGACATGAGTTATATTGTGATTTATGGTACAAGCAGTTGCGTTTGGTCACAGACCTCATTACCGGAAAATCCTACAAGGGGGTACATGTATGAGTAAGCGAGTTGCGATTATCGGAGTAGGGCAGAGCGCCTTTGTCCGCGGGTTTCCCGGCTCCATCCGGGAGTTGGCCTACGAGGGCTTCCGCGAGGCAATGCAGGATGCCAAGTTAGAGGTGAAGGACATCGATGCCTCTATTATTGCCTCTGCCCCGGAGTATGATCGTCAGCGATCACCAGCCGGGGTGGTTGCCGAGTACCTCGGTCTGATACCCCAGCCCACCTGTTACATCGAGACCGTCTGCTCCTCGAGCAGCACCGGCTTGCTGGCCGCCTATTCCATGATCAAGGCCGGCCTGTACGAAACGGTCGTTGTCGTCGGTTTCCAGAAGATGTCGGAGATTACGTCCATGGAGGTCCAGGAGCGCATGGGCCGGGGCGCCGATATCCAGTGGGAGTCGCCCTTTGGGACGATGAT
>MGQF01000089.1:3913-4038 GCA_001797745.1 Deltaproteobacteria bacterium RBG_13_52_11
CGCTGAGGGTCGGTGACGCCTGCGCCAACGCCGACGGGTCTTCGTGCATCATCCTGGCAAGCGAGGAGCGGGCTAAGGCGGTGAGCAAAAAACCAGTGTGGGTCTTGGGGCTCGGCGCCGCGTCC
>MGQF01000089.1:4112-4377 GCA_001797745.1 Deltaproteobacteria bacterium RBG_13_52_11
CTACAAGATGGCCGGCATCACGCCCAAGGATATCGATGTGGCTGAGGTGCACGACTGTTTCACCATCGCCGAGATCATGGCATACGAAAACCTCGGATTTGCCAAAAACGGCGAAGGAAAAGAGCTGATCCGGGCCAAAGAGACCTATAAGGAAGGGAGCATCCCGGTCAACGTGGATGGCGGACTGCTCTCCAAGGGGCATCCTATTGGTGCGACGGGCGGGTCCCAGATCAGGACTATTGTGCTGCAGTTGAGAGGAGAGGCA
>MGQF01000089.1:4392-8281 GCA_001797745.1 Deltaproteobacteria bacterium RBG_13_52_11
GAAATGTAAAAAGTGCGGCGCGATCTTTTTTCCCCCCCGTGCCGACTGCTACAAGTGCTTCTCCAGTGATATGGAGTGGTTTGCGGTAACGGGCGCGGGCAAACTTCTAAGCTTCACGAAGCTGGAGTATGCCCCCAGCGGTTTTGAGGCGGATATACCCTATATCCTGGGGCTGGTCGACTACGGCGAATACAAGGTCTTTGGCAGGATCAACCGGGACATACCTCTGGAAGAGATCAAGGTGGGGATGCGGATGCTGCCCCAGGTGGTCAAGCTTGCCCAGGGACACTTAAACTACGAATTTATAAAAGCTTAACTTTTATAAAAAGGGCCTGAGACTAGCCTCTCAGGCCCTTTTATCTGCCTCCCCTTTGTCTATCTCATAATAAAGCCGCTCATTGAAGAGCCGTGACTTGATCTTTCCCTCCTTGGTCAGTTTGTCCACTATCCGCTTAATCTCTATGGTGTTGAGGCCGAGGGCCTTGGCAAGGTCCTCAGGGGTCTCGGGCCTGCGCTGGATGATGCGGATTACCTTCTCCTCAACATCCTCCGAGGAGATCAGGTGTCTCATCCCCTCGAACTCCGCGATGATCTCGACTGCCTCGCCCAAGGCTGCCCTGATCTGCTCCATCCGGTCCGGTGGGAGGGCAAAGGCATATGCCTCCACTGCCGGCCTCACCACGGTGTTGAGTTGGACCCGGTCCGGTCGTATGGTACGGATGGTCTTTTGCAGCCCCTCGATCTCCTCCTGGCCATCGTTGACCCCCTGGCACAGGAGGATCTCCAGCCAGATCTGTCCTTTATATTCCCTGCGAAATGCCGCTAGGCCCTCGATGATCTTTGTGATCTCCAGGGAAGGATGGGGCCTGTTGATGCCCTGAAAGGCGGCAGGGGTAACGGCGTCCAGGGACGGCATAATGCAATCGGCCTTGAGCAGGGCCTTGCGCACCTCCTCCAGGTGCAGGAGGGAGCTATTGGTGATGACGGCCACGGGGATACGGGTTATTTCCTTTATTCCTTCTATGATCTCTCCAATGGCGCTGTTCAGGCACGGCTCCCCTGAACCGGAGCAGGCGATGTAGTCCACGTGTCCACGCACCTCACGAAGCGCCTCTTGCACATCGCGAAGGATCGTTTCGGCCGGCACGTACTCCTTGCGCTCAAGGGTCCGGAGCGTGGTCTTTGCGATCTGGCAGTAGATGCAGTCATAGGTGCAGATCTTCGTGGGGACCAGATCCACCCCCAGGGATCTCCCCAGCCGTCTGGAGGGGACGGGGCCGTAAATATACTTCATCTTTTTGTCGCTATCTTATCGATAATTGCCTGGTGTGAGTCGAAGGCAATCTGCGGGAGGCCGGCCACGGGGAAGTACCTCGCCTCTGCGGCGTCGTCACCTGCCCGCAGATCTCCCCCCTGGTGTGATATTTGATAGCCGATGATGATCAAGGGGCCGTAAAAGGGGCTATCCTCATAGACGCAGTCTATCAATCGCTCCACCTCCCCGATCAAACCGGTCTCCTCAGCCAGCTCCCGTACTACCCCTTCGTCAGGAGTCTCGTCCAGCTCCACAAAACCGCCGGGGAGGCACCACTCCCCTTTGCCCGGTTCCATCCCCCTCTTGACCAGGAGGAGGTGATTGTCATGGTTGAGGACTACGGCCGCGGTGGCCGGAAGGGGGTTTTCATACAGGATCCTATCGCACTCCCCGCAATAGAGCCGCGTCCTGTTGTCGCGGGAGATCCTCTCTAATTTCTCGCCGCACAGGTGGCAGAAGCGTTTCTGTGCCCTCACCCGTCAACGCCTCCCGTATCCTTCATGATAGACGAACTCCGCGATCTCTTTTCTCTTGGGAGGGGAGGGGGCCTTCTCCGGGAAGCCGAGGGGGGTCATGGCCACCACGGTCTTCCCCTGAGGGACCTGCAGGACCTCTGCCGCCTTGACGGCATCGAATAAGCCGACGATTACCGTTCCAAGCCCCTCGGCATGGGCGGCCAAGCAGAGGTTCTGCGTTGCCAAGCCGCAATCGAACATGTACCAGTCCCCTTTGTCGGTAGCAGCCTCTCCCTTTTTAAACCCCGCCCTTCCCTCGATACCGACCAGGACCAGGGTGAGCGGTGCCTGTACAATCGCCTCACGGGCGGGGTTGCCAGGCGATAATGTCTCGACCAGCTGCTTTTTGGTCCCTTGCTCCCTGACCACGATGATTTCCCAACACTGGGTATTGGCCCAGGAGGGCGCCCATTGGATGGCCTCCAATACCTTGTTGAGCTTTCCGTCCGGCACCGGATCAGACGTATACGCCCTCACCGATCGCCTTCCTTTGATAGCCTCCATGATCTCCATAAGCATCCTCCTCTTTCATCCCAGAAGACGGCTCGTTACGCGAGCATAATGACAATACTGTGCTCACTGATGTGGCGTTCCAAAGACCGTGAGCGGTAGACACGATCCATTTCTAGGTGTAGACAATCTCTGTTATCAGGGTAAGCGGTAACTGCTCTTGCATCAATTCTTTGCATTGCCGGGTTATCTCCCGTAGCGTATGGGCAGCTCTTGATTGCGGAAGGGCTTTTACCAGCGGGATACCTCGATCCGCACACTGCGCTATCGTCGGATCGATGGCGATCATCCCCAAGCAGGGTATCTCAAGCTCTTGCGCTACCTGTTTGCTATCGTTCTTTCCAAGGGGTGTCACTACCTGCTCGCAGTGCGGGCAGGTATAATCGACCATGTTTTCCGCAAGCCCGATAATGGGGACATGGTGCTGACGGAAGAAGGTGGCTGTCCTGCGGGCCTCCCGCAAGGACAGGGCTTGGGGAGTGGTGACGATTAAAGCCCCTATGGCCCCTTTAAGGAAGTGCACGGCGCTCATGGCCTCATCCCCGGTTCCAGCGGGTAGATCAACGATGAGGAAGTCCAGGTCTCCCCAGTGAGAATCGGAGATGAACTGTTTGATCACCCCCTGTTTGATGGGTCCTCGCCAGGCAATGGGGGTCTCCTCGTTATGCAGAAAAAGGGCCATGGAGACCACTTTGAGTCCTTTCATAGGGGAGGCAGGCGCTATCCCCTCTGCCAAACCTTCAACACCCTGGGGATGGATGCCCAACATCCGGGGGATAGTGGGGGAGTGGATGTCGGCATCCAGGAGGCCCACCTGCCACCCTTCCTGGGCCCAGAGCACCGCCATATTGACGGCGATGGTGGTCTTCCCCACCCCTCCCTTTCCGGCTATGATCAGTACCTTCTGTGCGTCCATAGTCGCTAAACCTCGATAGTAAAGCCCACGTTACAGAACCGGAAATGGTCTCCCAATGTCCGGGCCAGCCGGGCCCCGGCAACAAGTCCCGTGCAGTGTGAGCCGCCCAACGTGTTGATGTGAAAGGCCTGCAGCGCCTCGATGACCTCCTCAAGACGCTCAGGGCCGAAAAACCCCAGGTGGGTGCCGCCGATGACCCAGAAAAAGGAATCTTTGCCGGTCAGGTCTTTTACGTGAGTGAGGGTATTGATCAAGCCAGCGTGGGCGCAGCCGAGCACCAGAATCTGCCCCTTGGGGGTATCGATGATCAGGGAGAGGTCATCCAACAGCTTGTCCTCTTCAACACCATTATCCGTCTTGACCACGAGGTCCTTATCACTTCCCTCAAAGGGGGTCAGGCGGGGCACCACTCCGGTGGTGATGATCCCAGGGGCGACCTCCACCCCTTCTTCTGAAAGCCGAAAGTCCCCACCCCACCCCTCGAGGGCCTTTTGGGAAAAGGGGATGCCGATGTAGCGGATCTCCCCCTTGCGGCGTTCATATTTGGGCTGGAAGATGTGCGGATGAGCGGTGATACTCGCCTCTTCGATCAGCTGGAACAAATCCCTGAGCCCTCCGGTGTGATCAAAGTGC
>MGQF01000089.1:8397-8658 GCA_001797745.1 Deltaproteobacteria bacterium RBG_13_52_11
GGATGTTCAATGCAATTACTGACATAGATGGCATTCGAGTCGGGCATGCCAGCGATCTCAAGGCATTGACCGGCTGCACGGTGATCCTCTGTGAAGACGGAGCGGTAGGAGGGGTGGAGATACGGGGGTCGGCCGCCGGGACCCGCCAGCTCGATTCCCTCTACCCCGTCCATGTGGTGCAGCGGGTCCATGCCATACTCCTCACTGGTGGAAGCTCCTTTGGGCTCGATGCGGCTGGTGGGGTGGTTCGTTTTCTGGAAG
>MGQF01000089.1:8700-15193 GCA_001797745.1 Deltaproteobacteria bacterium RBG_13_52_11
TCGTCCCGAGCGCGGTTATTTTTGACCTTGCCATCGGCGATTATCGGGTGCGCCCCGATGCCGCAATGGCCTATCAGGCCTGCCTCCATGCCTCTGCCGGAGCAGTAGAGGAGGGGAGCGTTGGGGTGGGGACCGGGGCGACTGTCGGGAAGCTCTTTGAATTGGAGAGGGCATGCAAGGGAGGGGTGGGAACGGCCAGTTTGGAAGCGGGAGGGGTCGTGGTGGGCGCCCTTGCTGCGGTGAATGCCCTGGGGGATGTGGTGGATGAGAGGACCGGAGAGCCCCTTGCGGGTCTCAGGGATGAGAAGGGTATTTGCTTGGTGAGCACGGCCGAGCTGTTGCGCCAAGGGATACGGAAAGAGGGGTTCGGGAAGTCTTACAAAGGAAACACCACCATCGGTGTGATCGCCACCAATATAGCCCTCAACAGGGAGGATACTATCAAGGTGGCTCAGATGGCACACAATGGCCTGGCAAAGGTCATCTCGCCGATCAACACCACCTTTGACGGTGACATCGTCTTCGCCCTCTCCTTGGGCAATCGGGAAGGGGATGTGAACCACGTGGGGTCGTTGGCCGAGGCTGCCGTCATGGAGGCGGTGAAGAGGGCGGTTATGAAGGCCGACGGCTTCGGCATTATCCCTGCCTATCGTGATCTGAAAAGGCGAACGGAATCTCAGTAACATGGCCAAGGTGTTCCTTAAAGAGGGGAGAGAGGAGGCACCTTCCCGAGGACACCCCTGGATTTTCTCTGGAGCTATAGATAAGATTGAGGGAAAGGTAGATGCCGGGGGGATTGTAGACCTCTTTTCCCATGAACGCGAATTTATGGGGAGGGGTTACTACAACCCCCGTTCCCAGATCGCTGTAAGACTGCTTGTCAGCAAGCCTGTTGAAATAGACGATACCTTTTTCCAGGGGCGGATCAAACAGGCCATATCCCACCGTAAGTCCCTTCTCTCTCCTGAGACTACTGCCTGCCGCCTCATCCACGCCGAGGGTGATTTGCTCCCGGGCCTCATCTGCGATATGTATGGTGACTACCTGGTGCTCCAGCTGAACACCGCCGGGATGGAGAGATTCAGGGATGTGATTATCTCCATCCTCAAGGATCTCATCTCACCTCAGATGATGTATGACCGCAGTGATCCTGGGACGCGTGCCCAAGAAGGCCTACCTGATTCCACAGGCCCTATCGGAGATGGTCCTTTCCCTGACTATGTCGAAATATGGGAAAACGGCGCCCGATTTTTAGTCAATGTGAAGAAAGGTCAGAAGACCGGTTTTTATTTGGATCAACGGGATAATCGCTCCCTCATCAGAGGATTGGCTGAAGGGAAAAGGGTTCTCAATTGCTTCTCGTATACCGGTGGATTCTCGGTCTACGCCTCCCTTGGAGGAGCTGTTGGCGTAACCTCAGTAGAAGCCTCAGCAGATGCGCTGGAGGTATGTAAAAAGAACCTTATCCGTAATGACATACCCTTAGAAAACCATCAATTGGTCAAGGGAGATGTCTTCCAGTTTCTCAGGGGAGACCAGGGTGAATATGATCTTATTGTCCTCGATCCACCTGCCTTTGCCAAACGCAAGGGAATGGTCCCAGGTGCCATCCGAGGGTATAAGGACATCAACCTCTATGCCATGAAGCGGGCGAAAGATGGGGGAATGATCCTCACCTGTTCCTGCTCCCAGCACATTGATTCGGGGCTCTTTCACAAGATACTGTCATATGCGGCTGTTGATTCCTGCCGACAGATACAGGTCTTGGGCCACTGGGGAGCACCCCCGGACCACCCCACTGCCCTCCATCACCCCGAGGGAGAATATTTAAAGGCCTTTTTGCTGCGGGTGGTGGAGTAGCTGCTACTTAAAGGGTTCGAGGGTTCAAGGGTCCAATGGGTCATGGGCTCTAAAAAAATATTTGAATGCTTTTAGCTCAACCCCTTGAATCCTTGCATCCTGCCGTCGTCGGCATCCCGCTTCCGTAAATCTATATTGAGGGGCGGGAATGACCCCTAAAGCTATCGCCTTTAGGCGATAGTAGTTTACTCATATCTGAGTGCCTCAATAGGATTGAGCCGTGCCGCCTGCCGAGCTGGCCAGAGGCCGAAGCCTATTCCAACCATAAGGGAAAACGTGGTGGCAAGCACTATAGAAAATATAGAAACCTTTGTCGCCCAACCAGCCAGCAGAGCAAGGAGAAAAGATATCCCGACTCCGCAGAGGATCCCGGCTATTCCTCCGCTAACAGTCATCAATACAGACTCAATGAGGAATTGAACCATTATATCCGTCTTGCGTGCCCCTATTGCCTTACGAAGCCCAATTTCTCTGGTACGCTCCGATACCGAGACGAGCATGATATTCATGATGCCTATCCCTCCGACTAAAAGGGCGATGGCGGCAATGGAGCCTAACAGCCACGTCATGGTCCGGGTGGTGCTCTGGAGGGTTGCTTGGATGTCAGCCATATTGCGAATGTTGAATGTATCTTCTTTTTCTCTATTCAGACGGTGGCGTTTTATAATGAGGTTGCTTATTGCGTCTTGTGCCTTGTCCATCAAACGAGGATCTCGTACTTCTGCATCGATAGAATCGGTATATTGCTTCCCCAACACCCGGTACATGGCGGTTGTAACGGGAATAACCACTACATCATCTTGGTCACGAAAAGGGGATGCACCTTTTTTCGGCAAGACGCCGATGACCTTGAAGTTGATGCGATTTATTTTTACTATTGCACCGATCGGATTTGTTTCTCCGAAAAGTTTTTCAACAACCGTGGTGCCGAGTACGACTAGTTTATCCCGTCTCCGTAATTCTTCATCAGTAAAGAACCTGCCGATTGTCGGAATTGATGCCCGCATCGGTGCATAATTAATCCCTGTGCCGAGGACCTGCGTATTCCAGTTTTTATTACCATATACGAGCTGCCCGCGGCCGCTGACCGAAGGAGATACCCTGCTCACCGTATCCGTAAGCCTTCCAATCGCATCTGCGTCCTGTAAGGTAAAGCGGGTAATTGTTCCGGCCTCCAAGGCTACCCCGTGCAGCTGGCTGGAACCAGGTCTTACGGTTAAGAGGTTTGATCCTAAAGAAGCCAATTGTTTCGTGATGGACTCCTTTGCACCTTGCCCTAAGGCCAGCATGGCAATGACTGAAGCAATACCAATCAATATGCCAACCATAGAGAGGAACGAGCGCATCTTGTGGGAAACGATTGAATGGAGGGCCTGACGGAAGTGGTCCATAAACGCTGCCCTGGCTAATGTTTGTCGCGATTCAGATAAAATAGCATCTATGGAAAGGCCCTGCAGCATCACAGCGGGTTTTTTGGTCTTGGTCTTTTTTCTTTCATCAGCGACAATCTCACCATCTCGCATACGGATGATCCTCTGCGCGTGCGCCGCTATTTCTTGTTCATGGGTAACCATGACGATGGTTTTACCCTTTTTATTCAAATCCTCCAAGATTGTGATAATCTCTTCCTCGCTCTTTGTGTCCAGATTTCCTGTCGGCTCATCCGCGAAGACAATGAGCGGTTCATTTACCAAGGATCTGGCGATGGCAACCCGCTGTTGCTCGCCTCCTGATAATTCGTTTGGTCGATGAGCCTCTCTTTGTGAGAGGCCAACTTCTTGCATCTTTTCATGGGCTTTCTCCTTGAGGTGACGTTTTCCAGCATAGATTAAGGGAAGTTCTGCATTTTCTACGGCACTGATGCGGGGGAGGAGATGGAATTGCTGAAAGACAAAGCCCGCTATTCGGTTTCTTAATATCGCCAATTCGTCGTCGCTGAGTTCAGTTATGTCTCTGTCTCCCAAAAGGTATGAGCCTGAGTCAGGTCTATCTAAAAAGCCCACGATATGCAGCAGGGTCGATTTTCCCGAACCGGAAGGTCCCATAATGGCAATAAATTCTCCCTGACTAATTTTTAGAGACACATTCCGTAACGCTTGCACTTGTACTGTGCCCATCTGATAGGTCTTTGTTATTTCCTTTAATTCGATCATAGTCGTTCCCTTATCATTTTTTATGTCAAAAGTCTTGTGAGAAGGTGATCAAGGACGGCGTGGTGTTTGCGATGGCCGCCGACTAGGCATGAAAGGACTCGTTCCCTGCTCTTTCTCCTTTGAGGGTTGATAGTTTTGAGTCTCAATGATTATTTTGTCGCTAGTTTCCAGCCCCGCGATAACCTCTACATTCTTATCATCTGAAATGCCCGGTTGAATTCTGCGCTGAACAGGTTTTTCGCCAATCCCCGGACTTGTGAGGACAAAGCTCCCCTCCTCATCTTGCTTCACCGCCTCAACAGGTATCACGAGGACATTTTCTTTGCTTTGTTCTATGATGTTTATGGTAGCACTCATGCCTGAACGAAATATTGATGGTGCTTTTTTAGGAAGGATATCGACTTCATAGATGGTAACATTATTTATAATCTTTGATTCATAGGCTATGTGGTCGACTATCGCCTTTACTTTTGTGTCTGGATATGCATCTAAGCTAATAATTGCTGCCTGATTGAGCCTTACTTTCCCGATATCAGTCTCATCGACCTGCGCCTGAACAATGAGGCGATCCGATAACACAATGACGGCATCGCTGGAAGTCACCGTTTGCCCTGGTTCCACAGCCCGCACGATTACTTCGCCATTGATGGGGGCTATAAGCGGGGTGGGCTTATACACCTCCTGCCAATACTCTAATGTTTCCTTATTTTGCGCCCTGGCGGCGTCTAAAAGCGCAGCCCTTTCCGTTGAACTCATCAATGCCAAGGTCTGGCCGATTGTTACTCGTTCGCCCTCTTGAACCAAGACCTTTTCAATCCTGCCGCTGATTGGCGGCTTTATCTCTAAACGGTTTTGGGGCTGCACCGTCCCCGTTGTCGATATAACTGTTTGGATCGTGTCATATACGGGGTTTATCAGTTTATCACCTTCGGTCGAGGCCTGTTTTTGTTTTAAGACGATTGCTAAAATCACCGCCAAACTGACGCCAATCAATATGCTGAGAACAAGGTACCATTTTTTATTCCACATACTCTAATTGCCCTCCTTGCGCTTGGATCCACTGAGCTTCAGCAATTAAGGCACTGGCCTGGGCATCCAAAAAAGATTTTTTAGCTCGCACCAAATCATCCTCGATAATGGTCCAGTTATCAAATGAGATAAGGCCGTTTGAATACTGGGCTCGGGCAATCTTTGCCCGTTCTTCATACGCTTGTAGGAAGTTTTTTTGCACTGTAACGGTATCCATTGCATCCTGCCAATTTGTCCAGCTTTGATCTAATGTCAGGATAACGCCGTCTCGGCTGCTCCTCTCATCTGCCTGTATTTGGTTCAATACGGCCCTGGCCTTAGAAATCCCTGCCCACCGGCGGCCTCCTTCGAAGAGAGGGAAAGTGAGGGTGACCCCAACCGACCATTCATTATTATCTGGCGGCCAGTCCGAACTAGTCCTCCCTGCACTGGCATTTGCGTAGACCTGCGGGAAGAACTCCGCCTTTGCAGATTTTAAACTAAACTTCGCCGCTTCTTTTTTGGCGACGAGGGCTTCAAGAGAAGGGTTGCTTATTGCCAAGGCTTCAAAACTAGGCCTCTCTCGTCGCGAATCAGAACTCTCAAAATCTCCTGTTACCCGTATAGGTTTTAATTCCGTTCTTCCCATTTCCTTACTTAATTGTCTCTGAGCTACGTTAAGAGTACGCCTTGCTTGCGCAACATCAAATTCCGCCTGAGCTAAATTTGCCTGGGCAGTTAATAACGATCCTCTATGTTCTCTTCCTCCCTGGTACAACAGTTGTACCAAATCCGCGTTCTGTTTTCTCCGTATGGAAATATCTTCAGTAATAGTTAAGAGTTCCTGTGTCTTTAAAAGTCCAATAAAGGCGGTTCTTAATCTCAACCGTATGTCAGATGAGGCCGCCTCGTAGTCATATTGTGATGATTTTACATTTTTTGCAGCAGCTGCGATATTATAGGGAGTTTTCAAACCGTCGAAGAGCAATTGTTGTGCTGTAATACCATATGAATATGTGTCAGTCGTACTTTTTATAGCTGACTGAGAGGTCCTTTCACTTAATTCAGTGCTTATCTGAGGCAACATATCGCTTATTGTGATTGCCTTATTTGCCTTTGACTGATTTACGACTTCGTGAGCAGAGATTAAATCAGGATTATTCTGTTGTGCCTCTTTGACGCAGTCTTTCCAGGTAAGGACTTCTTCTGTCTTTCCCTTATTTGGGAAAAAACAATAAAACAAAAAAAATATCGTAAAAATAATTATGCGTCTTTGCATCTTATTTCCTACCTTTATTAGAAACTTTTTTTTCCAATTGAGATAAAACTTTTGAAACCCGCTTTAATAATTTGCTAAAGTCTTGCTCCGGTATCAGACCAATAAGTTTTTTATCCGGGCTGAACAAAACGATTAATTTATCGCCTGGTTTAGCCTTCAAAGCTTTTCTTACATCGGCAGGGATGACAACCTG
>MGQF01000089.1:15213-20352 GCA_001797745.1 Deltaproteobacteria bacterium RBG_13_52_11
CCACGCCATAAATCTTTCCTTTAAAAAATCCATTCATAGTGTACTCCTTGATTGCTCTTTGAAAGCTGCATGAATAGTATGATATGTATGAATAATAGTATATCTTATTTTTATAGTATTTCAAGACATTTATCTTATGAGACACGTGAAAAAGAAAATGGTTTAGTTTTATCTTGTTTAAATATAGTAATCATCGTAAAATACTGGTACAAAAAAGATCAAATAATTATTGAGTAACTAAGCTATGCTTAAACAAGACGTTTATCCTTACATTCATTACCTCAAGGCCTCTGCCGGGGCCGGGAAGACGTATCAGCTCACCATCAGGTTCCTCTCACTCCTGGCAGGAATGAAGCCCTCGGCAGAAGTTCTTCGTCAGATTGTGGCCATCACCTTCACCAATCGGGCAGCTGCCGAGATGAAGGAGCGCATCATCCTCGCCCTCAAACAGATCGCTTTGGGTGAGGTGGAAGGGGCCAGGTTGACGCACGAGGTGGGTTTGCGACCTTCAGAGGCTACTGCCTGGCTGGATACCATCCTTGCCCATTTTAGCGATTTTCACGTCCGCACCATCGATAGTCTCGTTTATGTCCTGCTACGGGCCTTTTCTTTGGAGATGGGGCTACGGCCGGAGCTGGAGGTGGTCTTTGAGCAAGATACCATCCTCGATCTTTGTTTTGATCGGTTGCTCTCCAGTGCCCGGTGGGGAGACGAGGAGGATCGACTTTTTCAGCTCTTCACCGAACTCCTCGAGACGTATCTGAGGGTAGAGGAGGCGGGGGGCCTGGTGGTGGAACGAGGGATCAGGAGGAGGATTCGGGAGCTCTACGAAAAGGCGGATATCCATAGCACAGCCGGTCCCCAACCGGAGCTGAGCAGGGCTGAGGATAAATTGAGGTATGTCGCCCAAAAGCTCCTTGCGGCAATACATAAGGGGGGGTGTGCAGAGTATCTCCGTAAGCGGACCTTGCAGACCGACTTCCTCCAGGACCCCCTGGCCCATCTGGAAAAGGCCTTTTTCGAAAAGGCCTCCTTTGGAGAGCTTCTAACGAGCAAGGCTCAGGGGCTTGATGAGACCGCCCTCGCTCACCTGGACGCCCTCTACCAGGAGCTCAAAGAGGCGCGGGATGCGTACCTCGGCATCCTGGCCAGGGCGAAGGTCCACGCCTATATGAGGGCAATGGATGAGTTACAACGGGAGATAAGGGGCATATCCGCACGGGAAGGTCTTATTTTAGGGCGGAACTGGCATTCCATGATCAAGGAATACTTCCATGAGGGTGAAGGGGCAGGGGCCTTTGCCTTCGTGAAGTTGGGCTCGATGGTCCGACACTTCCTCATCGACGAATTCCAGGATACTAGCCGTCCCCAGTGGGAGGCACTCCTTCCCCTCTTGGACGAGAGCCTCGCCACCGGTGGGAGCCTCTTTTATGTGGGGGATGTCAAGCAGGCCATCTATGGATGGCGTGGAGGGGACTGGCGTCTCTTTGGGGAGGTGGTAACTGGCTACTTTCCCAGTGTCTCCCCCCAGGGCAAGAAGGGCGGTACCCTGACAGTGAATTATCGTTCCCTGCCCCGGATTGTTGAGTTTAACAATGGGCTATACCGCCTCCTTATTGATGAACAATTCGCTCAGAAAATCGCCGGGGTCATACTCGGGGAGAAGGCACAGGGGTGGGCAAAGGCGCTGCTGGCCCAGTCCATTGCTCGCAACTTTGAGGATGTGGAGCAAGGGATTGCGCCTCACCTGCAGGAAGGCCAGGAAAAAGGGAGGGTTGAGATCGCCTCCTTCTTAGCCCCGGCAGAGGAGTTGCGCCAGGCGGTTAAGGTACGGCTCATCGGGGAGGTGAAGGAGGTCTGGAATCGGAGAAAGGGGAAAGGAATTGCCGTTCTGGTTCGACGTAACAGGGATGCCGAGGATATTGCGGCATGGCTCATGGCCGAGGGGATCCCGGTGGTCACGGAGAACTCCCTGCGACTGCGCAGCTCTGATCTTATTAAGGGATTGGTGGCCTTTTTGCGGTTTCTCGATTACCCCCTCGATGACCTCTCCTTTTGGGGGGCGATTGCCAGCCGCCTCTTTCAGGGGCTACCTGACCTCTCTCTGGAGGCCCTGGAGACCTTTAGCTCAGAAGGGAGGTGGCAGCCACCGCTTTATAAGGCCTTTGAGAGGAGGTTTCCAGAGGTCAGCGAGGGGCTCATCAGGCCTCTTTTGGCCCGTGTGGGTTTTGTCACCCCCTACGACCTTGCCCGTGAGGTGGCTGAACGGTTTCTCCTCTTAGAGCGCTTCCCCGGGGAGGTGATCTTCATCTATCGCTTTTTCGAGCTCATCTTTCAGACAGAGGCCAAGGGGCAGCGGAGCCTTGCGCACTTTCTCCAGTTCTGGGAGGAGGGGGGGATGGAGGAGAAGATCGGCCTCCCCGAAGAGGTCTCCGCTGTGAGGGTCCTCACCATCCACAAGGCAAAGGGGCTCGAGTTTCCCGCCGTCTTCATCCCCTTTACCAACTGGAGGCTGGAGCGTCCCCGCTTGGCGAAACTCGATGATGGGAGCTTCGTAAACCTGAAAAGACCCCTTCCTTCTCAGCTGGAAAAGGAGAGAACCATGATGATGATAAACGAAGCCCTGGAGACCCTCAACCTCCTCTACGTGGCCACCACCAGGGCCGAGGAAGAACTCTATCTCTACGAGACTAGCCTCCCGCCACCCCGCGGCGAGGGGGTCGAGCGAGGCTACCTCTCCGCCTGGTTGCGGGAGATGCTCATCCAGAGAGGGTATCCTGTGTCATGAGTCCGAGGCCTCCAGCGATAAAGATCTATAACCACCCCGTTTCCCTGCTTCAGGATCAGGGCAGGGTCGGCTCAGCCCTGCGGGGAGAACTCATCCATCACGCCCTCTTCTTTCTTGATCACTGTTCAGTGCGGGAGGATATCGAGCGGGCCGTCCTGCAGGCTTTTTCCCTCCAAGGAGTTGATAGGCAGCGCTGGGCAGTAGAGGAGGAGTACCTCACACCCATCGTGAACGCCCTCTCCCTCCCCCAGGTGAGGCAGTGGTTTAAACAGGGGGTTATGAACCTGCGGGAGGTGGAGGTGGTGGATGCCCAGGGTGAGGTGCATCGAATCGACCGCCTGGTCATTGGTGAGGGGGTGTTGGAGGTGATCGATTTTAAGGTGGGCAATCGGGAGGAAGGACACCGGGCCCAGGTGGAACTTTACCAGAGACTCGTGGAGGCCATCTTCGGCAGGCCAACGCAGGGCTACCTCCTCTATATCGATGAACCCGCTGTGGTGGTTGTGCGATGAATAAAGTCACTGTTATCCCCTTCCGGGAGAACTTTCTCAAGAAGCTCGCCGAAGAGATTTTCAACCGACATTTTGCGCCCGATGATCCCCTAGCCCTAGCTCAGGTAACTGTCGTGCTCCCTCACCGTAGGGGGATCATCTACTTGCGTGACTACATCTTTCAGCTCATCAGCTCCGAAAGGCGAAGGCCTTTTTTCCCACCGCGGATCATCGCCATCGCGGACTTGGTAGAGGAGATAACGGTGCAATTGGAAGATCCTCCCCGGCGCCCCCTTTCACCCCCTGATCAGGCCTGGGTCCTCTTCGGGGTGGTGCAAGGGAGTTCCAGCTATGGAAAGGTTACTGCCAGCTGGGATCGATTTTTCCCGTGGGGGATACGACTGGCAGCCCTCCTGGATGAGATCGATCGCGAGTTGGTCGCCCCCCGGGACATGCATTATCCCGAGGACGTCCCCGTGGATGCCAGGACCCTCTTGGAAGGGCTGGAGGAGATATACGCCACCTTTGATCGCCAGTTACGGATGGATGGTCTCACCACACCGGGAAAGAGGCTGCGATTGTTGGCGGAACGAATAGAGGAGGCCCCTTTTGGGAAAAGGCCGATTTATCTGGCTGGCTTCTATGCCCTCACCGGTGCCGAGGAGCGGATCTTTAGGTACCTCTTCTCGCAGGGTGCCAGGGTCTTCTGGCATGCCGACCCAGAGGAACTTCCCCCCCTGTACAAGCGCTGGAGGGAACAGTGGGGTCTGGAGATCGAGACCCCGGGTGATGGCACCCATCCCTCTCCACGTCTCCACTTTTATGAATCTTACGATCTCCATGCCGAACTCCTCCAGACGCAGGAGATCCTCCCCTCCGTAATCCATCGGCCCGATGAATGCGCCCTGGTGCTACCCGACCCATCGGCCCTGATCCCCACCCTGTATAGCCTTCCTTTGAGGATGCTCGTTAATGTTTCTCTCGGCTATCCGTTAGAGCGGACAGCCCTCGCTTCTCTCCTCGAACAGCTGATGAGACTGCAAGAAGGAAGAGATGAAGAAGGGGCCTATTACCACCAGGATTGTCTTACCCTTATCAGGCATCCCTATTTACGAAGGCTTCCTACCCCCTCAGGCAGAGAGGGGCGTATCGTCCTCCACTTCCTGGAAGAAAAGATTAGGCACTACGGAAAGCCCTTTTTGTCGCACGCGGAGTTGGTGGATGTCCTTGCCATATCCGAAGATCCGGACCGAGACAGAAACTTTCTGGCCACCGAAAGGCTGGACTTGGAAGAGGCTCAGGAGTTCGTCCGGGAACTTCGCCGTCATCTCCTGACCCCGTGGGAGGATCTGCACACCTCTTTGGAGATGGCTGCCGCCCTCAAAGGTTTGGTGCACTTCCTCTTTGTCCCCTTTGCGGAGCAGGAGGATTTTTTGCGCGACCACCCCTTCGACAATGAGTTTATCTATACCCTGGAGGAGGGCGTGATTCCCAGCCTGGAGGATGCCCTCTTCGCCCGGCATCCCATGGACAAGCGGCTCCTCTTTTCCCTGCTGCGTGAGGTGCTTCACATGGTCCGCACCCCCTTTGAAGGGCACCCCCTGGTCGGACTACAGCTCTTGGGGCTGTTGGAGACGAGGCTCCTCTCCTTCGATAAGGTCATCGTCATCGATGTGAATGAGGATGTGGTACCTGCCCATGAGGAGGTTAACCCGCTGCTACCCGAACCCCTCAAGGGGGCATTTGGTCTGGCAGGCCGCGAGCAGGAAGAGGCCATCGTACGCTACCACTTTGAACGCCTCATCGCTTGTGCAAAGGAGGTTTATCTCCTTTGGCAGTCCTCTACCAAGCCGACCACAT
>MGQF01000089.1:20391-21078 GCA_001797745.1 Deltaproteobacteria bacterium RBG_13_52_11
AGTCGTTCCTCTGGCAAGAAGAGAAGAAGCAGGGTGTTGTTCTGGAGGGCGCTGTTGCGAAGACCCCCCTTCGCATCGCCGGCGATGCTTTTCTCAGAGAAGAGGGGTTGGCAAAAAGGGGTCGGGAACACGAGCGGGTACGGGAGTTTCTCTCCTCGTGGAGCCTTACTCACGGCCTTTCAGCCTCTCTCCTGAACACCTATCTACGGTGCCCCCTCAAATTCTACTATCATTATCTCCTGGGTCTCAGACCCACCGTCACCGTCCCCGAAGATGTGGACTCCGCTGTCTTAGGGGAGATCGTCCACAAGGTGCTGGAGGAGTACTTCTCCAGGTATCGAAAACGGACTTATCGCAAGGCCACAGAGAACGATCCTGAAAGGTTGACTTCTATCTTCAGAGAGCACTTCACGGGGTCGGCGATGTACCGTAGTCTGGCCCCGGAGAAGAGGTTTTTTTTGGAATACGTCGCTGCCTATCGCCTTGAGCATTATCTGTCTCAGATGCCCGATAACACCTTCATCGAGGCCTTAGAGGAGGAGTATCGCTTAAACCTCCCTCTCGGCCCTCGTGAGTTTACCTTCTACGGGAAGGTAGACCGGATTGACAGGAGGGAAGGGCACCAGATCATCTTAGATTATAAGACGGGGAAGGTGGAGGCGTTTGGTAAAGGGCACTTCGAGCGGA
>MGQF01000089.1:21124-21279 GCA_001797745.1 Deltaproteobacteria bacterium RBG_13_52_11
CAAGGCCGTTACGGGGGTAATCCGAGACCTCCAACTCCCCCTCTATGTCCTCTTGGTGGCATCGGGGAGTGAAGAGGAGTTGGGCCGGACGCTCACGGCCTATGTTGAGCTGGGGAGGGGAGGGGAGGAACGCTATTTCATCCCCCCTGATAGGC
>MGQF01000089.1:21315-23635 GCA_001797745.1 Deltaproteobacteria bacterium RBG_13_52_11
CCAGGACCTTTCCTCTCCTGCTGGCATACGTTATAGACCATATGGTCGAGGCGCCCCTTTTTTACCCTGCTACCGAAGAGGAGGCCTGCCGGTTTTGCGATTATGAGTCCGTATGTCGTTTTTCTTTCGCCTCATGAAGAATGTTAGGGAGATTAGTGAGTTCATGCCTTATTCTGAGGAGATGCAAGGTGCATGGAAGTCTAAAAGATATCTGGAATTTCAATGGTCTGATGGCAGGATTTTCACGTTATGCACTATTTAAGAAACGCGTATTAAATTCTTAATGGATTACAAACAATTATTAATATTTTGCTTGACAACAGCTATATTTTTAGTTATTTTCACCACATATTTTTTCGTCTGAGATACAAGAGCTCCCCCCCCCATTTACCTTCAGGAGTCGGTTAGAGAGGGCTCCGAGAAGGTATCGATGTTGGTCCTCCTAGTCTATATTTTTAGGCTCGTCCAGTGGATCTGAAAAACGTTACGTGAAATCTGCTTCCCTTTCTAGGAGGTGCACAAGATGCATGGGCACGAGAAGACCCGGAATCAGCTCATTGATGAGCTGGTAAAAGTTCGCCAACGGATCGCGGCATCGAAGATATCAGAAGTCAAACCACGATATTTAGAAAAAAAAATTGAAGCGCACTATGACAGCCTCCTTGCCCTGCACGATACCATTATTGATATGATCAATCAGCTGGGTGTGGATGAGTTCATGGAGATCATCATCACCCGTGTCGCAGGCCTCGTGAAGGCCAATCACGGATTTTTCTACCTGTACAACCCCGACTCAGGTGTTCTGGAGTTGAAAAAGGCCTTAGGGCTTTACAGCGCGCATATCGGATATCACGTAACACACGGTGCGGGCCTGGCGGGGAAGGTTTTACAGACCGGAAGAGCTATGGCAGTGAATGATTACCAATCGTGGGAAGGACGGCACCCGGATCCCCGATGGAACCCCATCCGGGCTATCACTGCACTGCCACTCGTGTTTGAAGGACAGATCATGGGTGTGATGGGTTTTGTCCATACCGAAGAAGACAGAAAAAAATTCGGGAAAGACGATATGGCTGTGCTCACCTGTTTCGCCGCATTGGCCAACATAGCGCTGATCAATGCAAGGCTCTCCACAAAGCTTCAGCAGGAGTTGGAGAGGAAAAAGCTGACCGAGAAGGAGCTTCAGCAAGGTCACGAGCACCTGCAGGAAACTTTTGTTGCAACGGTTAATGCCCTGGCATCAACGGTCGAGTTGAAAGACCTTTACACAGCCGCTCATCAGCGGTGGGTAACCCGGCTGGCCTGTGCCATTGCCGCGGAGATGGATCTTTCAAAAGAGCAGATTGAAGGTGTCCGGATGGCCGGGCTCATTCACGATATCGGCAAGATGAATGTACCTGCGGAACTTCTCAATAAACCTGGTCGGTTGTCTGATATAGAATATGATATCATCAAAATTCACCCTCAAAGCGGTTACGATATAGTGAGGGAGATACAATTTCCTTGGCCGGTGGCACAAATCGTTTTGCAGCATCATGAGCGCATGGACGGTTCTGGATATCCACAGCGGCTTTCGGGCATGCAGATCCTCCTTGAGGCGAGGCTTTTGGCAGTAGCTGATGTGGTTGAATCCATGGCTTCCCCCCGGCCTTATCGGGATGCCTACGGCATTGAGATTGCGTTAGAGGAGATTTCGAAGAACAGGGGCACCCTCTATGATACCGAGGTAGTCGATGCCTGCTTGAGGGTTTTCCAGGAGAAAGGGTTTACATTTGAATATATGGATAGATAACTTTTACTGCTCAAGGAGCGTAAAAGCCCTTTCACAAATACTTCTGAAACCACTCGAGGCTCATCCGGATGGCCTTTTGGCGGTGTTGGGGATTCGTAAATCGGTGATCCGCTCCGGGAAATACCTCCACGTGTTTTGGGGAGCGGGCCGATTGATAGAGGGTTTCAGCGTGGGAGAGGGGGACGATCTCGTCCGCCTCCCCGTGCAGCAACAGGCAGTTGCTTAATCCCTTAATGGCCTTTCCGGCATCGTATTGTTTCGCATCGTGATAAAAGGCATCCTGTAGCAGGATCTCTTCATCTACTATATCCTTTTTCCCTCTAAGCCAGGCAGGGGTAGCCCAGAGGACCAAGGCCTTCACCCTGACATCTGATGCCCCCTTAAATACTGAGATAAAGCCGCCCATGCTGCTACCGAGTAGACCGAAGTGATCGCCCAATAGTGGATGATGAACCGCCAGATCAACGATCGCCTCCAGGTCCTTTATCCGGGAAGAGACCGTCGTCGCGCTGAGATCCCCTTCACTTT
>MGQF01000089.1:23656-29407 GCA_001797745.1 Deltaproteobacteria bacterium RBG_13_52_11
ATTCCCCTTTCATGACTTTCGATGGCCTCTTTTGCCTCTACCCAACCTCCTCCACCAAAACCAGAGATGGGGGCTTTCCTTAATTCCCTGTATCATTATATCCTCCAACTCTGAAGAGGAGACCTCATTGAGGGGAGGGAGGAATCGTAAGATGATCTGTCTGCCATCTTGCAGGGTATAGAAGGGGATAACCGGAGCACTGGTTAACCGAACTAACCGGGGAATGATCTCTCTGAAGGGGTGATGTGGACCGTGAAAAAAGGGAAGGAGATATTGATCTATGACAAAGATCACTATTTCTTTTTTCTTGAGCTTCTTTTTTATCTTCAATACCGCGCCTTCGGTGTAGACGGTTTTAATCCCTACCTTCTGCCTCATCTTCATGGCGAAGGACTCCCAACGAGTGTTGGTTTCTCCCCTTATTACCAAATTGGTAGGGTAGGCAGAGGCAAGATAGGATATGGACCACAAGAAGTTTCCCAGATGAAGGGAGACGAGGATCGCTCCCCCTTTGTTCTTGAGGGCCTCCTGGAGATACTCTTCGCCTTCACGTTTCACTTCGGCGGCTACTCTGTACTTCGGCTGGTGATGATAGCGGGAATAAAGAAGTTTGTGAAATACATCGACGAGAAACCGGATATGTTCCCTTGTCAGCTCTTCTACATCATAATCCCTCGTCCAAGGAAATCGCCTCATTCCTCGCTCTACTCGCGATCTCAGAGAGGTCAAAAGGGCGACTCTGGCCACCAAGGCGCAGAGCAGAGATACACACCATGAAGGGAGATAGGCGATCACTCGTCCGTATATGCCGAGAAGGAAGAAAACAAACATGGCCTAATGCGATACCTCTCTGTTGGGCGGAGCGGCATACAACTCCACACCTTCTTTACCTATATTCTTCAGAAGCTCATTGACGGTTTTTTTCGAGGCTGGATGGAGCAAATCAGGGGCTATCTCCGCCAAGGGGACCAGGACAAAGCCCCTCTCATGCAGATGGGGATGGGGGATGATCAGGTCCGCTGCTTTGATGACCTCTGCGCCATAGAAGAGTATATCCAGGTCGATGATGCGCGGCCCCATCTTAAAGGGCGTTATCCTCCCCATCCGCTTCTCGATACCCTTTAAAAGCTGCAGGAGGAGAAGGGGCGGAAGAGCAGTAATCACCTCTGCTGCACAATTGATAAACCAATCCTGATCTCGGTAGCCTACGGGTTCCGTTTTATAGAGGGATGAGACGGCTTGTATATGGTTGTTATTGGTTGCGGATATCTCCTCAAGGGCACGCAAGCAATTATCTACTTTATCGCCGAGATTTGAACCTAATCCCAGATAGACAACCTCCTGCCTCACTTTTATCTACTTCTTCTTCGATTTTATCTCGTCGTCCTTTTCTTTCGGCGTTACGTCGATCTCTGGGGGTTCTTTGATCGTTGTCTTGAAGTTCCTGATGGCCTTTCCAATGCCTGCTCCGATTTCCGGAAGCCTGCTTGCCCCAAATATGAGGAAGGCGATGACAAGGATGATGATGAGCTCAGGCATGCCGATGCCAAACATGGCGTTCTCCTTTCCCAATGATAATGCAAATGGCGGAAGTGTACGGGAATCGAACCCGCCGCGGATGCCTGACACCCGCCACTGGATTTGAAGTCCAGGAGGCCCACCAGAGACCTATCCACTTCCATTACTATTGTGCCCAAACCTTTCGCGGAAGTCAACCATGGATTGCGGTTCCAGCGGTTTGTTGACAAAGAGGGGTGCCGACTTTACAATGTGTTGTGGCGTAACACCATACAACGTGAGGAGAGCACTATGGCTCTACGAGAGGCAGAGGAACGGGCAGCAGAGCTCAGGAGGGAACTCGAGTACCACAACTACCGCTACTATGTCCTGGATGACCCTGAAATTTCGGATGCCGAATATGACGCCCTGATGAGGGAGTTAGAAGGACTGGAGGAGGAGTACCCCGAACTCAAGACCCCTATTTCCCCCACCCAGCGCGTGGGCGCCGCTCCTCTGGAGGAGTTCGGCCAGGTGACCCACACGGTCCCGATGTTGAGCCTGACCAACGCCATGGAGGAAGGTGCAGTCATCGAGTTCGACCAGAGGATCAAGCGCTTCCTCAAGACAAACGAGGAGATCGAGTACGTGGCGGAGCCCAAATTAGATGGGGTAGCTGTCGAATTGATATATGAGCGAGGTGAGTTGACGGTTGGTTCAACCAGGGGGGATGGGGTGAGCGGAGAGGACGTGACCCAAAACGTGCGGACCATCAAGACCATACCCCTACACCTCATTGAACGCGAGGAAGTTCCTCCTGATAGGCTGGAGGTCAGGGGTGAGGTCTATATGGAAGTCGGTGAATTTAAAGAGCTCAACAAGCGGCGGGAGGCGATTGGTGAACCCCTCTTTGCCAACCCGCGCAACGCAGCGGCAGGGTCGCTGCGCCAGCTCGATTCCTCCGTCACCGCCCAGAGGCCTCTCAAGATCTTCTGCTACGGTATCGGAGAGGTAAAGGGTAGGGCGTTTGAGAGCCAATGGGAGGTGCTTCAGACCCTTCCCCAGTGGGGGCTGAGGACAAATCCCTTGGCCCGCCAGTGCAAGAATATTCAGGAGGCCGTCGCTTATTATAGAGAAATCAATGGGCTGCGCGAAGGGCACCCTTACGAGATGGACGGCGTGGTCATCAAGGTGGATGGCTTCGCGCTCCAGCGTCGTCTCGGGGAGGTCTCCCGGAGCCCTCGGTGGGCCCTGGCGTACAAATTCCCTGCAAAGGAGGCGACCACCACGATCATCGCAATCAGGGCGCAGGTGGGACGAACCGGGGCCCTGACCCCTGTGGCCGAGATGGAGCCGGTGAGGATCGGCGGCGTGGAGGTCAAGAGAGCAACGCTTCACAATCAAGATGAGATCGACAAAAAGGACATCAGGGTCGGCGATACCGTCGTAGTGCGGCGGGCAGGGGATGTGATCCCCGAGGTGGTCAAGGTCATCCTATCCAAGAGGACCGGGGCCGAACAAAGCTTTACCATGCCTGATACCTGTCCGGTGTGCGGGTCGGACGTGGTCCGCCTGCCTGGAGAGGCCATCCACCGCTGCGTCGGCATCTCGTGCCCTGCCCAATTGAAGGGGAGGATCAGGCACTTCGCCTCCAAGAGGGCAATGGACATCGACGGCCTCGGGCTTAAGCTCATCGATCAAGTGGTGGCAAAAGGCCTGGTCAAAGACATCGCCGACCTCTACGATCTCACAGCCGATGATCTTGCCTCGCTCGAGAGGATGGCAAAGAAATCGGCGGAAAACATTGTCAAGGCCTTGGAAAAGAGCAAACACCCGCCCCTGGCCCGCTTTCTCTATGCCTTGGGCATGAGGCATGTGGGGGAGCACATTGCCCAGGTGCTGGTCCGGAGTCTGCCATCCCTGGATCAATTCTACCAGGTCTCGGCAGAGGAGCTGGAGGCCATTCCGGGGATCGGGCCTGAGGTGGCGCAGAGCGTGCACGGGTTTTTCAACGATAAAGGAAATCGAGAGGTGATCAGACGGCTGCAAAAGGCAGGGGTTGAAATTGCGGCACCGAGCGCCAAGAGAGAAGCGCCTTTGAAGGGTAAGACCTTCCTTTTTACCGGTGCCCTCGAAGGCATGACCAGGGACGAGGCCAAAGACCTGGTGGAGGAGCTCGGCGGTGAGGTTTCCTCCAGCGCGGGCAGAGGGGTGGCATATGTAGTGGCAGGCAAAGACCCCGGGTCCAAGTACGCCAAGGCCAGGGAGTTGGGCCTCTTCATCATCGACGAAGAGGAGTTCAAGAGGCTGGTGGGGGTGAAGTAAACTACCCCGCCAGGGGCGGGAGTTTAGGGGTCAATGATACAATCCCGCCCCGCATTATAGATTTACGGAAGCGGGATGTGTCGCCCTGCGACACAGGATTCGAGGGTTCGAGTGAAAAGCATTCAAACGTAGAATAGGACAATAATACCATCCTATTCTCCCATCGTTATAGCCGACATTCACTAAACTTGACATTCTTGAACAAGAGGTGATACCCTTCGTTTGCCTGCAAAGACAGGAACAAGGCAGGTGCGAGACGCTCAATACATTTGTGATATTGGTTATTGGAAATAGTGGAGAGCCGAACTTTCGAAAAAATTTCAAATAGAATTTACAGGGACGCAGCTTTGGTATAAACCTACTTAAGATAAGAGGCATCAATCAGCCTTAATTGCCTTAAGATTTAAAAAAAACAAGGAGATAATCATGCCTGTAAAATGCTTTTTTGACATTATTGCTGACGATCAACTGGCCAAGGGGCCACCTCTGGCATTGGGTAGGGTTGTTTTTGAGTTGGCAAACGATGTCGTGCCGAAGACAGCTGAAAACTTTAGGGCGTTATGCACCGGTGAATTGGGATTTAGTTACAAGGGAAGCACTTTTCATAGGGTCATTAATGATTTTATGTGTCAGGGGGGTGATTTTACGAACCACAACGGTACCGGCGGCAAGTCAATCTATGGTAACAAATTTGCTGATGAAAATTTTAAATTAAAACATACCGGACCTGGGATTTTAAGTATGGCTAACGCCGGTCCTAATACCAATGGTTCTCAATTCTTTATTACATTGGTCAAAACAGAGTGGCTTGATGGCAAACATGTTGTTTTTGGCAAGGTTGTAGAAGGACTGGATGTAATTCAGGAAATCGAAAAATACGGATCCGAAAGTGGTCGAACTTCCAAAAAGATAGTTATCTCAGACTGTGGACAAATTGAATAATTTTATGAGCGTTCATGTGATGTGCCAAGTAAGCTCTCGTTTGTTCTCAGGGACAGGAACAAGACCGATGCCAAAGGCTCACTCTATATCAGCCCCTTCAAAAAAACAAGTTGGACAATACCCTGGCCATATGCCTGGGGCATTCACAAAGCCGACAATCCTCCACAACACATTAACTTCTTATCGAGGAAAGAAACAGTCTGGGTTTGCCGTTTTATACAGACTGTATGATCATTGTTGGACGGCAGACAAACGGTGTGTGCGTTGACCATAGTGCTAAAGACCGAGGGTGTCCTGCTGGATGGGCTTGCATTCCCAGAGGCGCCGCGTTGGCGGGAGGGAGAACTTTGGTTCTCCGACATGACGGCGCAGAAGGTCATGAGAGTTAGTCTCGACGGTAAAGTGAGCACCGTGGTCGAAGTACCCGGACTGCCATCGGGTCTGGGTTGGCTGCCGGATGGGCGGCTGCTCGTTGTCTCTATGACGGACCGCAGGTTGCTGCGGCTTGACCCTGCAGGCTTGACGGTTGTCGCCGATTTGTCAGCCTGGGCCCCGTTTCACTGCAATGACATGGTGGTGGATGAAAAAGGCCGCGCGTATGTCGGCAACTTCGGCTTTGATCTACCCGCCATGGCTGAAGCCAAACCCACAGTTTTGATTCTCGTTACGCCGGAAGGTAAGGCCAGTGTCGTCGCCGAAGATCTCTCGTTTCCGAACGGCAGCGTCATTACCGCTGACGGCAGAACGCTCATCGTCGCGGAATCCTTTGGCGCCCGTCTTACAGCATTTGCCGTGGCACCGGACGGGTCGCTTTCCAACCGCCGTGTCTGGGCAAGGTTGGAGGCAGCGGGTCCAGATGGCATCTGCCTGGATGCCGAAGGCGCGGTATGGGTCGCCTCGCCCATAGGCCGCGAGGTGCTGCGTGTCCGGGAGGGGGGCGAAGTCACGCACCGCATCACCACGGAGAATCAAGCAGTCGCCTGTATG
>MGQF01000089.1:29414-33772 GCA_001797745.1 Deltaproteobacteria bacterium RBG_13_52_11
GCCCCGACCGACGCACTCTGTTCGTTCTAAGCTGCCAGATCATTCCCGAGCGGGAGAAATCGTGCGCTCTCAAGAGCGGTCGTATCGAGACGGTCCGCGTGGATGTTGCGGGCGTGGGGTTGCCATGAGCCGGGGCCTGCGCGCCCAACAGCGCGTCCCCTGAACGGACGGCGGCTGCCATGACTTCCGGCGCCGGGGGTCGGACCTGGGTAACTATCTGATATAAAAGATAAAAGTGGTGAATTATGGTGCTTATTCGGGCCTTAGAATGATATTTTGGGATGAAAAAAAGGGGGGGGTAAAGATAAGAATAATAAGGAAATGCACAGGGAGCTTAGCATGGTACGCCCCCACGGGGAGGCCGCAATATTTGGCGTATTATTAAGGAACCATATAGATATTGATCGACGCATCGAGGAGGAGAAGATGACTGACAAACTAAAGCCCTATGAAAAGGCCGGAAGAGTAACTCGCTTGCTGGCTTGGATATCCGGCATCAGTGTGCTTGCCATTGCTGCGGCTATTTTAATTCCCTTGGTCGCTAATCCGCAGCAAGCCGAAACGGGTCCCATAGTCGTTGTGGTTATTGTGCTGGCACTTATCGCGTTATTTGTGTATTTCCAGCTGGTCCTTGGAGCAGCAATTAAGCAACATAAAGAATGGGGACGGAAGGTTGGGATTGGATATGGCGTCATTCTATTGTTTGGTTTCCCTATCGGCACCATCGCAGGTGCTTATGTCCTGTACTGCCTCATCAAAGGATGGGATCAGTAGGTCACCAGTCGAACAAGGGCATCATCCGTCGGCGCACCAGACGAGCTGCGGTTGATGCCCGACGTTAGACAGATCCGGAATGATAGTGAAAAAGCTTATAAACAGCGCAGCGCTTAAACGAAGATTGACCGAGAGAATCCGCAGGTCGTATTTCGTCCGCTTTCATATGTTTATCATCCTCTCGGCAACCGTGATCAGCGGCGTTGTATGCTCCAAGCTATTAAGCCTGCTCGGCGTCTCCCGCATGCCGTTACGCTACGGCATAGCAATTATCCTTTCATATCTGCTGTTTTTCTTGTTTGTAAAGTTGTGGCTGCTGTACATCGGCATTGGAAGACATGCGAGGGGGAAGAAGGATAAAGGCGGTGGCGGCTCCTGGTGGGGTGATCTGATACCTTCGTTTCGCGGCTCCGCTTCGAGCAGCGGGACACCCCGCTTATTCACCCGCTTTGGAGGCGGCGCATCAGGCGGCGGGGGATCAGGAGGGGCTTTCGCAAACGGCACCCCGGAGATGGCAATGCCTATAGGGGTGGGCGGCAACCCCGGCGTGGCAGAGGGCGCCAAAGGGGGTGGCGGGAGCCTTCTGGATGGCTTATCGGGTGTCGGGGATGAAGGCTTCTTGAAATTGCTTGCCATCCTCTTGCTAGTGGCTTTGGTGTTCTCCGTCGTCATCGTCGGCGGCTATCTGATCTGGTGCGCGCCGAGCATATTATCGGAGGCTGCTTTTCAAGTGCTTTTAGTAACGGGTCTATCCGGCAGGGTCCGCCGGGCCAAAGAGACCGGCTGGGAGATCAGCATCTTTAAAGCAACGTGGTGGGGGGTTCTGCTGGTACTTCTCCTCTCCGTGGCCTTTGGAATCGTCGCCCAGTTATATAATCCCTCTGCAGTTACCGTAAGAGACCTGTTCACAAGCGCGAGTTGACAATGGCAATTCCGGGGGCACCATACTTGGTTATTAACAGAACGAACAGCCAAAACGCGAAGAAAGAATCAGGGCAAACCTCGAATGCTGCTCCCAAACGCAAGTATCTAATAAGAAGAAGGTTTGTGTCCGATCGGCTCTTGTTTCACAGGTGTCTTATATTGCAAACATAACAATATTATGGTAATATAAGGAACCATATAAACATTGTTCGCATGAAGATGATGAAGGCATATCTTGGATTCGTACCTCTGGCTGTAGTGGTCATTCCTTTCGCCATTGCGGCTATTCGGCAAGCCCTGTTCTACAAAGGTTGTATGGACGGCTACGGCTACATGTTGATCGCTTTGGCGGCATTCATGATTGGCGGGGTGTTGAATTGTGCGTACCTGTTGTATGTCCTGGTGGATCATCGGAACTACTTCTCGCTCCCGGTGCGTCGGCAGGCCATCATAGCCAAGGTGGGTGTTCTTGCGGCCTTGCTTCTGCTGCTCGTCCAGTCTATCCTTGTGGCAGGTGTTGTGTGGAAGAAACTGACAATGAACTGATTGCGAACAACCGCATCGAACGCCACGGCACGTAGCCACGCCGAGGTTCATGCGCGCCGTTTTGGGCGGACAGAACGAAGGGGGCTTTGTTTTTGAGTTGATTTTACAAAAGGGGGGTTGAGTGGTATAAATGAGCGGTATGCTGAGGCAGCCGAGATTCGACGTCCCTGGGATGGTGCACCAGGTGAAGAGGTGTGGATTTGTATGTTCATTCGGAGACAACATCCCCTGCGAGGCAGAGGAGCATATGTTGCGTTGAAGGGTTGAACTCACAAATAAGGAGGGCAAAATGTACAAATTAGCAGGGACAATACTATTAGTAGTAATAGTAGTCATCGGATTGTTTTGTGGCTCTGTGATAAGTAGCAGTAAGTGCTCAGAATGGAATGTCACCGACATGGCCGTTGGTCCTGACGGTAAGACTGTCTATATTATCGCCGCCAAGTGCACCAGTTCCCCCGGTGTGTATAAGTCAACTGACGGTGGCTCTAGCTTCGTACCGTGTACTATGCCCTCCGATTTTGCTGCCCCACCGCAAGCCATAGCTGTAGCTCCCGATAATGCCAACCTAGTGGCTGTGGTCGATTCAACACCAGCCGAGGTCGGGGTTAATCAAGGTGGCACTGTCTGGGTGTCCAAAACCGGCGGCGAGGAGTGGGAGGCATTCCCGCTCGTACCTAATGACTCAGCTAAGACTAGTACCGTCATCAGCGACATTGCTATTGGGCCATCCCGAATAGGAATGATGTACGGCAGGAACTACTTGGTTTGCTCGAGGGACTCGGTTGGCGGGGTAACCGGTCGGGTCCATACTTTTGGTTCTGGTGATGTGTGGGAGGACTTGGCCATCGGCTTCCCGGTATATCCCATGGACTTCACCTCATGCCGGTTCAGCCCTGGTTTTGTCCGTGACCGCTGTATCGTGACTGTTGGTTCGACAGCGGTAGACACCTTTCAAGATATAGTAAATATGGACATACCGGCATCCGTAACGCATGTCCTGCTCGCGACGCCCGGCGTCGATTCCCCGGGTGATATGCAGATTGTCACGTCAGATATAGCCTTACCAGCAGACTTTAATCCCACCTCTGCTGGTGGGCAGGTGTCCTTTGTCGCTTGGGATGGCAACCCGTATACAAATGACGACGTCTATCGGGTTAATGGTACTGTTGTTACCAAACTCAAAGTTCGGAAGGATATTGCAGGCATCAGGAGTATTGTCTGCGCCGGAACTATTGGTTCCGGCAAACTGTTCGCGGGAATGCAGGAAAAAACCAAGGTGTACTATACCACCGACCCGTGGTCGGCTTCACCGGCATGGAAGTCCGCCTCGGTACGACCAAAGGGTGAGAGGGGCGTTGTGCTGGGCATAGCTCCCAATATTGCGACCACCTATGCCTGTTTTGCTGGTACGAGCGGCGTTAAGAGTGGCTTTTTTATCATACCTTTCACTGATTAGAAACCCGAAGCCCTGTCCAGAATAGGGCGGTTTGTAAGCAGGTATAAGGAGAAAGAATCAGGGGCAACCCTCTGCTTGGGCTACTGCTCCGTTCACACGCCTTTGCACTTTAGTGTATCGCTTTTTTTGCTTGAGCTAATACGTGGCGAGAGAAAAGGACTAAGTACATTATCTCACCATACCTCGACCCTCTCCAACTCAAACTCCACGTCCCCTATAATTGGTAGCTCCAGAGAGATGTTGACGGGGAACCTCCGTGCATCATCGGTATACCATATTCTAATGATCCCCTCTTTGTCACCCAAGCTGCTGAAAGGGACCTCGGATTTCAGGCATATGGCCTTTACCGTACCGTAGAGGGAGGTGGGTATCTCTGCGCCGGCGGCATTAAACGTTACCTCTCTCAGTGTGATCCCATCATATATCCTCATCTCTATCGTATTTCCATTCGTCACCTCTGATTCCAGAAAAGATTTGAGAAAGATGGCCAACGGATCATAGGTTTGGGGGGGGACGGATATCTCTTGCACGCCAGGGGGATCCGCCCGTTCAACAATGACCTTGCAATTGCCAGGATCAAAAGTAAGGGTATCGTTGTAGCGCTTTTTGTGCGCAAAGATCCCCCATTGATCCACTTCTTTTACATAACGCCAAG
>MGQF01000089.1:33788-34168 GCA_001797745.1 Deltaproteobacteria bacterium RBG_13_52_11
TTTTACATACGAGGTGAAACGGTTGTGCATCCGAAAGAAGAGGCGGGTGACACCGGTGGTATCCACGACAGCCTTTACAAGGTACAGGGGACCATCCTGTTCTATAGAGAGCGAGGCCTTGATAATGTTAGACCCAAGCTTATGGACCCGGTAGTGAAAGCGTACCCCCTCCCCTGGCAAGGAGGTACGGGCAAATGCAGAGGAGTGGCTCACGAAAATGAGGAGGAGGGATATGGCGAGGATCCTCATCCTATGCGCCCCTCTTTGGTCTAAGGCCAACTTTTTGTTCAACATACCCACAAGCTTCCTCCTCCAAAGCGCTGGCCATTATATCCGCTCAGTCGGAGTAAAGGCAAGGGATAAACCAGGGCATTTCAAAA
>MGQF01000089.1:34179-35030 GCA_001797745.1 Deltaproteobacteria bacterium RBG_13_52_11
CTCACAAGTGTCTTCAAGACCCCGTACTCACATGGATTTTCCTTGTGAAATTTTTTAAAAACCCCTTGACAGAATTTTTTTATTATTGAAAAAAAGACGAAGACGTTCCATCCGGGTGTCTGTGGGTTTGCAATCAGGAGAAGGGTCAGGTTTATTTTGTTAACATTAAAGGGGGATGAGGCCACATTTGCCTTGGGGGGGAGATGGCGACGTCCTTAAATAAGTCAATATCTTGCCATAGATAAAGAGCATAGGGTCAAACCTCGACGGTCTGGAGGAAATAGGGGCGTCCTTTACGACTATCCATAGCCCTTGAACAGGGGGAGTCCTAGATACGGCCTTTGTTTTTTAGTTTTTTTCCATTGCCATTCATGATATCCTGCCGAAGAAGACGTGTACCGATGCCGCTGGCGCCCTGCATCACATAATCGTTACAGGAATTGATCGGGTAATTTCATAGGGTGTTTTTGAGCGATCCTTAAAGAAACGGCTACCAGCTCCTTTGATGCAGCAGACAAATAACAATAGAAATCCAAAAGGGCATCCCCCAAATCCGCAGGGGTGCCCCAAGGGTGGATAAAAAAGGAGGAAAACAAATGGGGATCATGAACGGCAAAGTATGTATCATCACCGGTGGAGCAGGCAGCATAGGTCTTGCGAGTGCCGCGCTCCTTTTGCAGGAAGGCGCGAAGGTCATGCTGGTCGGTCGTAACGAAGAAAATTTGGTTCGTGCGGCCAAAGCCCTAAACGCGAGCGCTGATTTTCTGGGAACCGTGAAGGCGAACGTAGCCGATACGCAAGAGACACAAAAATATATCAATCAGACTGTTGCCAAATGGGGCAAGATCGAC
>MGQF01000089.1:35049-35161 GCA_001797745.1 Deltaproteobacteria bacterium RBG_13_52_11
GCATTAGCGGTGTCGTCAAACCGGTTACGGAATTTCCTGAGGAAGTCTTCGACGCCGTTATGGCAATCAACGTCCGAGGCACGTTCCTGGCTTGCAAATACTGTTTGCCCCA
>MGQF01000089.1:35192-36838 GCA_001797745.1 Deltaproteobacteria bacterium RBG_13_52_11
TCCAGCATCATGGGTGTGACGGCCGATCCCGGCGTTTGCGCCTACGCTACATCCAAACATGCGCTCATAGGGCTCATGCGTACAGTTGCAAAAGAAGTGGCGGCCCGGAAGATCCGCGTCAATGCTCTCGCGCCAGGCCCCATCGACAACTCTTTTCAGTCGACGATCGAGGAACGGCTTACCGAGGTAATCGGGGAAGATGGCACTGAAATGCTCAACCGGGTCATTCCACTGGGCCGTCACGGCCAAGCGGAGGAGATCGCCCGATCGGTTCTTTTCCTCGCTTCCGATCAAAGCAGCTTTTCGACCGGCAGCGTCTTCATGGCCGACGGTGGAATGAACGTCTAAGGGGTGGTGATGGGGATGTCCCTGTTCGCGGATCGAATTCCTGTTTCAATCAGTGCGTCTTCAAGTAGTCGAGGCAGAACTTCATCGCCTCCTCCCCGTGCCTACCCTTTGCCTTAAAAAAGAGCTACCAAAGCGCAACTTTGTATAGGTTTTAATCAACTAAAAAAGGCTGTCAAGGAGTCAGCGTTCAGTTGTCAGTGATCAGCTCTCAGCTATCATAGTAATGATTGCTTGGACATACAAATGGAGCAGCACTTCTTAGCCCTTTATATCCCTCATTCTATTCTGAGCAATCCTTGTACTCTCCCGTTATGTCATAACCTCTCTAAACTAGAAGGTGATCTTGGTGCGGCACCGGGGGCAGAATTGATAATCCTTTTGGTCCGTGTCCGCCAAGGAATTGGAAAAGTACATCACACATCGGGGATCTGGACAGTGTTCGAGCCCGCCCGTATGACCCAGCTCATGTACGGCCTCCTTCACCGTCCGTAAGAGGAAGAGAGATGGGTCGGGGGGAAGATTGTAAAACCCCTGCTGCAATCGAGGAAGGGCTATCAAGGCCCTGTGTCCCACTGGATCTGCTACCCCGAAGACGAAATTGAGCCGCGGTACAAAGAGGTCGCGATCCACAATACCCAGTATTCGCTCGTGCCCTTTTCCCTCTTGCAGGACCTGAAGAAGGGAATGGGCGTTATACTGGCCGCGGAGGGGCTCATATGTCCAGAGGGGTATTACGATGGGTGGAACTGAGCCGACCTCTGCCGCGAAGACCTCAAGCAGTCGCACCTTCAGTTCTTCCATGACCGCGTGGGTGACTCGTTCAAAGGGGACGAGGGTGATCATTTGTTAGCCCTGGGGTAAAGGGTGATGATCAAATGGGTAGAGCCCTCATGAATGAGGGTCGGAGGGATCATCTCATACTCTGGTACTTCACTGCCGTATGCGGTTTACTGCTTCGGCTCAAAGAGGTGTCTATTTCGCTCCTTATCCTCTTGCGTCAAGAGGTCTCCCAACAAACTCTCCATGGTATCCTGCGGGTGCCTCATTTTCATCCGCGCCTCGATGTCCAACAGGTCCATAATGTCATACTTCTTGTAATCCAAAATCAGACCGTATTCCCTTTTTATCCTTTCAGCCACCTGTTGCAATTCGGCAGTCAACGAAGCACTTTTCTCATCTGTGATGGTCCTCTGCGCACGCGCTTTTTCAGGGGCCTTCACGGTCGCTCCACCCCTGATCTGTACCAGAGCCTGCTCGGCTGAAAAGCGGACGTCGGAGAGGGTGTCATTTTTTGCTGC
>MGQF01000089.1:36889-64871 GCA_001797745.1 Deltaproteobacteria bacterium RBG_13_52_11
AGATGCATTCACCCTCACCAAGGGGTTTGCGTTCTTCAGCCCGGCGATGATCAGGTCCACTGCCTCATCACCCCCGATTTTCTCCAAGGACTCGAGGGCATTTATACGTACAAATTCATCTGTATCTTCCAGCATCTCCCCAAGGGGCTGCACAGCGCGTGAGTCTCCGATTTCCCCCAAGGCCTTTGTCACTTCCCTGCGTACACCTTTATCCTCATCCCGCAATGCCTCTATCAAGGGCCCCACTCCCCTGGCATCCTTTGCCCTTCCCAATTGTTCAACCGCAGCGCTGCGGACGAGGGGCTGCTCTGCCTGCAGGTCTCTGAGCAGCTCCTCCACCCCCTTTTTATCTTGTAACAAGGCGTTGGTAGGGAAAAGAAATACGATGAAGAGAAAAATGAAAAGACCTTTTATAAACCCGCTATGGGTGTTTTCCCCCCTTTGCATGATTCCCCCATCTCACCCCTTGAACCCATCTAACGACTGTTAGTGGTTCACCTGCTCAAAAGGGGTATCAATCAGGTTATTTCCGTCATCCTCCTTCTCCCCCTGAAGACCTTGCCGGTTTGCATGCTCTAACGCGGCCTCTGTGTACTGCCGTATCTTCACCTCTATCTCTGTTTGGCCAAAAGACCATTGACTATTTTACTCAAGTTAGGAGCCCTCTGCAAGAGGAATGGGGCACCTCCTCATGGGGAATTTTACCTTGCTTTCTCATGTGGTTCATGATAATAGATTTGTATATACTGAACAAGATTTCTTCCAAGGAGTGAGGGGATGAAGGTCAAAAAGAGGATGGCCAAGAAACTGGTGACCATCAGAAAGGATGCCACCGTCTCTGCTGCCATCAACCTCATGAAGAAGCACTCCATCCGTCACCTGCCGGTCGTCGAACAGGGGGAGTTGCATGGGTGGGTGACTGAGAGGGATATACGCGAGGCCTATCTTGCCTCCATCATCGAACAGGTGTCAATGGGTGATATCATGATTAAGGATCCCATCACCATCTCGCCAGATGCCAATCTTGAAGAGGCAGCTGAACTCCTCTATCGTCACGGAATCGGTGGTCTCCCTGTCGTGGATAAAGGTAAATTGGTAGGGGTCATCACGGTCGCAGATATTATGGCCGCCTTCATTGAAGTGATGGGGATCTTACAGGAGAGTTCCCGGATCGATGTGATCTTGGGGGGGAAGCCTCATGCCTTTGAGAACGTTTCAAAGATCATCAGGGATCATGGGAGTGAGATTATCAGCGTTGGTATGTCTGCACACCAGGACCGCACAAAGCGAGTCTATTATCTGCGGCTTACCAAATGTGACGTGCACTCAATGGCTAAAGAGATTGAGGAGACGGGGTATAAAGTTCTTTCTATGACGGAGTAACAGGGGATGAGAGAGGATGAGTACAAGGGGGAAAGGCAATGAGACAGATGCGCAATTGAGAAAGAAGGTCCATGAAATCCTCGGAGAAGTGGAGGCTGCCCAGGACCAAAAGGCCGAGCCCAAGGAGATCCTGCAAAGGATCTCCTTTTATTTGAAGCAAGAAGCATCCCTCACTATCCCCTTGATCGATGACCTGATACAGCTTCCCCGTTCCCAGACCGCCCTGCTCCTCGAGGAGATGATGTCGGCTCTCCAGGGCAAGAAGGCCCTCAAGGCCGTCAAAAGGACCCTCTACCGCTTACGTCAGAAGGGGGTGCAGTGGGAGCGAAAGACCTCTCATGAGCGACCGATATTACGTCTCCCTCAACCTGGGGCGCCCCAGGGGTATGTGGGGGCCATGGACTCTCAGGGGAGTAGGGTCATCATCATCGCGCGCCCCCGTCCTCACGGAGGGGCGCGGGTCTATTTCAGCATCGTGAGCGACCTGGAGGGGGTCCAGCGCCTTGAGGTCATCGACCTCACCAAAAAGGGCTTAAAGGAGTTGATAGATGAATCCCTCGCCTCTGATGAGTTCCCGGTGGTGGAGGCACCAGGGGGATACTCTGCGCACGTGCTGAGAGAGGCCGCCGCGTGTTCCCAGCGGCATGGCAAGCCCCTTCCACTGCGCTATGAGGATGTTGAGAAGGGGTTAAGCGATGTGCCTTGGGATGGTCAAGTCCCCCTCATCTATCAATACATCAATGAAGAGGCATTAGAGGGTCAGGAGAGGTCCCTCAAGGAATCAGGAGTGCTGCATAAGATCGTACCTTTTTCCTCCTGGTTCCTCAAGCCTGAAGATGTTCGTCAGTATGCCGAGGCCATCAAGGAGGCCCAAGAGAGTCATATCATTCTTGCCCTACAGCAGAAGGACGCGAGGCTTAGCGCCATATACAGGGACGCCCTTCAAGGACTCTTCACTGAGGAACAGAGGCTTCTGTGGAAGAGACGACTGGAGGAAATGGCCTACATCTTGTGGAAAATGGGAAAGGAACAAGAGGCCCGTATGGCCGTGAGCGCTGCCATCGATCTCAAGTCTCCTCTGAGCCCTATCGAACCCAACCCCTTTATCTGGAATCTTCTGCTCAAATCCCTCTCAGGAGGGGTATTGGGAACCACGCGTGGTGAGGAGGGGAGGGGTGAGCGGTCTTCTCTCATCATCACCCCGTGAGGTAGAGCGCAACAGCCTGTTCGATATTGCCCTTCACCATCTCCTCGGCTGTCGAGATCTCCTTGCCCTCTTTGAACTCAGAGGCAAAGGAGAGGAATATCCCATCATAGGGTGAGGGGTCGATGCCGATCTTCCCATAATCGATGCGGGCGAGGTGGTGTTCTCCCTCGAGAAAGTAGTACTTGCCGAACCTGAGGGCCTCTTGCTGGCGAAAGGGCCATGCTTCCTTCCAGGAGAAGAATTCTCCCATCACTCGCAGAAGTTCCGGCTTCTTATGCAGCTTTTCGGGATTAAACTCCTCTCCCACGGCGTTCTGGATGTGGGCGAGATATGATTTGATGAGGTCGATGTCAGTAATGCACAAGCCGTAAAGGTACCAGTCATTCACAATACAAACGACCACCTCTTTTTCCGCCGCGGTGAGTTTTTCATAGCTGGGACAGAGGTGATGGCGGCAAAGCTCATCACCGTAAAAGGAAATCCCGCGCAGGTCCACGCCGTTGTTGAGCTGGGGGTGCAAGAGACACCCAACCCTCTGCGCCCTTTCGTCAATAAATCCGAGGAACTCGCAGTTATAGATGGTCTCATAGAGCTTCGCCCCCTCAAGTACCGCTACCTCTTGACAGTAGCGGTTTGGCTCGCTGCGGAGTGAAATAAAGATTTCAGACCTCCTGCGCAGTCTCTCGGCCGATATTCTGCGTCCGTTTGCTCGGTAATTGTAGAGTCCGCAGCAGGCCCCACACGACTTCAGTAGGTCGGGCTGGCAGAGATGGGAGTGCTTCATTCTCTTTTCCTGTGGTTAGAGGTCGACGGTAAGAGGCAAACGTCCATGAGAATGGATCTCGATCCGCTCCACTTATTGTCCCACAAGGGTTCAGGGGTCCAATGGGTCAGTGGTTCTACAAACATGTTTGAATGCTTTTCACTCGAACCCTTGAATCCTCGCATCCTGCCGTCGTCGGCATCCCGCTTCCGTAAATCTATATTGAGGGGCGGGAATGAACCCTAAAGCTATCGCCTTTAGGCGATAGTAGTTTACTCTACTCCCCTCCGTGCCTCTCTGACCCAGAGCCTCACCAAGGCAGGGGTGGGGGTTCGATGGGGCAGGGGGTGGAGCTGGGTCTTCTCCTGTATCGTTAGATAGAGCAATCGAGGGTCTTGTTGAGCGAGCTCAGAGAGATTCCGCACCCCTGCTTCTTGGAGAAGGCGATAGTTCTCCACCCCCATCCCTTTCACGGTAATCATCTCAGCCTTCCGAACAAGTCCCACTGCATCGGGATGGGATATCCCGAGATGGACGAGGCCCGGCACCCCCCTGCGGAGCAGGTCCTGGACCTTCTTTATCCCTGCGTCTTGGAGACGCCCTTTCCACTCCTCCTGCACCCCGGGCAGGTCCCTGGTCAAGGGGATAAAAGAGACCACCGTATAGCGATCTATGCCACCGAAGCAGAGGAGGCAGAAGAGGGATACCAGAAACCAAAAAACACCTCTCGTCCAGATCGCACGCCTCCCCATCGCCATCAGGAGGATGCGGTACAGGGCGTACGCACTCACCGTGAAGGGGGGGAAGCCGAGAAATCCCAGCAGGGGCATCTCGAAGAGTTTCAGTTCTTCGAAAAAGGGTACGGTGTAGATCCATTTTGCCTGGGCCCAAAAGTTCCACAGCTCCCACAGAAAGCCGCAGACCAGTCCCGCAGCCAGGAGACCCAAGAGGCCGCTTAAATCCCCCTTCTCAATGTCCCGTAGGAGGGAGTCGTCACCCCTGCGGCAAAGGATGGGTTCAAGGAGGAGGGCAAAGCCTATCCAGACCAGGGGAAAACAAAGGTGGGGGAAAAGGATGGCCGCGAGCAGAGATAATCCACCTAAAACAATCAAGCCTTGTAGGAAACGAGGGGTAAGCCGCAACCCCCTCAATGATACGGCTCGAAAGGTTCCAACTGCCTTTAAGAGGTGGGTTGTCTCGCACAGAACTGGCAGGACCGTTCCATAGGAAACAGCGTAGCCGATCCACCTCCACCAAAACTCATGGGGGACGTTGATGTAATGCCAGTTCGCCAGGCGGAAATTAGCCCCCTCAAAGATACACCAGATGAAGATGGATAAGGGGATCATGAGGAGGAAGGTGCGGGTCTTGCTGACGATGAGGGATTCTCCCCGCACCCAGTAGACCAGGACATCAACTACCAGGATATATGACCACCAGGCAAAGGCGTAGAAATAGGTGGTAAATGGCTCTCGACCCTGGCCCAGCATGACAACGGCCAGGCAGAAGAGGGCAACCCCTAGCAAGCCATGTATCTTAATCCTTCCTTTCATTCTTTCGCCTGAGCTCCTTGAGAGGGCGCATCCCCTTGATGGTCTTCTCGTCCAACAGTGTCCAGGAGACCTGCGACGGACGTTCAAGGGTCCTCTCTATGGTGATGACCCTGCTCGGGGTGACGATGAAGTCCACGGTGACGTCCTTCTCCTCCATAGGCACCACCTCACGCACCTGGAGGTCATCCACCAGTGCGACAACGGGGGTCCTTTCGTTGATAGAGCCGATCTCCCGCAAGATCATGTATTCCAGATCGAAGTACCCGCTTCCCTTTCCGATCCTCCCCCCCTGGAGATCCACGGCCACAGCACCGGTGGCCAACAGATCTATTGCACCTATTTCCTGGCGAGCAGTGGAGAGGCTCTTGCCGAACCTCCGGACGCCGGAGCTGCGGGACGCCCGTTTCCAGTCCTTGACCTTAATCCCCTTCTTTTCCAACAGATAGAAGCCATCCCGCAGACCTGGGGTGGCCATGATCAGCCTCTTGCCATCGGACAAGGCGTTGACCCGAACCTGCAGCTGGGCCTGATCAGGGGGGACCATGATGGTCCTGGCCCTTTGGTAGATCTCCAGACCCCTCAATCGCTCGGCCGCCTTGTTTTGTCCTGGAAAGGTGGGGATAGTGCCCTGGGGGGCAAAGGAGAGACCCTTGGCATCCATCTCCCCCCAGGTCTCCTCCCTGATGCTCGCCTTGATAATAGGGGAGGGTGGGCTCTCTTTTATATCCATATGCCTGATGGCCCCAGCCCTTTATACCGTGTTACCCCCACCAACCAACCGCAGATTGATGGCGGCCTGACGCATCCCCCTCATGGGTGACCCCTTCAATCTCTTGATGTTCTGGGCAATCGTCCTGCGGGAGAAATCCTCCGGCTCCACCCGCATATGGCCAAGGCCAGCCTCAGCGGCCAAAGCGACAAGCTCCTCAATGGTATAGGACGCTTGTATCGAGTTTAGGAAGGCCCGGGCCTGATTCTGATTTAAAAGGGATGCTATGTGCTGGACCAATTCATCAGGGGCATCACGTTTTAGATCGCTTATATAGACGAAGCCCTTTTCAGCGAGGACCTGTTTTACCTCTCCCAACGCCATATCGAGTCTGCGCCAGTGGTGCATTGCTCCATGGCTGACGATCATTTCCACGGACTGAGCCTGAAAAGGGAGGTGATGCACATCGGCCACCACAAACGCCACATTTTTCATGCCTTCGACCCTGGCCCGGTCTCTTGCCAGTTTGGTCATGAGGAAGGAGATGTCCAATCCTATTACTAACAACTGAGGAAAACGGACGGCCAGCTTCCTTACGAGACTCCCTGGCCCGGCCCCCAGATCGACGGCGACTCCAGTGCGGGCTTCGGCCAGGTGGGCCACTTCATCAGCGATGAGCGAGGCGGTGATGTGGAGATAATCGTCCGTAAGCGCCTCGTACTCATGGATGGCCTCAACCTCTTCACCTAGCTCAAATTCCTCCTCAAGCCTCTCTTTTCTGTCCACCATCAGACCTCCTCATGAATATTTTAGACGTTCCTTTTCCGTATGTACTATAATCTGCATCATTGGCGATAGTCAAGGCAATGGAGAGAAGGTTTGAGGCGCGAGGTGTGAGAATTTTTTCGACCTTGACACAAAGTGATCCCTTCCCTATACTTGCAGGCGGTTCCACGTTCGCAGCACGATTGCGCTCCATAGTTCTGAGCGTTTTTAGCTTCTAAAAATTGATATATATCCTGGAAATGTAGGGGAAGGCTCTTAATGCCGCGACGCACTGATATCAAGAAGGTGATGATTATCGGTTCAGGTCCCATCGTCATTGGACAGGCGTGCGAGTTCGATTATTCCGGTACACAGGCCTGCAAGGCCCTTCGCAAGCTCGGATACGAAATCTTACTCGTCAATTCCAACCCGGCGACCATCCAGACGGACCCGGGGATGGCTGATATTACCTACATCGAGCCCCTTAACCTCCAGACCATGGAGGAGATCGTCGAAGCGGAGCAACCGGATGCGATTTTGCCCAACCTCGGCGGCCAAACAGGATTGAATCTCTCCTCTGAGCTGGCGCGCTCGGGCGTGCTCGACAAATACGGCGTCAAGGTCATCGGTGTCGAGATCGATGCCATCACGCGCGGTGAGGACCGGCTCGCCTTCAAGGAAACCATGCATCGGTTGGGCCTCGATATGCCAAAAAGTGAGATCGCTTATAGTGTGGAGGAGGCGGAGCGGATCGCCGGCGAGCTCGGCTATCCGGTGGTCATCCGCCCTGCCTATACCCTCGGGGGTACGGGAGGAGGTTTAGTCTACAACGTCGAGGAGTTGCGCATTGTTGTCAGCCGCGGCCTTTCGGCAAGCCTAGTCGGGCAGGTCCTGGTAGAAGAATCGGTCCTGGGATGGGAGGAATTGGAGCTTGAGGTGGTGCGTGACGCCAAGAACCAGATGATCACCGTCTGTTTTATAGAAAACGTCGATGCCATGGGGGTGCACACGGGAGACTCGTATTGCACCGCCCCTATGCTCACCATCGATCCCAAACTCCAGCAACGCCTGCAACAATACTCGTACGCCATCGTGGAGGCGATCCGGGTCATCGGTGGCACCAATATCCAGTTTGCCCACGACCCCAAGACCGGACGCGTCGTGGTGATCGAGATCAACCCCAGGACCTCGCGCTCTTCGGCCCTCGCCTCCAAAGCCACCGGATTTCCCATAGCCCTCATCTCGTCGATGCTGGCCGCCGGCCTTACCCTCGACGAGATCCCCTACTGGCGAGAGGGGACGTTGGACAAATACACACCGTGGGGGGACTATGTGGTGGTCAAGTTTGCCCGGTGGGCCTTTGAGAAGTTCGCGGATGCCGAGGACAAACTTGGCACCCAGATGCGCGCCGTCGGCGAGGTCATGAGCATCGGCAAGACCTATAAAGAGGCATTTCAGAAATCCATCAGATCCTTGGAGATCGGCCGCTCGGGGCTTGGCTTCGCCAAGGACTTTTATAATAAGCCCCTCGACGAGTTGTTGAAACTATTAGTGGAGCCCTCGAGTGAACGGCAGTTTATCATGTACGAGGCGCTGCGCAAGGGGGCCAACGTGGACGATCTCTATCGGGTGACCTACATCAAGCCATGGTTCATCGAGCAGATGAAAGAACTCGTCAAGCTTGAAGAGGAGATCCTCCAATACAAGGGGAGAGACCTGCCCAACGAGCTCTTGATCCGGGCCAAAAAGGACGGATTTGCTGACAACTATCTCTCGAAGCTGCTCGGTATCCCCGAACTGAAGATCCGCGAACGGCGCATTGCGCTGCGCATGGTTGAGGGATGGGAGCCTGTGCCGGTCAGCGGCGTCGAGAACGCAGCATACTATTTTTCAACCTATAATGCCCCTGATAAGGTTAAGACCAGCACGAGGCGTAAGATCATGGTCCTCGGCGGGGGGCCCAACCGCATCGGCCAGGGCATCGAATTCGACTACTGCTGCGTCCATGCGGCCTTTGCGCTTCGCGACGAGGGGCTCGAATCCATCATGGTCAACTGCAATCCTGAGACCGTCTCGACGGACTACGATACCTCTGATAAACTGTACTTTGAGCCCCTCACCGTTGAGGACGTCTTGAGCATCTACGAGAAGGAGCGACCGGATGGGGTCATAGTTCAGTTCGGCGGCCAAACTCCTTTGAACATAGCTAATGAGCTGGCGCAGGCAGGGGTCAAGATCATAGGAACATCACCGGATGTTATCGATCTGGCAGAGGACCGAGACCGCTTCCGTCAGATGATGCGTCAGTTAGACATTCCCATGCCTGAATCCGGCATGGCGAGCACCCTGGGGGAGGCCCTCAACGTTGCCGAGCAGCTCGGCTATCCTCTTATGGTCAGGCCGTCCTATGTCCTCGGTGGCAGAGGCATGGAGGTGGTCTATGATGAGGAGATGCTCAAGCACTACGTCGCCGCTGCCGTAGACGTGACACCCGAGCGCCCCATATTGATCGACAAGTTTCTTTCAAACGCCATCGAGGCCGAGGCCGACGCCATTGCCGATGGTATCGGCGCCTTTGTTCCAGCGGTAATGGAGCACATCGAGCTTGCCGGCATCCACTCCGGGGACTCGGCCTGCGTAATCCCCCCCATCAGCATCCCACCGAAGCATGTGGACACGATCTACGATTACACCAAAAAAATTGCCATGGAACTCAATGTGGTCGGACTGATGAACATCCAGTACGCCATCGCCAATGATACCGTCTATGTCTTGGAGGCCAATCCCCGGGCCTCCCGCACGGTCCCCTTGGTCTCCAAGGTCTGCAACATTCCCATGGCGCGGCTGGCCACTCAGATCATGCTCGGCAAGAAGCTCTCAGAACTGGATATCAAGCCCAAGACCATTCCCCACTACGGTGTCAAGGAAGCGGTCTTCCCCTTTAATATGTTCCCAGAGGTTGATCCCATCTTGGGACCTGAGATGCGTTCGACCGGCGAGGTCCTGGGTCTGGCCGAGTCTTTCGGCCTCGCTTTTTTTAAATCCCAGGAGGCGGCTGGACAGCGCCTCCCGACGGATGGCACTGTCCTGCTCACGGTGTCTCAGCAGGAAAGACCAGCCGTCCTGGAAGTCGCTCGGGAGTTTCACACCTTGGGTTTTAAGATTAAGGCTACCGAAGGTACCCACGCGTTTTTAGACGAACACGGGATTCCGTCTGAGCACATCCTCAAGATGCATGAAGGTCGGCCCAATATCGTCGATGGAATTATGAATAAAGAGATTGACTTGATTATCAATACGCCGAGTAGCAGATTGAGCAAGTATGACGACTCCTACATCCGCAAGGCCGCCATTAAATACAAGGTGCCCTATATCACCACCCTGTCTGCAGCCATGGCAGCTGCCAAGGGTATCGCTGCTTACCGGCGTGGTAAGGGGAGGGTGCGATCGCTTCAAGACTATCATCGGCATATTCAATAACGCCCGATGCGAACATCCTTTCCAGGTGCGTACAGGCGTTTGCGTTCAGTTCCGTTATGTGTAAAAACGGTAAAAAGTTTAATGTCTCTGGGCTGTTTGTATTATCACTATCAGGTGTCAGGAGGGTAGACTATGGGAAAAGGAGAGACGATCTGTCCCTATTGCGAGTCGGAGATCCCTTTAGAGGGGGATGAGAAGGAAGGGGACGAGATCTACTGTTCTTATTGCCAGATGAGGTTAAAACTGGCGAGAATCAATGGGACGCTGGAGGCCATTGAGGAGGAGGAGTGAAATCCCCTCCTCAAATCCTGGCCATTGACATTGGGGCCGGGACCCAAGATATTCTCCTCTATAACGCTCGTCGAGAGGAGGAAAATAACCCCCTTCTCGTTCTTCCATCACCATCCGGTGTATGGGCCAGGAGGCTCGAAGGGATCGCTGCTGACCTCTTTATCCATGGGGATACCATCGGCGGCGGCAGGATCGGCTCGGTGTTGAGAGGCCATAGCGGCAAAGGATACCGGGTATCTATGACTGCGGAGGCGGCCAGGAGCATCAGAGATGATCTCGACCAGGTGAGGGAAATGGGGATCGAGGTAGTAGAGGACAAACCCACGGGTTTTGGTGGTGAAGTGTTGGAGCTTCAAGAGGTCAATATCCCTTTTATCCAGGAGATCTTTGGTGCCTTGGATGAAGGAAAGGGGATCACCGTTATCGCCCTTGCTGTACAGGACCACGGTTCTGCTGCGCAGGGAGAATCCGACAGGGTCTTCAGGTTTTCTTGCTTGCGACGAACCCTGGAGGAGGGAAAAGGGTTTGCAGGATTCACGTATCTTCAAGGAGAAATTCCATCGTACTACCATAGGATGCTCTCAGCTGCCCACCGGGCCAAGCGAGAGAGTGGGGCAACCATCATGCTGATGGACACTGCCCTCTCGGCCATCTTGGGAGCCAAGGGGGATGAGGGGACTCAGGTGGCCGTGAACATCGGAAACGGCCACACAATCATGGCCCTTGTTATTGAGGGAGAGCTGCAGGGGTTTTTTGAGCACCACACTGCCCTGCTGACCCCTGCAAAATTGAGGGATTATATCCTCAGGTTTCCCCGTGGGGAGGTCAGCCATGAAGAGATCTTTGCCGAGGGGGGACACGGGGCCTTTTTGCTGACAAAGACGCACGCGCCAGCAACCATAACTGTCACTGGGCCCAAGCGAGGGATGATGAGGGAGACAGGGCTTTCGTATGCCCTGCCTGCCCCTGGGGGTGCCATGATGATGACCGGTCCGTGGGGCTTGGTGAAGGGGGCGCGGATGCGAGGGCTCTTGTAGCTTTTCGATTATAGAATTCTCACACAAAGCCACAAAGTCATAGTCATAAAGATTTATTTTATATCTCCATTGATTATTCTTGATATTCCGTCTTTCATTAAAGCTTCACCAAAAATTCAGCAGATATCCGAGTTTATATCCAGTCAACCTCAAATAAGTCAAAACTTGTTTCTTATGAGCTTTGTTTACGGATTCGACAGATTTCAGCTCGATTATCACCTTGTTTTCAACGAGAATATCCGTTCGGAAACCCTCATCGAATTTTATCTCATGGTATTCTATCGTAATGCTGACTTGACGTTTGACGGACAGCCTCGTCTTTCAAGTTCATAAGCAAGTATGACCTCATAAACAGTTTCAAGCAGTCCCGGTCCAAGTCCCTTATGCACCGCAACCGCAGCATCAACTATGATTTTTCCGATTTCATTTTCATTCATTATTCTTTGAGGCTTCGTGTCTTTGCGTGATTATTTTTGTTATTCTAACGATACTATTTAACCCGCCTTAGAGATAGTGTCCATGAGCCTACCCTTGAAGGCCTATGAGACCATCTCTTTTCGCTTAATCCGTTTCAGTCGCAGGGTGTGACTCCGCTGGCCTGAGGATAACGATGGTTGACCCCCACCCCCCTGCATCCTCCCCTGCCAGACGGAAAGAAACAACTTCCGGCAGCCGGGCGAGTACGGAGTGGATTGTCCGCCGCAGGGTTCCTGTGCCCTTGCCGTGGATGATACGCACCTGGAGGATGCCTTGTTCCTGACAGGCAGCAAGATAGTCGGGCACCAGGTCTTTCACCTCGCGGGGGTGAAAGGTGTGCAGGTCCAGTGTGCCGTCGATGGGGAGTTCAATGGGCTCAGGATCATACATGCGCAACTCATCCCTTTTGCAACAGAGGATGATTTTTATTGCGTTTTTATTTTTTAAACGAGTATGAGTTTCTTCTTAATGTCTTTCAACGCTGTACCCCAAAGACCAACTTGCCGCCCAGATGGCCGAGAGCAACGGTAAGGGGGAGTGTGGAGAGGTTTAATGCCAGAAAAACGATGGTCGCCACACCATGACCATCTAGTATCCTGGGGTAGAAGTAGTACCAGGCAATACAGATTCCACCCACTATAATCAAAACAACCCCATAGCGTATCTTCTTGACAAAGGTGCTCGTCTTTGCCCCCTTGTATCTCTGTTTCCAGTCAACGACCCCTGCCAGATAGGAAACCGGAGCAGAGAGGGCCGCCAATGCCAGGATATAAAAATAGGATTGCCTGAATGAGTCCTGATGGGAAAGAAGATAGAGGACAAGGAAAAAAAGTGCTACAGGGAAAAGGGCGTTGGTGAAATGGACGGCTATCGGATGCAGATGAAAATCAATCTTTCCGATCTTCATCATTCACCTCTCCAATTCATTATTTCATTCTTTCCTCTCCCCTTGGGGAGAGGATGCAGGTGAGGGGGAAAAATTATATCCCCCTCACCCCTGGAATCCTTGGCCCCTTGAACCCTGCCACCTATTATCGAACTAAAGCGATAATGGCATAGAGAATGAGATAGACAGCAACAATATAGTGCAGCATCTTGGGCATAACCAGGATCAAGATACCTGCCAATAGCGCCAACAAAGGTTGCAAAGATATATTGAGAGACATGTTGGACCTCCTCTATATTTTTTTTACTTCCTTGCGCTTCAACCACTTTTGATCCGTTGGCAGAAGTGCATGCTAAGCAAACCAAATCCTGCATGAAATGTCAAGAGGGGATTCCGGCACACAAGCTTATTATTAATGATCCTCACTGTTCTGGAGCCTTCCATTATCCCTCTGCCCCCTACACCTCTATCCTTTCAAGGAGATACCATGTAACATTCCCTTGACCTCTTATGTCTATAATTTTGTTTGATTCCAATAGAATCAGGTATTATATTTTTAAGGAGAAAAAAAGAGGATAATTGCAACCGTAACTTGAATAATATAAAAAAAAATGGAATATTTTCGTGGCATGATGTAACTATAATCAAATATTAATACGGTAGGAAAATCTGAAATAAAAAAGGAGGTGTATCATGGCTCAAAAAGCTAAAGAGCAAATGAAAGAAAAGGTAATTGAGGTCTTGAACAAGGCGCGCGCCATGGAGCTGCAGGCCATTGCCCAGTACATGGACCAGCACTACAATTTAGACGATATGGATTACGGGGACATGGCTGCGAAGGTCAAACTCATAGCGATCGATGAGATGCGCCACGCAGAGATGTTTGCAGAGCGAATCAAGGAATTGGATGGAGAACCGACGGTAGAGCCCGCTGAAAAGGCCCAAAAAGGACAGGAAATTCAGTACATCTTTTCTTTTGATGCAAAGCTCGAGGATGATACAATCGACGCCTATAACCAATTCCTGCTTGTGTGCAGAGAAAACGGCGACAGCAACAGTGTTAAACTTTTTGAAGCAATCATCGATGAAGAACAGATACATTTCAACTACTTTGACAATGTTGATGATCACATTGAGAAGCTCGGCGAGACATATCTTGCTCAAATCGCCGGTACTTCATCTGCCACGGGGCTACAGACGCTGGGCTTTGTCGCCAGGCAGGGCTCTGTTGGTACACAGGGTGGCGCATAAAGCCGAGCAGACAAAGAATTTCATACAGAGATACTCAACAACCGAGAGCAACCTGGAGTATAAAACGATTTTTGACTTGATTTATCGCTGCGTTCTAAGGCGATAGCATACCATCATTGGGGATGCTTTCTCGTACCGCCTGGCTATACCGATGCGACTGTCTATGCGGGAGGCGGGAATCCATATGGGGTGTTCACTACCGCTACTACTAAATGTGAAAGATGTAAAAGTCGCCGAAGGTGCTTTGGAGGCGGTGCGGTATTTGGCGAAGCGAGTAACTCCGGTCACTCAATGGCTCAGTATTGGCCGTCGGAATATCGGTTCGTAGTTCTTGAGTTTCTCTGCTCCTTATTTACAAGGGCGTTTTCAACACGTGGTACCGCGCACCCGATATGCTATCCTAGAGCCTGCCCATAACTCACGCATAACATCGAGGGGAAGATGGCCGAATCTTTGCTCTTGACTTCTCATCGTGTCGTGTATTAAAGGATCTTTATGCTCAAGGTAGGGTTGGCATGAATGGATAAGACAAAAAAACGTAATTATTTCTATGGCTATGTCATTGCCGCTGCCTGTTTTTGCATCCAAGCGATAGGTGTCGGCACTTTTGTCTCCTATGGGGTCTTTTTCAATCCGCTGATCTCTGAGTTCGGCTGGTCAAGGGCGGCTATCTCCGGCGCCTCTTCGGCGGCTTTTTTCCTTATGGGTCTGCTCGGTATTTTTGTCGGGAGATTAAACGATAGAATGGGGCCGAGGAAGATGATGACTGTCACCGGCTTCTTTTTCGGCCTGGGCTATTTGCTCATGTCCAGGATTGATGCTATCTGGCAGTTATATCTGTTTTACGGAGTTGTCACCGGCATCGGCTTAAGTTCCATTGATGTCATCGCCTTAAGCACGACAGCGCGATGGTTTGTCAGAAAAAGAGGGTTCATGACCGGCATCGTTAAAGTCGGTACCGGCGCGGGACAATTAACTATTCCCCTTGTTGCTGTTATGCTCATCACAAGCTACGGGTGGCGGACTTCCTACATCATTATCGGTGCGGCGGGGCTCGTATTACTTGTCTCAATCGCTCAATTGCTCAGACGTGACCCGAGCCTGATGGGGCTTTTGCCGGATTGCGAGAAAGAAAGGTCAGGAGATAAGCCGGCTTTACCCAGTGGAGGTCTTTCCCTCCGTGAGACGCTTCGCACAAGGCAGTTCTGGACGATTTGTACTGTCAATTTGGCCATTGTCTTTTGCCTTATGATTATCATGGTGCACATCGTCCCCTATGCACAGGACATGCGGTTTTCCGCGGCCAGAGCTGCCGGAGTTCTCTCTACGATTGGCGGCGTGAGCATGGCAGGTCGGTTTATCACCGGAATTGCCATTGACCGCATCGGCAGTAAAAGGGTAATGATCGTCTGTTTTATCCTCCTCATCGCCGGGCTTCTGTGGCTGCAACTGGTCAACGAGCAGTGGATGCTCTACCTTTTTGCCGTGGTCTACGGCATTGCCCATGGCGGGTTTTTCACCGCAATTTCGCCAATCGTCGCCGAGTTCTTTGGGATAAGTGCTCATGGTGTCCTCTTTGGTACCGTTGCCTTCAGTGGTACCGTTGGCGGTGCCATTGGCCCGGTTCTGGCGGGATACATTTTTGACATCACCGCTGGATATGGTCTGGCTTTCTGGCTCTGTGTGTTGATAAGTGCCCTTGGGCTTGTGCTGACATTATCATTGAAACCGATAAAGGTATAGATAGTGAGAAGATCGTTCTATGAATTGAACTTAGATTTGGAGTGGGAAAAAGAGAAAAAACCAGCGCTACTGTTATGATGCCTTCCGGGCTTTCGTGAAAGGGACACTTGTGGAGAGGTTGTTTGCAAAATTGCCGCTCTACGTGTCTCTTATCGTGACATGTACGTTCCCCCTGTCAATGCCCACCGTCACCATGGCGGAGTTGCCTTTGCCCGGGCTCAGCCTTGGCTCGGAAAAGATCCTCAGGTCTTGTTGGACCGAAGAAGAGCTGCAAGGGTTTATTGGCTCGACGATTTTTTCAGTGGCTGAGGTGGTGGCCAGAAAAGACATGAATATGGTGTCAGGAGTTAAAATGTAAGCATAGTGGGAGAGGAAAAATTCAATAGAATAGAGGAGTTATCGATCAAAAACGAGACTATATATAAAGTTAATCTAAAGTTGGAAAGATAAGTGCTTATGTATAGCTTTTTCAATACTCCGCGGGACAATATCGACCTGGCTTTTAATTACAGGGGCGGGACAATGCCTAACTTAATAAGTAGTTGTCTGACAAATTCCTTTCCGTCCGGTTTATACGCAGGAAGGATCCATGGCATATCATGCAATGTCTGTAGCAAAGAAGGCAGGAGATCAAAGGGGATAGATACTAGTTGCTGGCCTTCTGGAAATAGCTTTCTGCGCCGCATACCATGTCCAAGACCAGTAATGGTATAATTCAACTCCCCTGTCAGATATGGATAAATGTAAATCCATGCACATCCAATTGCGGGTGAGAACTTGCTCGACCACATTTTCGCCGTTCTATAGCTCATTGCCCTCAGTAAAATTTCAGTTTGGCTGGTCTTGGCGAGGATTATCAAGACGTCTGGGTCGAAGGGAAGCTTGTCCAATGGGGAAAAGGCAACATAATTAACGACTCCCCTCCCTATTTTCGGCATGTAGTGGTACAGCCGGCTTGCAGAACGCGCATCCGCGAAGATTTTCAGCCCGGCTCCGAATTCTCCACTTATATAAGGCTCCGGGATATCTGCCTGACCTAATACATACAGTCCTGCATCACAGGTATGATTTTCTGCATCGGCAAAAAAGGCAGCCCCTTCCTGCGCCCTCTTGAGCATCTCGCAGAAAGCCATGCTTTCGTCTAGTTTCTCGACCATGTCCGGTTGTTTAACCAAGAATTTAACGCCCACTGGTTGTACGTCGAAGTCAAATTTGTCCAAAATAGCTAAATCTTTCTTCTTGAGAGTCATTTTTGCCTCCTGCTTCTTTACTTATATAAGATTTGAACCGTGCAGTTATTACTATATTATTACCAATTTATTCCCCCAAATGATAGTACAGAGTGCACGGTAGATCCGGATTTAGCCGGCAGAGGTATAGAGGGGTTGCAAGGCGAAGAACAGGGGTCAGCTAAAACCTGTTACCTGGGGCTTTTTGGCAGGCATGGGAGTGCCCGGGGGCTCCAGCAGAGAGCCCCCGGAATAATAGTTATTCGTTCTTACTTCGTATAAATGTGGCGCAAGGGGTAGGTGCCTACTCTTACTACCTTACCCTTCTGCACCTGGTCAATACGTACCTTACTAACACCCTCGATCTGACCCACACCATAGGTCAACGATGTACTGCTTATGCCACCGGTGTCAAGGTTCTTAATCTTGTAGAAACCAGAGTACAGAACCCTAAACGGTTTCAGCTTTTCGAATGGATATTCTTTTAAGGCAAGCCTTAACGCCTCAACCTGGATCATGGCCTCGAGGAAGCCGCCTTCATACATGATGTGGTCAACAAATTTGTCGGGGTGAGAGCTCTTCTGCGCTTCTTTCATGAACTTTACCCCAGGGGCAGGATCGTCCCAAGAGGGGAAGCTGCCGGCACAGACATACCCGTCACCCAGTTCACCCATGGCCTTTGCGAATACGACAGCATGACCTGGCGAGGCAGTGCCAAAAGTCATCTTGTAGGGCTGATTGGGTCCCATACCCAGCCTGACCATTTCCTTTACCGTCGGCTGTGCGCCGGGGTTGATCATAACACCAAGGGCAAGGTCAACCTTGTTTTCCTTTAGCCACGAAAGCTGGGTGGTCGGCGGCGAGGTAGGCACGAGAGGCACATATTGAGTACCCACAAACTCATAGCCGATCTTTTTGAGATACGCCTTCATCTCAGGTATCTCAATCGACCTACCCATGGCGTTATCGGCGGTCAGGTAGGCAACCCTTGGCTTCCTCGCCTCCTTCCAGTTTATTTTGAACCAGTCAGCGATGGCAGCCAAGCAATCGGTATAAATAGGGTAGTAGGTGAAGATAGTTTGAGGAGGCGTCATGAGATAGGGCCCTGTGGCCATGCTCGTGGCGCCTATACGGTCATCCCATAATCTGTCTTTGAGCGCCAGCGCTATGGGTGAACCCGATATCCTGTAGACCATCATTCCCTTGGCCTTGAGCTCCTCATAGATTGGCAGCGCCTTAGCCGGCTTGAGCTCATCATCCCGCCACATCACCTCCAGGGTTATATCGGCGGGAAATTTTTCCGTTCGCCACGGAGCCAACATTTTTGTCTCATTTACATATTTGACATAATCCTGAATGGCAGCCAGCACTGCCGCTGAATCCTCAGCAAAGGGCCCAGTGAGCGACTGGGTGCCGCCGACATATAGTATTTTCTTAGGTTGAGCGCTGGCAGGAAATAGCGGAGATAACGCTACCATACAAATCACTAAAGCTACTAACGCCCATTTAATTTTAAGCATTTTCCTCTCCTTTTCTGTTTATGGTTTCGTTTACACCATACGTAAAAGCGTTGCCTAAATTAATCACCCCCTTTCACTCTCATCGGCGTTTTGTTGAAATTAATCACCCCCTTTCACTCTGATACTTCATGGGAGAAGGGCCAAAGCCTGAAGTAGGCCTTGATAATCTCCCACCGGTGATGAAGCCCCCGGGGTTCAAAAATGAGGAAGATGATGATTATCAATCCGTGGGAGATGAGGGCCAATGAGGCGGCTGCCTGGGGAGCAACGGCTGCGGCTAAGATGGGGCCAGCCATCGTAACCAGCTCATCCAGCAGCTTGAGGGCAACGGCGCCAAAGATAGCCCCTGTAACACTGCCCATGCCCCCCACAATTAACATCCCCAGATACCAGACTGAATCCATGAAGGGAAACTGGTCTGTACTGGCGAAACTGAAGTAGTGAACGAGCAGTGCCCCGGCCACTCCGGCATAAACACAGCCGATAAAGAAAGCCTGTAACTTATAACTCCACAGACTAACCCCCATGACCTCAGCCGCCAGGTCGTTATCTCGGATGGCAATGAAGGCCCTGCCTGCCCTGGTCCTCACGATGTTTTTAGCCAGGAGCGTAGCCAGGGAGGTGAATACCATTACCAGATAGAAGTAACTGGCTTTGGAGCTCAGCACGATACTTCCTATCGCGGGTTTGGGCACTCCTAGTCCATCAGGCCCGCCGGTGATGCTGCGGAGCTGGATTATGGTCCAGATAATAATAAACTGTGCGGCTATGGTCGCCATAATGAGGTAGAAGCCCTTGATCTTTAAGGATGGCAGGCCGAAGATCAAGCCTGCTATTCCCGCGGCCAGGGCAGCACAGGGGAGGGCTGCCCAGAATGGAAAGCCAAGCTTGGCGCACAAAATAGCCGAGGTATAGCCGCCGACTGCCATAAAGCCCGCATGCCCTATGGAGATTTGGCCACAAGATCCGGTGAGGATATTGAGCCCCAGGACACTGATAACCGAAATACCTATCATGGTCATGATGGTCAGTATCCTATCACTGCAAAAGAGGGGGCAGGCGAAAAGAAGGATGAGAAAGGCAACAACTATCCCCCACTGCCGCGTGGAGTGGAAGATGGCCATATCCTGCGCGTAGTTTTCTTGAAATGTTCCCCAGCGTAGACCCATCTGTTAAATCCTTTCTATCCTGGACAGGCCAAAGAGACCGTAGGGCCTGAAGATGAGCACGATGATCATAACGATAAACGGGAATACCTGGGCCAGTCCACCGCCAGGCAGGAGCGGGTCCAGGTAGCCTGCAGCTACATTCTCGAGCATGCCCAGTATTATTCCGGCTACAATGGCGCCGCCGACGGAGTTCACCCCACCCAGCAGCACGACTGCGAATGCCTTGAGGCCGACATTAGCGAGATCCATATTCGCGCCCGATACGCCCCCCAAAAGGATGCCTCCGATTACACCGACGACACAGGCAATGACCCATGAGACGGCATAGACCGTAGTTGCCCTGATACCCACGCTCTGCACCACCTGCAGATCCTCGGCAGTGGCCCTCATCGCCAGCCCGATCTTGGTATAGCGGAAGAGGAACATGAGTATCGCCACACAAATAATAGATACGATGAGTCCAATCAAGGATTCCGAGGGTATGGATATCGAGCCTATCTTCAGGGTTATAGTCGGCAGTAATCCATGGTAGGCCTTATATTCGGCGCCCCAGAGCAGGGTTGCCAGCCCCCCCAATACCGTAGCGAGGGCTATGGTCACCATGATTATCGCGAGTACCGGTTGACCCAGCAGAGGACGGAGGGCAAGGCGTTCTATTGCCAGGCCCATGATGGTTGCCGTGACTATCGCCATTACAAGGGCGGCCCATACCGGTAGGCCGAACGGCACTAAGAAGGTATAGCCGAGATAGCCACCGATCAAAACAAAGTGTCCCTGGGCAATGTTAAACGCCTCGGAGCATTTTAGGATGATGACAAAACCTATAGCGATGAGGGCATAGACCATGCCTTGGGCAAAGCCGGTTACGACTAATTGTAGAAAGAAGGTCATTATGTACCCCCTTTAGCAGATTTTTTAACTGGTTTTTTTGCTGTTTTTTTAACCGGCTTTTTTATAGATTTTTTAGCTGGCTTCGACGTTTTAGAAGACTTACTTACCGGCTTAATGCTCAGAATGGTCTTTATCGTGCCCAAGCGCCCATCCCGGTAAGTGACCCTGGCTTCTATAGGTACCTCGGTTTTATTGCCATAGATCGCATTGATAAGCGCGCGGTAACGCTCTTTCAAAAAAACCCTTCTCAACTTCCTGGTCCTGGTTAATTCACCCTCCTCAGGATCGAATTCCTTATGCAGAATGACGTATTTCTCTACCCTGGAGCCGGGGGGCAAGGTGCTGTTTATCTTATCGATATCTTGTTTTAACAACTCATAGACCTCCGGCCTCTGGGAAAGCTCGGCGAAATTGGTATATGCTACCCCCCTCTGTCCGGCCCACCTGCTGACCGTATTGTAGTTCATTACTATGATAGCCGACGGGTAGACCTTTTTAGGCCCGGCAAGGACCCACGCGTCTTTTATAAAGGGACTAAACCTGAGCCGGCTCTCAATCAATTGGGGGGCCAGTCTATCGCCGCTGGCCAACTCGACCAGATCCTGTACCCTATCGACAAATACAAGGTGTCCATCTTCCCTCACAAAACAACTGTCTCCACTACAGAACCACCCTCCTTTAAGTACTTTGGCGGTCTCATCCGGGTCCTTATAGTAGCCAACAAAAATACCCGGCTGCCGATACCTGAGTTCACCCTTATCGGTTATTCTTACCTCTATACCCTTGTGAACAACGGGGCCGACAGTATCTAAGCAGATGTCATCATTCCGGGCGCCTGCCAGAATTCCACCCTCAGTTGTCCCATACAGGCTTTTGAGAGGGAGATTGAGGGCATGGTAGAACCTGAAGGCATCGGGACTGAGAACAGAGTCAAGGGTATAGCAGATTCTGGCATTTGACAGACCAAGCTTGCTTCTGATAGGTTTCAAGAGGATGATATTAGCCAAGGCATAGAGTGTCTTGAGGAACACGCTTGGTTTTTTCTTTTGAAACTTTACATCGGCCATTTTATAACCTATGGGCATGAACAGACGGAAGGCAAACCTCTTGATGGCATGAGCAGCGAGTATCCGTGCGTGAACCATAGCTGCCTGACTCCCCCATCGCCGAGCTCCTTGGAATACAATGCTTGGATTTATCTCTTGAGCATCCCGCTGCTGGGTTTCCGGCGCTTCAGCGAAGTTCAAGGTGCTTGCCGATAGCAGGTGGCAACCAATCGCGAACCATTGTTCAGTCATCCAGGCCGGTGGCAGGGTAGGGACAACATTATCATGCTCATACCATGGGTCAAGCTGCAAGAGAAAATCAGCACCAGCCCTCATCGTCTTATAGGTGTGGACAGCCCCCTTGGGTCTACCCCCGGTGGTTCCCGATGTGTAAACGATGGCGCAGACGTCATCCGCTTTGCCGGTTCCCACATTCTGTTCAAAGACGCCGGGGTGTTCCTTTTCATATTGTTCCCCTTGTTGCAACGCCTGCCTATATCCTACTAACGCGCGGTCACCAGCGTGGATCAGCCCTTTATAATTCCAGTAAATGATCTTTGTCAGAAGGGGGAGTTCGTCCTTGATTTGGAGCAGCTTATCAGCCTGCTCTTGATCTTCAACGATGGCAAATCTCGCCTCGGCGTTTTTTGCGATATACTGTATTTCCGGTGGCGTTAAATCCGAATACACGCCCACTGAAACCCCATGAATAGCCTGGGCAGCCAACTCGGCATAATACCACTGCGGGGCATTATCCCCGATAATAATCACCTTATCTCCCGGTTTAAAACCGAGGGATAGGAGACCAAGTGCCAGGTATTTGACATTGAGATAGTAGTCCTTCCAGGTGTAAGGCTGCCAGATACCATAGTGCTTATGGCGCATGGCTCGACGCTTAGAGCCATATTTGTCATAGTTATAGGTGAGTACCTTGGGCCAGGTATCGCCCTTTTCTCTATTGACTTGCTCTATGCCCGTAGCCATTTCCCCATACCCTTCTTTAAAATTAAGCAAGCCACCTTTTCTTGCGCCGGTAGTGCTTAATGTCGCGATAGCTCTTTTTGGAGCCGACAGCCGATAGCCCCAGATAGAATTCCTGGACATCCGCATTATCCTTCAACTTGGCAGCCGGTCCATTCAGAACTACCCTGCCATTCTCCAGCACATAACCATAATCAGCGATACCGAGGGCAGCTCTAACATTTTGCTCCACGAGGAGTATTGACATCTTTTGTTCGGCGTTGATTTTTTGGATAATCTCATAGATCTCTTGCACCAGCAAAGGAGCAAGACCGAGAGAAGGCTCATCCAAGAGCATGAGCTTAGGACGTGCCATAAGCGCGCGACCTATTACCAACATCTGCTGTTCGCCGCCGGACAGATAGCCGCTCATCTGGCGACGGAGGTCTTTGATCTTGGGAAACCAGCCAAATACCATTTCCATATCCCTCTTAATTCCAGCCCGGTCTTTGCGTGTGTAAGCACCTACGAGTAAATTCTCCTCAACACTGAGGTGCTCCAGGACCCTTCGTCCTTCCATAGCCTGGCTTATGCCCAGGGCAGCGATATATTCCGGACCATACCTGTCTATCCTCTTACCGTTAAACTCGATGCTGCCGTCGGTTACCTCCCCTTCTTCCGTCTTGAGCATCCCTGATATGGCCTTGAGGGCGGTGGTCTTACCCGCGCCATTAGCCCCGAGCAGGGCAACGATCTTGCCGTCACCCACCTCGAGGGACACGCCTCGGAGCACCTGAATCACATTCATATAGGCAACTTCGATATTTTTTACTTCCAGCATTTCGTCTAATCTACCTTAATCTTATTGTTATATCATTCCTGGCTTCTCTTTAAACAGTAAAGGCTCAAAAGCACAGCAACGACCGCATTCTTGAGCCTTTCTCTACCTGCAGAGCAATCGTTAATTTCCGCATGTATCATACTATAGCTCTCTCTGGCACTGTGATCATAGTTCATGCTTATTGTTCCTGCCCTAGATAGGCGCTGATGACCTGGGGGTTAGCCTCAATTTCGGCAGGGGTGCCCTCGGCAATCTTGCGCCCAAAATCAAGGACGATAATCCTATCCGCGATGTCCATAACCACGCCCATGTCATGTTCGACAAGGACGATACAACTGATCCCATCCCTTAGAACGGGCGTATCGGGATAGGTGGCTCCCTGCCCTTCAAATATATCAAGGATGAATCGGGCGAGATCCTCCTTTTCTTCAAGGTTCATCCCTGCCATAGGCTCGTCAAGAAGCAGTACCTTCGGTTCCAGCGCTAAGGCCCTTCCCAGCTCGACCCTTTTTCGCATCCCGTAGGGTAGAACACCAACCACCTTCTTTCTAATTGGCGCTATTTCGAGAAAGTCTATAATCTCCTCCGCGATCTGGCGGTGCTCGATTTCCTCCTTCAGCGCCCAGCCATAGTAGAGCGCACCAGTAATAAAGTTTTGGTGCATAAGCACGTGTCGGGCAGCCATGATGTTATCTTCCGTACTGAGCCCGGCATACAGCTCGATATTTTGAAAGGTCCTCGCGATGCCGAGTTTAGCCAGCTTATCCGGGCGCATTCGGGTAATCCTTCGCCCATCGTAGTATATCTCGCCTTTTTGAGGTTTGTAGAAGCCGTTTAAGCAATTGAGGAGGGCGGTCTTGCCGGCACCATTAGGACCGATAATGGCCAGTATCTCTTTATCCTTGATGTCTACGCTTACATCAGCGAGGGCCCTGACACCGCCAAAGTTCAGCGATAGGTTGTCAATCCGTAATGTAACTTGATTTTTTCTATCCAAGGCCATGCCAGTTCTTTATAACTATTAAAAAAGCAGGCGGAAATTGGTTTGGTATAATATTAGACCAAGCGATATCTGTCAAGACAAATTTTTACTATTTGCAGATTTTCTTGCTTCCTGAAGCCTTGCAAATGAAACTATGAATCAATCCGCAAAGCTATACTTGCATTTAGTGCGAAAGAATGGCGGGTTTGGTACAGTTTGAAGGTTCAAAGGGAGGCTTTATGCCCCGTAGCTCACATAAAAAAGGTGCTCAGGGATCACGGATCCCTGAGCACCTTGATACGCAATAAAGCGTATAACCGAAAGTCTATGCGGCCTTGTTCTACCTCTTTACCTCTTTTGCTTTTTTGGTTTGAAGTGTCAACGTGAGGATGGCCCCGACGATGAGGAGGGCCGCTGCTGTCCAAAAGGAGGAGGTATAGTTACCGTATTTGGCGAACAACATCTGCGACAGCCTCCCCATAACGAATCCACCCACGCCCCACGCCGTAAACACTATGCCGTAGTTGATGCCAAAATTCTTGAGTCCCCACTTGTCCTTTGTTAATGAGGGGAAGAGAGAAAGGTTGGTTCCGTAGTTGAAGCCGATAAAGGTGGCCAAGAGAACCATGAGAAGGGCGCTCGACTGTTCAGAACATATCGCGGGAATGGCAACCAGCATGAGGATCGCCTGGAATGTCAGCATGATGATGAGAGTTGCCTTGCGGCCGATCTTGTCAGACAACAAACCTGCGATGATCCGGCCTGCTGCATTCCCTACAGCCAGAATGGCCACAGCCAAAAAGGCCAATTCTCCCATGCTCTTGCTGGCCATCCCTGCAACGCTGCTGATCACCATCAGCCCTGCGCCAGCACCGATAAAATAGATAAACCATATGGTATAGAACGCCCGCGTTTTCATCATTTGCGATGGCGTGGCGTCACCTTGTGCCTTCGCAGAAGGAGCTGCCTTACCGGCCTTTACCCTACTTTTGGGGACATATCCGGCTGGTGGGTTTACAAGGAGCATGGAAAGTGCGCACACGACGATCACAAAGGCTATTGCGAAGAAGAGCATGGCGCTTTGCAAACCCCATATTCTCAAGAGATACTGTGATAAGGGTGCGATATAGACGGAGGCAAGGCCAAAGCCGGCGACCACCAACCCGGCGATCAATCCCGTCCGTTCTGGTGAAAACCATTTGAGTGCAGGAGGGGTTGCCGAGGAGTAGCCGAAACCGATCCCTGCACCAACCAGTACGCCAAAGCCCACTATCCAAAGGGCATAGCTTGTGGTCTGTGAGATCAAGAGGAAACCCAGGCCTACCAGGATACCGCCGATAAAGGCGGTAATCCTTGGGCCGAACCTATCCTGACACTTCCCGGCCAGAATCATAGAGAAGGCAAAGACGAGTAAGCAGACGGCATAGGGGTCATTGAGTTGGACAAGCTTCCAGTTGAAGGCCCCTGTGCCCCCTGCCTCGATGGCTTGTTTAATCGCCCCTTTGAAGATGCTCCACGTATAGAGGATACCCAAAGCAAGGTTGATCCCTGTCCCGCTGAAGGTAACGACCCAGCCCCTATTTTTGACCTTTTGCGTCATAGATACCTCCTTAAATAATAATGTGTTTTTTATTACTACTCGTGAATAGTTTCACAAAAAAGACATAAAAAAAAACGCCTTTTTATGATCCCACCTTTTTTAACGTCAAGCATTCGGCTGGACGTTTCGAACGTTAGCAAATAAGGTAGAAAAAATCAAGTAAAAAAAATTCTAGAGATAAGACGCAAGAAACCCCAACAAAGATGCATCTCACCCTTTTCTTCCGCAAGCCCGTCTCGCGGGCCTCCGGGAGGCAACAGCCATTGTGTGCCAGGGACTGAATAGGTGCTCTATTACTTTTTCTTTTTCTTTGCCTTTGGCTTTGTCGACATGTTAAACAGGGCGTACAAGGGGCAAAAGCCTATCAGGCTCGTCAGGACGAAAATAACCCCAATGATAATGAGGATGATGGCGACGATGCCCGATATAGTGCCTGTTAGGTAGAGTGCCGCTATGACGGCAGCCAGAACCAATCTGATAACTCGGTCGATTGTGCCCATATTTTTCTTCATATGCTGTCCCTCCTTTTTTTGTATGATGTCCGTATGATCATTCAAGGCTGGCAGAAAAACATAAACACACGAAGCCGCCTTTGCACAATAATGATCGTAATAAGTGGTAATTGTCAAGAGCAATGATGCGCCATTTTTTAGTTATAGAATTATAGTGAAGGCAGTACCCAAATTCCCAACAAGCTTTTCGGCGCACAGGCATGGGTCTGGCTCCGGGGCTCTACTCCCTTCGATAACCGAATCGTTCTTCGAAAATAGGCGCGATTAGATTGTCCACAGGCACATAATTGTCGGTGAGGATCACGCTATATCTTTCCTTCAGGTACTGCTGTAGTCGATCAGCGGGCATACAATGCGAAATCATTTCCTTTCCATCCATTTTATAGATGGTACGTACGAAGTCCTCCATGTCTAACTTCTGGGGGCTTGCTACGACCACATACGTCGTAATGCCGATGCTATCATAATCCGAACTGAGGAGGATAAGATGAACATTCCCCTTTCCAAACACCTCCTCCAGTGTTCGGATATAGGAGGGCAGGAAAGATCCTTTTTGGAAACTATCGATAACGTTGGTCAAGAGCAATCCATTGGGTTTCATCAGGCGCTTCAGGTGCACTGCAAATTCTTTTGTGGTCAAATGATAAGGAACGGAGAGATCATTAAAGGCATCACCGAAGATGAAGTCGTATTTTCCTTGTTCCTTGCTGTTCATGACGAACCAGCGGGCATCCTCATTGAAGGATCGGATCTTCGAATCTTTACGAACCCCAAGATATTGTTGGCCGATTCGGATTACCTCCGGGTCTATCTCTACGACATCGATCTTTGAGTATTGATACTTCGCATCGATGAAACGAGGAAAGGTATAACCTCCTCCACCGATAAAGAGGACGCTGCAGGATTTTCTTTTCCTTTCCTGCCATCTCAAGACCTCTTCATAAATCCGGATGTATTCGTATTTGAGATATAAGGGGTCGTTCACATCGGTATAGGAGTGAACCAGGTGATCCAGGACCAGGGTCTCTAAAGGCTTCTCTCCATCCCGTGTTTCCCTTTTCAGTTTGATCGTATAATAATTGCTCTCTTTAAAAAAATAGGTTGCTTCGTCGTGGAGGGGCTTGAAGGCATATTCGTAGGCGGTCTTTAAGGAGGAAATGGGAGAGGCTGGAAGGGAGATCGTGCCCGGAACGATCGCAGCATATCCATACAGTCCTACCAGCGGAAGGACAAGCAAGAGAACGGTGATGAGGACGAGGAGGACGAGCGTCTTTCCCTTGGTAAAGAAGCCCCCAAAGACAGGCGCGGAGACAATCAGGATGGCTCCCATGATCAAGAGGATGTTCCGGGTCCCCATCCAGGAGATGAGGAAAAATCCCGTGGCGAAGGTGCCGAGGATGGAGCCGAGTGTGGAGAAGGCATAGATCTTTCCAACGACATTTCCGGTTTTTTTCAGATTGTTGAGTGTCAACTTGACCACTACAGGCGAGATCATGCCGAGCAGACAGGAAGGAATAAAGAAGATGATGGCGGTGAGTAAAAGGATCCGTACCATGAGGGTGGTTTGAAATTCCGCCCCACCGATCAGATTGCTCAGAGGCGGGATCGAGAAAGCCCCTAAGCCTGACAGGAAAAGAAGCCAACCAAGCGTAGAGGCACGAGGGTGTCTGTCGGCAATCAACCCTCC